>NZ_JBQERC010000012.1:0-117315 GCF_056534665.1 Ruegeria sp. P8
CTCCATGGGCGTCGACAAATACTGGTCCCCCGTCAACCGCGTCGACAACGCATACGGCGACCGAAACCTCGTATGCACATGCCCACCAATGGACGCATACGAAGACGCCGCAGAGTAACACAGACAAACCCCGCCGAAACATCGGCGGGGTTTTTCGCCAATCGGAAACGCGTGTTCTGATTTGTGCCCGTTTCAGATGTCGTTTTTACCCGGTAAAGCGTCTTTTCCGCTTGCTGCAGATGCGAAGGCCCCCTAGGTCTGTCCGTGGGACACCCCTCCCCAACGAGGGGCGTGTATCTGGAAGGGTAATACACATGACGATCGAACAACCGGCGACGCGGCCGGCCAATCCGCGCTTTTCTTCGGGCCCCTGTGCCAAACCCCCCACATTTGACCTGACAAAACTGGCCGATGCCGCATTGGGCCGGTCGCACCGCGCCGCTGTCGGCAAGGACAAGCTGAAGGCGGCCATCGAAGGCACGCGCGAGATTCTGGGCATTCCGGCGGATTACCGCGTTGGCATCGTTCCCGCCTCGGACACTGGCGCGGTTGAAATGGCGCTGTGGTCTTTGCTGGGTGCGCGCAAGGTCGAGATGCTGGCCTGGGAAAGCTTTGGGTCCGGCTGGGTGACCGATGTGGTCAAGCAGTTGAAAATCGACGCCGAGGTGAAAACCGCGGATTACGGGCAGATCGTTGATCTGGCCTCGGTCGATTTCGCAAATGACGTGGTCTTTACGTGGAACGGCACCACCTCGGGTGTTCGGGTGCCCAATGGCGACTGGATTGCCGATGATCGCCAGGGCCTGACGATCTGTGATGCAACCTCGGCGGCCTTTGCGATGGATCTGCCCTGGGACAAGCTGGATGTAACGACCTTCAGCTGGCAGAAAGTGCTGGGCGGCGAAGCAGCCCACGGGATGCTGATCCTTAGCCCGCGTGCGGTTGAACGGCTGGAAAGCTATATCCCCGCATGGCCGCTGCCCAAGATTTTCCGCCTGACCAAGGGTGGCAAGCTGATCGAGGGCATCTTTACCGGGGCAACGATCAACACACCGTCAATGCTGGCGGTTGAGGATTATCTGTTTGCGCTGGACTGGGCCCGCTCGGTGGGCGGATTGCAGGGGCTGATCGCGCGGGCGGATGCCAATACGGGTGCGGTACACGCGTTCTGCGACCAGAACGGCTGGATTGCCAATCTGGCCGAGGATGAGGCGACGCGTTCGAACACATCCGTCTGCCTGAAGTTCACCGATGCCCGTATTCAGGACGGTGCAGCCTTTGCCAAGGCAGTCGCCAAGCGGCTTGAGACCGAGAATATCGCGCTGGATATCGGTGCCTATCGCGACGCGCCAGCAGGTCTGCGCATCTGGTGCGGCGGTACGGTTGAAACCTCGGATATCGAGGCGATGCTGCCCTGGCTGGCCTGGGCCTTTGCGACCGAGATCAAAGCGCAGGCGCAGGCTGCCTGAGTTTCATGTGCCGGGCTGAAGCCCGGCCTACCCCATCACCGTTATAGGGCGGGCGTCAGCCCGCTATCCCCCTGAAGAATTCAAAGGACCAAGCAAAATGGCTCCCAAAGTACTGGTATCCGACAAGCTCAGCGAAACCGCAGTGCAGATTTTCCGCGACCGTGGCATCGACGTGGATTTCATGCCCGAGCTGGGCAAAGACAAGGACAAGCTGGCCGAGGTGATCGGTCAATATGACGGTCTTGCCATCCGTTCGGCCACCAAGGTCACACCGACCCTGCTGGAAAAAGCCGACAGGCTGAAGGTCATCGGCCGCGCCGGGATCGGCACTGACAATGTCGACAAAGAGGCGGCCTCGAAAAAAGGTGTGATCGTGATGAACACGCCCTTCGGCAACATGATCACAACCGCCGAGCACGCCATCGCGATGATGTTCGCCGTGGCGCGGCAGATCCCCGAGGCCAGCACCTCGACCCATGCGGGCAAGTGGGAAAAGTCCAAGTTCATGGGGATCGAGCTGACGAACAAGACACTGGGCGTGATCGGTGCGGGGAACATCGGTGGCATCGTGTGCGAGCGCGCGCTTGGCCTGAAGATGAAAGTCATCGCTTATGATCCTTATCTGGGCGAAGAGAAAGCCTCCAAGATGGGCGTCGAAAAGGTCGAACTGGACGAACTGCTGGCACGCGCCGATTTCATCACCCTGCATGTGCCGCTGACGGATCAGACTCGCAACATCCTGAGCCGCGAGAATCTGGCCAAAACCAAAAAGGGTGTACGGATCATCAACTGTGCCCGTGGCGGTCTGGTCGATGAAGTGGCGCTGGCCGAGATGCTGCAATCCGGCCATGTTGCCGGAGCGGCCTTTGACGTGTTCAGCGAGGAACCCGCCAAGGACAACGCATTGTTCAACCTGCCCAACGTGGTCTGCACGCCCCATCTGGGCGCGGCGACGACCGAGGCGCAGGAGAACGTGGCCTTGCAGGTGGCTGAACAGATTTCGAACTACCTGCTGACAGGCGCGGTCGAGAACGCGCTGAACATGCCCAGCGTGACCGCGGAAGAAGCCAAGCTGATGGGGCCGTGGATCAAGCTGGCAGGTCATCTGGGCAGCTTCATCGGCCAGATGACGGATGAGCCGGTCAAGGCGATCAACATCCTTTATGACGGTGTGGCCGCTGAAATGAACCTGGCCGCGCTGAACTGTTCGGTGGTCGCGGGGATCATGAAAAAGTTCAACCCCGAGGTGAACATGGTCTCGGCCCCTGTGGTCGCGAAAGAGCGCGGGATCAAAATCTCGACCACCAATCAGGACAAGTCGGGTGTTTTTGATGGCTATATCAAAGTCACGGTCGTAACGGACAAGCGTGAACGGTCGATCGCTGGCACGGTGTTCAGCGATGGCAAGCCGCGCTTTATCCAGATCAAGGGCATCAATATTGATGCCGAGGTCGGCGCTCATATGCTGTACACCACCAACGAAGACGTGCCCGGCATCATCGGCACGCTGGGTCAAACCATGGGTGAAAACAACGTCAACATCGCCAACTTTACCCTCGGCCGATCCGAGGCCGGAGGCGAAGCGATTGCATTGCTCTATGTCGACGAACCGGTCCCGGCCGAAGCGCGGGCGAAGCTTGCCGAAACAGGCCTGTTCACGCAGATCAAGCCGCTGGAATTCGACGTCGCCTGATTGGGGCTGTTGAGTTTGAGGAACAGTTCACGACCCGGTTGCACCTGCGATCGGGTCAATTGTTCTCTCCGATAGCGATCTGGGGCAAAAGCAAGCGAAAATTACATCCGGAGTATTTCTATGACACAGCCTGTCTATGTTATTGGTGATCTGCACGGGCAGGTGGCCGAGCTGGAGCGCGCGCTGTCCCTGATCCAAAGCGATGGCGGCCCCGACGCTCAGATCGTGTTTCTGGGTGATTACGTGGATCGCGGCCCTGACAGTCGCGGGCTGATCGACCGCCTGATTGCCGGGCGTGATGCTGGCCGAAACTGGATCACTCTGCTGGGCAATCACGACCGCATGTTTGCCTGGTTTATGGAGGACACTCCGCGCCACGATCCGCATTTGTTGGTGGGATACCACTGGCTGCATGACAGGTTGGGCGGGATCGACACCCTGCGCAGCTATGGGGTGGAATTCGAAGGTCAGATTCGCCTTGAAAACCTGCACCGGATGGCACAGGCAGCCGTGCCGAAATCGCACCTGACCTTTCTGCGCGATCTGGTGGTGATGCATCAGACGCCCGAGATTGCCTTTGTTCACGCGGGTATCCGTCCGGGTGTGCCACTGAATGAACAGCAGGCAAGTGATCTGATCTGGATCAGACAGGACTTCCACGACTACCAAGGCCCGCATCCCAAACTGATCGTTCATGGACACACGCCTGTGGATCAGGCGACGCATTATGGCAACCGGATCAATCTGGACACGGGGGCCGGGTACGGACGCCCGACGGGCGTCGCCGCATTCGAGGGACAGAATTGCTGGGAACTGACCGAACAGGGTCGAACACCGTTGACGCCCTGAGTCTGCTCGCCTGGGTATGACATTGGAGATTTAATATGTATGTCGCCACTTTGCTGACCAACCCGGCTGCACCCTCACTGGACCGTGCCTTGCCGGAATCGCTGCGCAACGCGTGGGGCGGTGGGGATGTCCTGTGGCTCAGCCCGGACGAGGCGGTCGAGTTTGACCTGCGCGACATGCCCGCCAATCGCTGGGACGTTTGGGCAGACTTGCAGGGCATGGGCGTGGACCTGATTGTGCAGCCCGCACAGGGGCGGCGCAAACAGATGCTGCTGGCCGATATGGACAGCACCATGATCCAGCAGGAATGCATTGATGAACTGGCGGATGAGGCTGGCGTCGGCGAAAGGGTCAAGGACATCACCGCCCGCGCCATGAACGGAGAGTTGGATTTCGAAGGTGCCCTGATCGAACGGGTTGGTCTGCTGAAGGATCTGGATGAAAGCGTCATTGGCAAAGTCCTGCGCGAACGGATCACCCTGATGCCCGGCGGACAGGCGTTGCTGGCAACGATGCGGGCTAACGGAGCCTATGCTGCGCTGGTGTCCGGTGGCTTTACCGCCTTCACCGCGCGGGTGGCAGAGCTGCTGGGGTTCGATGAAAACCGCGCCAATACTCTGCTGGCCGCAGATGGCAAACTGACGGGCGATGTGGCGCGTCCTATTCTGGGACGTCAGGCCAAGATCGAAGCGCTTGAACAGATCTCCACACGCCTTGGCCTGTCCGAAAGTGACGTGATCGCCGTGGGCGACGGGGCAAATGATCTGGGCATGCTGGGGCGGGCCGGGACCGGGGTTGCGCTTCATGCCAAGCCGTCGGTGGCCGCAAAATGCGACGTGCGGGTGAATCACGGCGACCTGACGGCACTGCTTTATCTGCAAGGGTATAGTCGCGCGGATTTTGCCGAATCCTGACAGGGCTTTCCATTATTTAACATTTGTGTTAAATAGAGGTCATGAGCACGCTTCTGACCACCTTTTCCGCTTTGTCCGATGCCACCCGGTTCTCGATTGTCGAGCAACTGATGGAGCAGGGCGAACTGCCCGCCGGTGACCTGATCGAAGGGCGCGGAATGTCCGGCGCTGCGATTTCGCGCCATCTGAAAGTATTGCGCGAAGCCGGGCTGGTTGAACAGCGCGTGCGGGGCACCCAACGGATGTACTCCATCCGGCCCGACGGGCTGCGGATGATTGCCGACTGGACGATCTCCAAACGGCAATTCTGGGAAAGCAGCCTCGATCGCCTCAGTGATATCATCGAAAGGGAGAATTCATGGCCGACCTGAAACTGGAACGGGACTTCCCCGTCAGCCCAGAAGACCTGTTTGCATGGATCAGCGACGGCAGCCGGTTGTTGCAATGGTGGGGGCCCGAAGGGATGCACGTGCCTGAACACAATCTGGATTTCTCGCGCACCGGCCCGTGGTATTCGGTCATGGAAAACGGCGAGGGCCAGCAATACAAGGTCTCGGGCCACGTCACGCATGTCGACCCGCCAAACTCGGTGGGGTTTACCTGGGGCTGGCATGACGATCAGGATCAGCGCGGGGCCGAAAGCCACGTCATCTTTACAGTCACAGCGACAGGCACGGGGTCACGCCTGGTTTTGGACCACCGCGAACTGGCCGATGCCGAAGCAGCCGCGAACCACAATCAGGGCTGGACGTCTTCGCTGCGCAAACTCGAAGCGAAGTGCAAATAACGTTTCATCAGGGAGGAGCGATATGCCCCAATATTTGTTTGTCTATCACGGGGGACACACCCCGACCGACCCCGCCGAGATCGAGGCGACCATGGCCGCTTGGGGCGCATGGTTTCAGGGTATGGCCGAAGCGTTAGAGATCCCCGGCAACCCGGTCGGACAATCCTATACGGTCAGCAGCAGCGGGGTTGTCGACAATGGCGGTGCGAACCCGGCTTCGGGCTTTACCGTGATTAAGGCCGACAGCATCGAAGCCGCGACCGAGATGGCCAAGGGTTGTCCGATGGTCGTCAACGGTTCGGGCTCGGTCGAGGTTGCCGAGGTGCACGAGATCGAGATGTAGCGGCCTTAGCCGGGGAAACCCGGCGCAGGTTTGATCACGCCGCATTCCAGCCCCCGGCGGCTGTATTGCGTGGCGTTCATGAATTTGCGGGTGGCCGGGTGATCGGCCTCCAGCACACCAAGGCTCACCAGAATGGCGGCGATGGCACATTCGCTGGCCCGTGTGGTGCCATCGGTGATCTTCAACGCAACGCCCATGCGTTTTTCCGGGATGATGGCCACAAACACCGCCTCGGCCCCGGTCTTGATGGCGACGCGCCCGTTCATGGCGCGCATCAGTTCGGTGCAGGCACGGGTCTCACCGGCAACCAGTTCCGGATGCTTCACCATCGCTGCCACCAATTGAACCGCCGCCTCGCTGGAACGGTCGGACCGATCCGAGGCGCTTGCGAACCACGCCATCGACCGGGCCAGCCCGGCCAGTGACACGGCGAAATTCGGGGCGGAACAGCCGTCAATACCGTAACCGGGGCTGGTTTCGCCTGACGTCTCTTCGATGGCAGACAGGCAGGCCTGCTGCACCGGGTGGTCGATTTCCAGATATTCCGGTCCTGCGCCCATATGCTGACCCAGTGTCAGGAAACCACAATGCTTGCCGGAACAATTGTTGTGGATCTGGCACGGGGTGTCATCCGCCAGAATCAGCCGATCCCGCGCGGCAGTGTCCGCTGGCTCCTGTGGCCCGCAGCGCAAGTCGTGCTCGCTCAGCCCCAGATGATCAAGCCACGCTGTCACGCGGTCGGTATGGATCGCGGCCCCATTGTGGGACGCGCAGGCCAACGCAAGATGTTCGCTGTTCAATCCGTATTTTGCAGCGGCTCCCGACGTGACCAGCGGAAGCGCCTGAATCATCTTGGCGGAAGAGCGCGGATAGATAACCGCCTGCGGGTCGCCCCAGCTGCGCACGATCTGGCCGGAGTCGTCGCAGATGACCGCGTGGCCCAGATGCAGGCTTTCCAGCAAGTTGCCACGCCACAGTTCTGTCATTGCTACGGGCTGCGTCATCTGGACCTCCGAAATTAATGCGCAAAATTCTGCCAATCGCCCTTTCGCCTGTGGCGAAACCTGCGTTAGTGTGTGTATGTCGGCAATCATCGGAATGCGCAACGGAATAGACGGGCCGGAAGGGTTCGCAGCCATGTCCGATGGATTTGAGGTATCGGTCGAGCTAGGAGGCTGGACAAATGGGATCAATGCTCGTTCGTACGATTGCGGGCCTGTGTGTGGCAGGCATCGCCGCGACTTCTGCAATCGCCCAGCAGGCGACAAGCACAAACCGGGTTGCTGCAAAAACGGACTGGAGCGTTTTTGTCGAAGATGATCCCACCGAATGCTGGAGCGTTTCGGCCCCCAAGGAAACCGTGAACACCCGGGGCGGGCGCGTCGTATCCGTGCGGCGCAGCGACATCCTGTTGTTTGTGTTCTATCGGCCCAATGCCGAGGTCAAAGGACAAGTGACCTTTACCGGCGGCTATCCGTTTGCACCGGGATCGACAGTGAACCTGAATGTCGACGGGTCCGAGTTTGAACTGTTCACCGAAGGTGAGTGGGCCTGGCCTGCGTCAGATGCAGATGACGCCAAGATCGTCACCGCGCTGAAACGCGGAACCGAGGCTGTTCTGACCGCCCGGTCCGAACGCGGCACGCAAACCAAGGACACCTTCTCGCTGCTGGGCTTTACCGCAGCAATCGAAGACGCCGAAAAGCGCTGCACCAAGTAAGCACCCCGACCTAAGCAAATGGTCCCGTCTTTGGCGGGGCTTTTATTGTTTTTACGCTCCCCTGTACCTTTACGCAGGATCAACCCGTTTACTTGATCCGTATCAATGTGAGCTCTGACGGTTTCTGAACTAATCAGTTCAAGAGAAACCAAGGAGTTGCCACCATGCTGAACAAATCTCTTGCCGCGCTGATGATGATATCGGCCATGCTGCTGAGCGCCTGTGAAAACAAGGGCGAGACTTACCCTGTAACAGGCGAACAATGCGGGCCGAATGATCCGGTCAAGACCCTGGATGCCGAAGATTGCTATGTCCCACCCGCGGGTGTCTGACGCGGAACTGCATTTCCGTTGGTTCAGGGGGCCAACCTGCATCTAAACCTTTCTGGCAAAACATGTTACTCTGGCCTGACCCCTGCCGAATATTTGAATGAGGCGGCCATGCGTCTGATCTTGATCGCGCTGCTTTTGCCAGCCACCGCAACCGCCGACCCGGCGTTGGAATGTTCCGACGCCGGATCACAAGTCGAAATCGGATCCTGCGTCGGAGAGATGGACACACGGGTCTCGAGCGCTCTGCGGGTGAGTTTTGATTTGGCGGTACAATCTGCCAAGGAGTTGGATGAGGTCACCGGGCGGATAGTGGCTGAACCTGCCCTCATAGCGGCGCAACAAGCCTGGGAAACCTATCGCGATACGCATTGCACCGCCGTCGGCGCGTCGTTTGGTGGCGGTTCGGGTACAGGTATCGCAATCACATCATGCCGGGTGAATTTAGGGCGGGCACGCGTTGAAGAACTGTTGAGTTTTGCCAACTGACTGAAACGATTCCTTTTGATCTTTGTACAGGTTCCTATATAGAGGCGCATCCCAAGCCAGAATCCTCGAAGATACGCCTCAGCAGGTACCACAATGTCGCCCAAAGCGCCGATCACTCAAGACGTCATGACCCTCCCTCGCAAATTGCCCGAGGGGAAGGTGAACCTTGTCGGTCTCACCCGCGACCGTTTGCGCGAGGTCCTGATCGAACATGGTACGCCCGAAAAGCAGGCAAAGATGCGCACCGGTCAGATCTGGCAGTGGATCTATCAATGGGGCGTGCGCGATTTTTCCCAGATGACGAATCTCGCCAAAGCCTACCGTGCGCAACTGGCCGACAACTTTGTGGTCGAGATACCCGAGGTGGTGACCCGACAGGTATCCGAGGACGGGACCCGCAAATATCTGTGCCGTATCGCGGGCGGGCACGAGGTCGAGGTGGTCTACATCCCCGAGGAAGATCGCGGAACGCTGTGCATATCATCTCAGGTCGGATGTACACTGACATGTTCGTTTTGTCATACGGGCACCCAGAAGCTTGTACGTAATTTAACATCTGCCGAAATTGTCGGGCAGATCATGATGGCGCGCGACGATCTTGACGAATGGCCGACCCCCGGTGCGCCAAAGGATGAAACGCGCCTTCTGTCAAACATCGTTCTGATGGGAATGGGCGAGCCGCTTTACAATTTCGAAAACGTCCGCGATGCGATGAAGATCGCGATGGACCCCGAGGGGATTTCCCTGTCGCGCCGCCGCATTACGCTGTCGACCAGTGGAGTGGTACCCGAAATTGCGCGCACGGCTGAGGAAATCGGCTGTCTGCTGGCGATCTCGTTCCATGCAACCACGGATGAAACCCGCGACGTTCTGGTTCCAATCAATAAACGCTGGAATATCGAGGAGTTGTTGCAGGCGCTGGCCAGCTATCCCAATGCCTCGAACTCCGAGCGGATCACGTTCGAATACGTGATGCTGGACGGTGTGAATGACAGCGACGCGGATGCCCATCGTTTGATCGACCACATCAAGCGTCACAAAATTCCGGCCAAGATCAACCTGATCCCGTTTAACGAATGGCCCGGCGCGCCGTACAAGCGCAGCTCGAACAACCGCATCCGCGCTTTTGCCAACATCATCTATCAGGCAGGCTACGCCTCTCCCATTCGCAAGACACGGGGCGAGGATATCATGGCGGCGTGCGGTCAGTTGAAATCGGCAACCGAACGTGCCCGCAAATCACGCAAACAGATTGAGTCCGAAGCCGGTTTAACCCGGTAGTTTTCCTGTCCGGTTCATCATGGATCGGGTGGTCGTGCTTTGATTGTCCAAGATGACCGCCTGCACGCATGAAGTGTGCCTGTAAACTTAATGTTTCAGATGCTGATTCAATATGCATAATTTGCTATATTTTAATGATTCAATGCCGCAGGATGCAGGTTCAAATCGATGCACAAGGCGGTGAGATTCCGGGACCTGAGCTGGTAAGAGTTCTCGGAGCCGCTAGAATAAGAACACTGTCGTCACGTGGCGCTCAGGCGAACTGATTTTCAGGTGGGTCGTAATAATGGACTCGTATCTTCGAATTATTCTCCAGCACAAGGCCATTGCGTGCGCGATACTTCTGGTTTCAGCAGGGCTGGCAACGGCGGATGGCCACAACGCTCATATCGCGATCGAAAATCCGGCAGAGCTGAGCAAGGATGAAGCCGCGGCTCACTACCATTCACTGCGCCGCCGCATGGCACGGGGGTATGCTGCGGCGCAACTGGATCTGGTTCTAAACTATCAAAGCTGGCCGCTTTTCAACGACGCGCCATATATCTCGGCCACACACGGGCAGCGTTACGTAAACACGTATGCCAACCGAATGGCGCACAACTATGGGACATTGCAACAGGGCGAAGAACTGCCCGTGGGATCGGTGCTTGCCAAGGACAGCATGACGGTGACCGATGAAGGTCACATACACCCCGGCGCCATGTTCATAATGGAAAAACTGCCAGAAGGCACCAGCCCGAACACTGCTGACTGGCGTTATATCATGGTGCTGCCGGACGGGTCCTTGTTTGGCGATACCATGGGCGCCCGTGCCAGCGAAGTTGCCTATTGCCACGTCTGTCACGAACAAGTGGCGGATCGCGACTATACGTTCTTTATCCCCGAAGAATATCGGGTGGGAAACTAAGCCGGTTCACCCGGCAGCTTGAGTTCTGTCGCCTCGCGGCGACTGAGTTGCTCGCCTTGCTTCCGTTTGGACAGTACCTCGCGGGCCAACGCGTATTTGTCATCTTGCCAGAAGATCAGGCATCCGTTGCAGCCCTTGCCGCAGCATCCTTCCGTGCCGATGCGGTTTGTCTTGAACCGGCGTTCGTTACCGTCTAGGCCAATCTTTTCAATCAGATCATCGCGACGGCCTGCATAGGCAGTTGTGTTGTCGCGACCGGTGGTTTCCAATCCCTGCACGAGCTTGTCAAAGCGAATGCGGCTCCAGTGTTCGTCGGTCAGGGCGCGTTCCTTGCGCAGCACTGAATAGACCGGAAAACGGGCGCGCAGATCGTCGATATCCTCGTGATCAAACAGGGTGAAAGGCATCCGAATGATGGTTTTTGTGCTGCCATGCACGACGTCCAGCCGTGCGCCATCATGGGCGCGTTCGAAATCATAAACCCGCAGCAGAACCGTGTCGCGCGCAACTGGCGAGACGCAATCCAGCACATCACCCGGTTCCAGCTTGTTCTTCACCTCGACCAGAAAGGCATCCTCGGTCACTTCGGTGACGATCCCGGCATATTCCCATTGCGCGATGGATGCGGTGTGTTCGTAATCATGGGCGTAATTGGTCAGCCGCCCTTCGTGGAAGGCCAGCGTATAGCCGCGATTCCCGACGGTTTCGAGCTCACGCATGTAAGGCTTGGGGTCCCAGTTTTCGGGGTCCGCGAAATAGTCATCTATCGCCATACGATAGGCTCGTGCGACGATCGCGGCGTAGTATTCCGATTTGCCGCGCCCTTCGACCTTGAGGCTGTCGACACCGATTTTCAGGTACTCGTTCAGCTTCGGCATGATGCAGAGGTCGCGTGAGTTGAGGATGTACGAGCCGCGATCATCCTCTTCGATGGGCATCAGGTCACCGGGGCGGCAGCCTTCTTCCAGCAGGAATTCGAACAGGTCGGCGTTTTCCTCGGTGATACGCAGCTCCTGATGTGTGCCATCCTTGAGGCGCAGTTTCAGACCATAGTTCCAGCGACAGGAATTGGCGCAGTTGCCCTGGTTGGCCCCGCGTTCGGCCATGAAATTCGACAGCAGACAGCGGCCCGAGTAGGTCATGCACATAGCACCGTGCACGAAGGCTTCTAGCTTTATATCAGGGCATTTCTCACGGATCTCGACCAGTTCAGGATAGGAAACCTCACGCGCCAGAACCACCAGCTCGGCCCCCTGATCCTGCCAGAACTTCACCGACAGCCACGAACAGATATTAGCCTGGGTCGAGATATGCAGCGGCAGTTCGGGCGCGCGCTCGCGGACGTATTGGAACACGCCTGGATCGGCGATGATCAACCCGTCGGGCTGCACCTTGCGCACCGTGTCGATATATTCGTCCAGCTTCGGGATGTCTTTGTTATGCGAGAACAGGTTCAGTGTCAGGTAGGCGCGCCGGCCATGGCTGTGACAGAACTCGACCCCTTCAATCACCTCGTCCAGCGAAAACTCCGACTTGGTGCGCAGCGACATATCCGGCGTGCCCAAATACACGGCGTCTGCCCCATAGAGGATGGCGAGCTTAAGTTTGCGCAGATTGCCCGCAGGCATCAGCAATTCGGATCTGGGCTGGGTCATGGAAGCTACCTGACAAAGGATCAAGGCGGCCTTCTACGCCAAAATCATTGCGCCCAAAACCCTGTTATCTGCGACGGAACCGCGCTGTGCCAATGACCTCGATCAGTTGTTTGCGCACCGGCTCGGGTTGCGCCTCGACTGCGTTCAGAACCTCACGCAGTTCAGCGCGCAGCCCATGCATCTGATCGATCAATGAGATCATCATCGACAGCGCATCGGCCTCCATGTCGTATTGCTCGTGCAACTCGCAAGCCAGTTCCAGCCGGGCAACGTCGATACTGTGATAGACCAGCCCCTGCTCCGATTGTTCAGGGATCACGATTTCGGCCGCAAGATACTCGGTCAGGCGGTCCGAGGTCAGGCGCGAGACGGTTTCGATCAGTTCCTTTTCGGTCAGGGTCATGACGGCATTCCTTTCCGCGGATCGTAGCGGTGCGTTTCGCGCCATGTCTCCATGAACTGCCTGAGATCATCATCGATCTTGTCGGGCATCGAGACAGTCAATTCGATCAGTTGGTCGCCGCGCAGGGACGAGCCGCGTTTCTTCACCCCCTTGCCGCGCAGGCGAAGGGTTTTGCCGCTGCTTGTGCCCGCCGGAACATTGACGTTCACACCGCCATCGATGGTGGGGGCGGCGACTTTCCCGCCCAGAATGGCCTCATCGATACTGATCGGCAGGGTGATATGGATGTCGTCGCCTTGACGGTCAAACACCGGATGTTTGGCGACCGTGACGGTCACCAACGCATCCCCCGGAGGGCCTTCGCCATAACCCGGAGCACCCTTGCCGCGCAGACGGATGGTCTGACCTTCTGTTATGCCGGCGGGGATCTTGACCTCGATCCGGTTGCCGTCTGGTAGGGTCAATTTCTGGCTGGCGCCAAACACGGCATCCAGAAAGCTGATTTGCAGGGAATAATTCAGGTTATGCCCCGGCGCATGAAACTCATGCCTTTGCTGGCCGCCAAATCCACCGCGGCCGCGCATGAATTCGGCAAAGATGTCCGACATGTCGTCCGGGTCCGCCTGACGCCCGCGATAGGGGTTTCCAGCGGCCTCGGCATAGTCCCGGTAATAGTGTTGTTGCGGGCGTTCCTGACCCGATGCGTCGATTTCGCCATTGTCGTAACGGGCGCGGGTTTCAGGATCTTTCAGCAAGTCATACGCAGCAGCTGCGGCCTTGAATTTGGCCTCGGCCTTGGCATCGCCGGGTTTCAGGTCCGGGTGGCACTCCTTGGCAATACGTCTGTAGGCTTTCTTGATTTCGTCGGCGCTGGCGTCCTTCGGTACGCCAAGGACGGAATAGGGATCGTCGCTCATCTCACACTCGCGGGTCAGGGACAGGTCTGATCTTGATGAATGTGTTCTACCACGTGTTTTCAACGGGTCAAAAGGAAGAGGCGATTGAATTGTCTCGAAAAAACTCAGAAGCCTGCTAATATCTTCATATTTCTGATTGTAGATTGACGGAGGCCATCCCATGTCGCGCAGAATCAAATCCGCTTTGGCCCTGCTGGCCGGCAATGCCATCGGGTTGTTGCTGGCTTCGCTGATACTGTCCGGTTTCGCGATCAAACCGATCTCATTTATCGTGGTTGTGATTGTTTTCACCGTCGTTCAGGTGATCGCCGAGCCCTTGATACTGAAGCTTGGCGAAAAGAAAGCGCCCGCATTGAAAGGCGGGATCGCCCTGGTCGTGACATTTGTGGGCCTGCTGGTGACCGACCTCATCGCGTCGGGGCTGACAGTTGGTGGTATCTCGAACCTGCTGGCGGCGACGCTGCTTGTCTGGCTGGGAGCGCTGATCGCCAGCGTGGTACTGCCGATCTACGTTTTCAAGGACCTGCGTGCCGCGAAGAAGTAATCACAGCGCGTTCAGGCTGGCCTCGATCGCTTGCCACAGTTCGTCCACCGGTTCGCATCCAACGGACAGTCGGATGAAGGCCGGGTCGACACTATCGCCCCAGCGCGCGCGGCGCTCGGCCGAGCTGTGAACACCACCGAATGAGGTGGCGGGGCGCAAAAGCGGGCAAGTGTTGATGAAGGCTTCGGCCTTGTCTTCGCTTTCCAAAGTCAAGGATAGCAGAAATCCGAACCGTGCCGTTTGTGCCTGCGCCAGTACGTGTGACGGATCATCGGCCAGCCCAGGATAGCGGACCTGCTTGACCGCTGGGTGACCTGCCAACCGTTCTGCTACTACCTGAGCCGAGCTGCACATCCGGTCGAACCGGACGTCCAGCGTTTCCAACCCGCGATGCAACAGCCATGCTTCATGCGGTCCGGGGATCGAGCCGGAGACTCTCCGCCATTCCTCGACCCGTTCCATGATGTCACTGTTGCGGCTGGCCAAGTGACCCATCAGCATGTCGGAATGCCCGCCCATCGCCTTGGTGTCGGACGACACGACCACGTCGATGCCCAAATCCAACGGGCGCTGACCCAGCGGTGTTATCGTCGTATTGTCGGCAACCGTCACCCCGCCAGCAGACCGCACCTGATCAGCTACGGCTGTCAGGTCAATCATGTCCAGACCGGGGTTCGAAGGGCTTTCGACGAACACAACGTCAAACCCGTCAAAACCACCTTCGGCAAACGCAGTGGTCGGGCGCTCTTCAACTGTCACGCCAAGACGCGAAAGGAACCGGTCCGCCAGCAGACGGGTGACATAGTACCCGTCCGAAGGGATCAGAAGGCGTGATCCGGCTTGCACCGTTGCAAACAGAGCCGCAGAAATCGCGGCCATGCCGGACGGGAAGCTGAGGCAGGGTGCGTCTTCCAGATGCGACAAAACATGCTCAAGATGTACCCAGGTGGGGTTATCGACACGGCCATAGGTCGGGTGACCGTCCGGCGCGCCGGGCAGATGGAACATGCTGCTTTGCGTCAGCGGAAGGGCGACGGGTTCGCCTTTTGACAGCGCGTTGCCACGCAGGTGGAGCATTTCGCCGGCCTTTGGGAATTTCATCGCTCAGCGCCCCGGAATTTCGTCGCGGGGCGGGGCGGGTTCCCAGTTCTCGATGATCTCGGCCGCCTCCTGCGCGGTATCGACAAAGCGGAACAGGTCCAGATCCTCGTCCGAGATCGTACCGGCATCCGCCAGTGCGTCCCAGTTGATGACCTTTTCCCAGAACGCGCGGCCAAACAGCAGGAATGGCACGCGATCCATTCTGCCGGTCTGGATCAGGGTCAGGGATTCGAACAGTTCATCCAGAGTCCCAAACCCACCGGGAAAGATGGTGATGGCGCGGGCGCGCATCAGGAAATGCATCTTGCGGATCGCAAAATAGTGAAAGTTAAAGCTGAGCGCTGGCGTCACGAAACTGTTTGGCGCCTGTTCGTGCGGAAGCACGATATTCAGCCCGATCGAGCACCCGCCCGCTTCGTGTGCCCCGCGATTGCCGGCTTCCATCACACCGGGGCCGCCGCCAGTGACGATCACATTCTCGCGGCATCCGGTTTCTTTCGATTTCACGGTCATCAGTCGCGCGAATTCGCGTGCCTCATCATAATATTTCGACAGACCGGCCAGGGTTTCTGTCCGCGCGGTGTGCTTTTGCGAGGGTTCGGGAATGCGGGCGCCGCCGAACATGACGATGGTCGACGTGATCTCCCGCTCGGTCATGATCATTTCGGGTTTCAGCAACTCAAGCTGCAACCGTACAGGGCGCAGCTCGTCCCGGCACAGAAACTCGTCATCCGCGAAAGCCAGACGGTAGGCCGGAGAGCGTGTTTGCGGTGTGTCCGGAACCTCTTTTGCGGTCGAGCGGTCGGTCTGCGCATCGCGAAACGGACTGTGGCGGTCTTCTCTCATCGGTGATCGATCCCTGCTTGCGTGTTTGACAAACAGCTATAGGGTTCGCGGGCAGAGTGCCAGTCACGGAAAGACGAGAATGAATTGGAAAAGTGAAATATCGGCAGCACGGGACCGCATCGCGGGATATGCGCAGGTGACCCCGGTTATGGAAAGCAACATTCCCGGCTATCCGGTTGAACTGAAACTCGAGCACATGCAGCATACTGGCAGTTTCAAGGCGCGGGGTGCGTTCAATACGCTGCTCAGCTCGGATGTGCCACCCGCGGGTGTGGTCGCCGCATCCGGTGGCAATCATGGTGCGGCGGCGGCCTATGCCGCGCAGACGTTGGGGTATCCTGCAAAGATATTTGTGCCGGAACTGGCGGGCCCGTCCAAGATCGCACTGATCCGGCAAACCGGTGCCGACCTGAGCGTTGTTTCCGGTGAATACGCGAACGCGCTGACCGCAGCGCAAGAGCATGAGGCAACGACGGGTGCAATGCAGATCCATGCTTATGACGCCCCGGCCACGGTGGCGGGGCAAGGGACCTGTTTTGCCGAATGGGACGCCCAGGGCTTGCAGGCGGATACGGTACTGGTCGCTGTTGGCGGCGGCGGGCTGATCGCAGGGGCGCTGGCCTGGTTCGGTGGCGCGCGCAAGGTTGTGGCGGTCGAGCCGGAAACGTCCTGTGCGTTGAATGCAGCGTTGCGCGCTGGTGAACCGGTCGATGTTTCCGTGTCGGGGATCGCCGCAAACGCGCTGGGCGCGCGGCGGATCGGCGAAATCTGTTTTGAACTGGCACAGGGTATGAGTTCGGTTCTGGTGTCTGACGATGCCATCGCTGCGGCACAACTGGCGCTTTGGCGCGCGCATCGCATTCTGGTAGAACCTGCGGGCGCGACCGCATTGGCAGCCTTGACCTCGGGTGCGTATCGGCCTGAACCGGGTGAACGCGTGGCCGTTCTGGTGTGCGGTGCAAATATCGCGCCGGACCCGTTCGCTGGGTAAATTATCGGGTTGTGGATGTGGATGGTGGATTTTATCTATAATCCATGACTGCAATGATTTCCGACACGATTTACCAAAGCCTCAGCCAGCGGATCATCACCGGAGAGCTGGCAGCCGGTGAAAAGCTGCGGCAGGATCATATTGCCCGAACCTTCGATACCAGCCATGTTCCGGTGCGCGAAGCCTTGTTGCGGCTTGAGGCGCATGGGTTGGCCCGGCATGAACCACGCAAGGGAATGCGGGTTACGGCGCTGGACCCGGCAGAGGTTCGGGAGGTGATCGAAATGCGCGTGGCGTTGGAAACGCTGGCGTTGCAGCAATCGATGCAAAACATGTCTCCGGTCGCGCTGGAGAAGATCGAAAACGCACGCATCGCCTGTGACGAGGCGCAGTCGATGCCGCAATGGGAGGCTCTGAACAGAACGTTTCATCGCGCCATCCTGACACCTTGCGGGTTGCCTCGGCTTTTGCACGCAATCGACGATCTGCATATCGCAAGCGCACGCCATTTGTTCGCGCAATGGCGGTTGAAATGGGTGCAACGGGCTGACACGGATCATGCGGCCATCGTGCGGGCGTTGAAGCGCAAGGAAATGGCCACAGCAACGGCGATCCTGACCCGCCATATCCGGCGCGCAAGCTGATGACCCTTTGCCTCAGACGCAATTGGGCCCGTCTACGTCGCATTGCGCCATGGGTCGGGCTTGCGTATAGGCCAAATCAACGTGAACAGATTCTGTAGGGAGACACCCCATGTCCAACGCGCAACTGGAAGCCGCCATCGAAGCCGCCTGGGAGGCACGCGAGACAATCACGCCCGCCACCGCAGGCGAGCAGCGCGAGGCGATCGAGGATACGCTGAATGCGCTGGACAGTGGCTCGCTGCGCGTGGCGGAAAAGCTGGAAACCGGTGACTGGCACGTGAATCAATGGGCCAAAAAGGCGGTTCTGCTGGGCTTCCGTATCAAGGACATGGAAATCCAGCCGGGCGGTCCGCAGGACGGCGGCTGGTGGGACAAGGTAGACAGCAAGTTCGCCGGTTGGGGTGAAAACCAGTGGCGGTCTGCCGGGTTCCGCGCGGTTCCAAACTGTGTGGTTCGCAAGTCGGCATATATTGCACCGGGCGTGGTGCTGATGCCGTCTTTCGTGAACCTCGGGGCCTATGTTGACGAAGGCACGATGGTTGATACCTGGGCCACCGTCGGATCCTGCGCGCAGATTGGCAAGAATGTGCACCTGTCGGGCGGCGTTGGCATTGGCGGAGTGCTTGAGCCGATGCAGGCTGGCCCAACCATCATTGAAGACAATTGCTTTATCGGCGCGCGCTCGGAAGTGGTCGAGGGATGTATCGTCCGCGAAGGCTCGGTTCTGGGGATGGGAGTGTTCATTGGTAAGTCCACCAAAATCGTGGACCGCGAAACCGGAGAAGTCGTATATGGCGAGGTTCCGCCCTATTCGGTTGTGGTCGCGGGTTCCATGCCGTCAAAGAACAATGTCAGTCTCTATTGCGCGGTGATCGTGAAGCGGGTTGACGAAAAGACCCGCTCGAAAACGGGCATCAACGAATTGCTGCGGGACTGATCGTTCTGGGAATGTCATAAGGCCGGAGCAGTTACGCTCCGGCCTTATTTGTTCTTTGGGTCAGGTCGGCTAAGGCAGATACCAAGCTTGTGGCCCTAGCCTGCCTTGAAGTGCTGCTTAGCGGCTCTCACCCTGCATGGCTTCCACTTCTGTGCTTCCTGTATTTATTTCAGCTCTATCGGATTTGCCACCACCTTCGGTTTCACCATAGCCGCCGGATTCAACTCAACAGCTTTTCAGGCCGGAGGCCTTCAATCAATGAGGGAGGTCGAGACTCGCGTTCACTGAGTCTCTCTCCCAGCTTATCCCTTGATCGGATATCGGTCCGGTTCCTCGAAAACATCGATGACTCGCGTGCCAGCCTTGATTTTGCCGCCATGTTCCACGCCTGACGGGATCGAATAACTGTCGCCCGAGCGGTAGGTCCGGGTCTGCCCGTCGATGGTCAATTCAATCTCACCCTCGACCACTGTGCCCCATTGGGCTTTGTGAGAATGTAAGGGCAATTCGAAATCCTGAAGAAACGTAAAGAACGCCACCAACCCTGCATCCGACCGGATCACGGCCGTTTGCACCACGTCGTCGGGGAACGGTACGTCGAGGCTGGGAAAACTCGCTATGAAATCTGGGTAGGGCATGAAGACGTCCTTTGTATTCGGGATCGGTTTATTCCGGGTACTATGGGGGCAAGGCGGGGCTCCTGCAATTGTTGGCTGCTTGACCGCGAACCGGCGCGGGGCTATGGCCCGGTGCATGGAGAAGCAAAAGAAACCCTCGCGTCAGCAAGTCTATACCCTTCTGGTCCAGATTGGCCGCAAGGAGGGCGACGGGCTGCCTGATGGGGCGACCGGTGCGGCGCTGATGTGCTATGCCAGCGGCGTGGATGAGGCCGAGGCCGTGCGTGAGACGGTCGCGATCCTGAAGCAGGCCGACACCGCACCGCTGGATGTCACCGGATACGGCACATTGGCCGAGCGTGAAGCGCAAGGTCACGATATCGAGGCGGACGAACGTGCGCTGATGCAAAGAGCATTGGATGAAAACGCAGTGATCGTCGCGCAGATGACACCGTTTTTCGGAGACGAGGCGCAGGCCTAGTTCCGCGATCCGAACCACTTGCGATAGATTTCGTCATAGGTTCCGTCTTCGCGCAAGCCAAGCAATGCCTGGTTTACATCCTCGACCAGAGGTGATCCGGTCGGGAAAGCGATGCCGTAGTTTTCGCGCAGGAAAACACCACCTGTCATCGACGCAATGCGCCGCCCTTCATGGGCCGCAAAATAGGACAGGATCGGCGCGTCGAATACGACGGCATCCAGATCTTCGGCCTTGAAAGCGTCCAGCATCTCATTCAGCCCCGGATAGCTGGTAAACTCGATCTCGCGCCGGTTCAGAAAACTTGCCGCAGTCGACCCTGATATTGTCCCGACAGTCTTGCCGTACAGGTCGTTCACCGAATTCACGCTGCCGGTAATGGCGTCCACAGTCATGACCGAGGTGATGCGGGCGGTGAACACCGAAACGATGAACAAGGATGACACCACCAGCACGACACCCAACATTCGACCGAACGGAGTGCGCGGCATTCGCTCTTCGAACCCGCCATTCACAACCAAGTTCAGCGCCCACCAGAACGATGGGAACCACGCTTCGTTCAAGTCGCGGTCGAAATAGGGTTGGGCGCGGCGTTCAAAGCTCCACATCAACATGCCGCCACCGAGGAGAATGGCAAAGGCCAGCCCTATGGCGATGAACAGTTCTTTCGAGAGCAGGGCCTGCAACAGCGATGGTTTTCGTACCGCGTCCGAGGGTACCATGATCTGAAGACCCGCTTCGAAGATCGGCTGAGAGAAATCCATTTGCGTTTCACGCAGGGCGGTGATCGAGATATTGGCGATGGCAAGGTCTGCAGATCCGCTCTGCACGGCACCCAACATGTCAGAAAACGCCTCGACGCGGTTGACCGTGTAGTCCCAGTTCAGAGCCTCGGCCAAAGCCGCCAGCAAATCCATAGAGAAGCCGGTTTCGTCGCCATCCTCGACATAGGAAAATGGCGGGCGGGTCACGGTTGTGACCGAAAGGGACTGTGCCAGGCTTTGCTGTGCGATGACGGCGAAAGTCAGGCAGATCAGTGCGAAGAAGGCGCGCTTCATATTCAATTCACCTGTTTCGCGGCCCTGTAACGCGAATTTGTGGCGGGCGGCAAGGTGGTCGCAGGGTAAAGTGTCATGTTTTATTGGGGTGTCGCTTTGATATCTAAATATTCGGATGACCGTTTTTTTACGGATTGGGGTTGGAAAACCGGCCAAATCGTTGAATCTGTGCGCGAACCCGCGTCAGACACAGTTCCAGAGGCCCCCGCATGACTGATCCCGTCCAATTGACAGCCGAACTGATCCGTTGCCCTTCGGTCACACCCTCAGAAGGCGGAGCACTTGTTTTGCTTGAGACGGTGCTGTTGGAGGCAGGTTTCGATTGCACGCGCGTCGATCGCGGCGGTATCAGCAACCTTTTCGCGCGTTGGGGGCAGAAAGGTCATGCGCGCAGTTTCGGATTCAATGGTCACACGGACGTCGTCCCTGTCGGAGACGAAGCTGCCTGGACTGCGCCGCCCTTCGGGGCCGAAGTGCGGGATGGGGTGATGTATGGGCGCGGCACTACCGATATGAAATCCGGAGTTGCGGCTTTTGCGGCTGCCGCAATGGATTTCGTGCGTGACACCCCTCCGGATGGGGCAATTGTCCTGACAATTACTGGTGATGAGGAAGGCGATGCGTTGGACGGCACCACTGCGCTTCTCGATTACATGAAAGGCGCGGGTGAGTGTATGTCGGTCTGTCTGGTAGGTGAGCCAACATGCCCGAACAAAATGGGTGAGATGATCAAGATCGGTCGCCGGGGTTCAATGACTGCGTGGTTTAAGATTACAGGTGTGCAGGGGCATTCGGCTTATCCCCATCGGGCCAAAAACCCGCTGCCCGCAATGGCGCGGCTGATGGACCGGCTTGCCAGCCATGAACTGGACCAGGGCACGGACCATTTCGACGCCTCCACGCTGGCTGTTGTCACCATCGACACTGGAAACGCCGCGACCAACGTGATCCCGGCGCAATGTAGCGGCGCGGTCAATATCCGCTTTAACGATCTGCATTCCGGAGCCAGCCTGAGTGACTGGTTGCAGTCAGAGGCGGATCAGGTGGCAGCTCAGTACGGTGTCGAAATCGGTGTCACGATCAGTATTTCGGGTGAAAGTTTTCTGACCCCACCAGGGCCTTTGTCGGATCTGGTGGCCAAAGCGGTCGAAGCCGAGACCGGCGTAACACCCGAACTGTCGACAACCGGGGGCACTTCGGATGCGCGCTTTGTCAAAGACCATTGTCCGGTGGTGGAGTTCGGCTTGGTCGGGCGCACGATGCATCAGGTGGACGAGTGCGTTGAGGTCGCGCAGATCGAGCAGCTCAAATCGATCTATACCCGTATCCTGACGGATTATTTTGCCTGATCCATGCAGCGCACATTGGTGATCATGGTCAAGGAACCCAGACCGGGTCGTGTCAAGACGCGGCTGGGGCGCGATATCGGCATGGTTGGTGCCGCGTGGTGGTTTCGGCATCAGACCCGCGCCTTGATCCGCAGGCTACGTGATCCCCGTTGGCAGAATGTGCTGGCCGTGTCGCCCGATGCAGAAGGCCTTGTAAGCCGTGTCTGGCCCGTTGACCTGCCACGCGCGCCGCAGGGTTCCGGCGATCTGGGGGACCGGATGAAGCGGATGTTGCGCGGAATGCCCAAGGGGCCGGTTTGCCTGATTGGTGCGGATATTCCGGGTATTTCGCGTGCACATATTGCCCGTGCATTTGGTGCGCTTGGGCGATCCCAGATGGTGTTCGGCCCCGCGCCGGATGGCGGCTATTGGCTGGTCGGTGCGCAGCGTTATAGCGCGCTGCCCGCAGGTCTGTTCCGGGATGTGCGCTGGTCGACAGAACATGCTTTGGCCGACACACTTGCCTCAATCCCAAACTGCCGTGTGACCCTGCTGGACCAACTGCGCGATGTGGATACGGTTGCTGATCTGAAACCCTGAGGTTTTTTGGTCATGACGCGGTCGCAAACGCATGCTACGCCGGAAGCATGACTCGCATCCCCACCAAGCAGGAGGTCCTTGACTGGATCTCGGCGAACCCCACCCTGACCTCGAAACGCGACATCGCCAAAGCCTTTGGTATCAAGGGCGCGGATCGCATTGACCTCAAGCGCATCCTCAAAGAGCTTGAGGCCGAAGGACACCTTGAAAAACGCAAGCGCAGCTATCGCGATCCAGACCGTCTCCCACCTGTCAGTGTCTTGCAGGTGAAGGCCCCGAATACCGATGGTGATCTGTTTGCCCGTCCACTGGAATGGCATGGCGAAGGCGTCGAGCCCATCGTTCTCGTCATCGCGCGGGCCAGCGACCCGGCTCTGGGTGAGGGTGACCGCATTCTGGCCCGCCTGACCGTCGTGCACGAAGAAGATCACAATTACGAAGCCCGCCTGATCCGCCGAATCGGGACCAACCCGCGCAAGATCGTGGGCATATTCCGCAAAGGGGCCGAAGGGGGCAGAATCGTTCCTATCGACAAGGCAGGCCAGACTGAATGGCTGGTTGCCGATGGCGCGGTGCATGGTGCCAAAGACGGCGAATTGGTCGAGGCCGAACAGGCCGGGCCAAAAAACCGCATGGGCCTGCCGCGCGCGCGCATTGTTGAACGGTTGGGTGATCCGACCGCGCCCAAGGCTGTTTCGCTGATCGCGATCCACCAGCACGGTATCCCGGATGACTTTCCCGACAAGGTCATTGCCGAGGCAGACAATGCCAAACCCGTTGGCCTGAAGGGCCGCGAGGACCTGCGGGATATGCCGCTGCTGACCATCGACCCTTCGGATGCGCGCGATCGTGATGATGCCTGTTACGCGCACGCGGATGAAGACCCCAAGAACCCGTGTGGACATGTGATCTGGGTCGCTATCGCCGATGTTGCTGCTTATGTGTTGCCCGGCTCGGCCCTGGACCGCGAGGCGCGCAAGCGGGGCAACTCAAGTTATTTCCCCGACCGCGTGGTGCCGATGCTGCCTGATCGGCTGTCGGGTGATCTGTGTTCCCTGCATGAAGGCGTCCCGCGTGCCTGTGTCGCTGTGCGGATGCAGATTGACGCGAACGGTAACAAGATTGGTCATCGTTTCGTGCGGGGGTTGATGCGTTCGGTTGCGTCGCTGAACTATGCCGAAGTGCAAGAGGCCATCGACGGCAACCCGAACGACCGCACCGGGCCATTGGTGGAAACGGTCTTGAAACCGCTTTATGCCGCTTATGCCGCGCTAAAGAAAGCGCGGGCTGTGCGACAGCCCCTGGAACTGGACCTGCCCGAGCGTAAGATCGTGCTCAGCGAGACGGGTCATGTTGAAAGCGTGGCGTTCCGCGACCGGTTGGATGCGCATCGGTTGATCGAAGAGTTCATGATCCTCGCCAATGTTTCGGCTGCCGAGACACTGATCGCCAAGCGCCGTCCGCTGCTGTTTCGCGTGCACGAGGAACCCGCGCCCGAGAAGCTGGAAAGCCTGCGTGAAACGGCGCAGGCCGCCGGATTGAACCTTGCCAAGGGGCAGGTGCTGCAAACCCGACACCTGAATGCGCTGCTGAACGCCGCCGCCGGGACCGAGGATGCGGAACTGATCAACTTGACCACCCTGCGGTCGATGGCACAGGCCTATTACAACCCTGAAAACTTCGGCCATTTCGGGCTGGCGCTGCGGAACTACGCGCATTTCACCTCGCCGATCCGGCGCTATGCCGACTTGGTCGTGCATCGGTCGCTGATCTCAGCCCACGGTTGGGGCACGGACGGTTTGACCGAAGACGAGATTACCCGGCTCGAAGAAACGGCGACTCATATTTCAGATACCGAACGCCGATCCATGATGGCTGAACGGGACACGACTGATCGCTATCTGGCCGCGTATCTGAGCGAGCGTGTCGGCAATGAATTCACGGGCCGGATCAGCGGCATTGCCCGGTTTGGTGCATTTGTCAAAATGGACGAAACCGGCGCGGATGGCTTGGTTCCGGTGCGATCATTGGGGCGCGAGTTCTTCCATTTCGACCGCGAGGCCGGGACACTTATGGGGGCGGACACGGGGCTGATTATCGCCATCGGCCAACGTGTCACCGTTCGACTGACCGAAGCGACACCTGTGACCGGTGGGTTGGAGCTGGAGCTGCTGTCCATTGACGACCAGGCCCTGCCGCGCGGACAAGGGCCAAAAGGGCGATCATCCCGGCGCAAAGCGATCAGCACCAAGCGCAAGAAAGACAAGATCAAGCGCAAGGTCGAACGCAAACGCCGTCAGAGGTGATAGGTCAACGCCCGGGCAATCAGCCATCCGTGGCGTGTTGGATCGATTTGTGCGGTGTCATCAAACAGAACGGCACGGGTCCCATCTATCCGGTCCTCGCCCGGAAAGGCGGAAGTGAAATCGCTTATCAACCGGCTCTGACAGTGCACAAACAAGGCGAAACTTGCCGATTTGTGCGCGCCCAGCCGGATCGTTGACCCTTTGGGCGCAAGATAGGCGGGCTGACCCCAGCGCAGTTCCTCTTGCACCGTGGGGACAGCAGGCAGAGAGGCTGCCGTGTCAAACACAAGCGCCCGCAAGGCCAGAGCCCCCGCACGGGAATGCGGGGGCAGGGCTTCAAAGGCCGAAGCGACCAAAGGATTCTCAAAGGGTTTCATGCAATTGGTATCGCCTGTTCCAACCGATCAACGTAACTGTTCAGCAGGTTATCCTGTTTGATCCGGCGGGTCAGGGGGGTGTCCGCAGGTGTGGCGCGCATTGCGGCAAGCATTGGACCAACGCTCATGTCAGCCGATGTCGGCCGGTCCCCAAGCAGGAAAGAGGATTGCCACAGATAGGCTGAGATCGCCTCGAGGTCACGTTCGATCCGGTCCAGCCGTTCGGACAACGAAAACCGCCCGATTCCCTGTGACGTAATCCCCTTCAGAACGGATTTCCGGATCGCATTGGATGCCGGTTTCCGGATCAACGCCGGAATTCCGGTAAAGAACGTATCACGCAAGATCGGCCAGACTTCGTCATTGCCCCAACGATCCAGAACGATGTGAAAATACAGATGCTCTTCGGCCATGCGCACCAGGGCGCGGGACTGCGCCTTTTCGACATCTGTCAACCCTTTGTCGAAATCCGCGCCCTGCTGTTCCAACCATTCGCGGATCAGGTCGCTGTCCGGAACCAGGCGTTCCGGCGTCCGCAAAACGGGCAGCTTCTGGTGGGGCATCTTGCGGGGGTCAAGCATATCCGAGCGTTGCCAGGTCTGGCCGGACTGCTGAAGCATCAATGCTGTCTTGACGCAGAAGGGGCTGGCACTGAACAGGCCGAAGGCGGAGGGGAAGGTGAGAAGGGTCAGCATTATGAGGCTCCGTGTCATTGTGTGCTGACTGAGTATCGGGACCTAATGACAGTTTCTGTCATTAGGGGTAAGCTATTGTACATCATGTCCCGCACCGCCCGATTGTTCCAACTTATGCAAGCCCTGCGTTCTGGCCCTTCGCCCAGAACATCCGAACAGCTGGCGCAGGATTTGGGTGTTTCGGCCCGAACAATTCATCGGGATATTGATGCATTGCGCGGACTGGGTGCCGTGATCGATGGCGAAGCGGGGTTTGGCTTTACCCTGGTCGAGGACGCAACCCTGCCCCCATTGGGGTTCACTGATGATGAGCTTGAAGCGTTGGTTCTGGGCCTGCGCGAAGTTCAGGTGATTGGCGATCCGGCTTTGTCGGGCGCAGCGGGTACGGCCCTGCGGAAACTTCAGGGACGCTTGCCGCAACGCCAGTCCCATCGGCTCAGCCACGCGGTTCTGGCTGCTACGCGGTTCAACCGCCCGCCTGAACCCACGATTGACGTGGCCACTCTGCGTCAGGCGACGTGGGATGAGCGCGCGGTTGAGTTTTTCTATACGGACGCGAAAGGCGATGCCACGCACAGGCGCGTCAACCCTTTGAGCATCGTCTATCTGGATCACTCGAACGTGTTGTTGGGCTGGTGCCACCTGCGACAGGATTTTCGCGTTTTCCGGTTGGATCGCTTGCAGGACATGTCAGTGACCGAACAAAGTTTCAGGCCGAACCGCGTGCCCCTGCTGCGCGAGGCATTGGAACGCATTCGGGCAGAGCGTGCCGCGCAGGAGCGTGAGGCGAACGTCTGAGCACTTTGTGAATTTCCGATTTTGCGCTACCCTGTGGTCGAGCAGTAATCAGGAAAAAACGGAATGCGAAAATGCGTAGGCGGCGTCATGACCGTCGCATTGTGGGCATCCATAGTGCAGGCGGAACCAATAGAAAACTCCAGATGGGCAGGCGGCGGGAAATCGCGCGATGTGCTGCAACTGGCTTCGGCGGATGTAACCGTTTCGATCCGCCCGGTCTCGCGCCCGTTGATTGAGGCCTTGCCCGTGGCTTCCGCGACAACGGCACGGTTTCAGTCCTGGCTCGGCGCCTTTCAGGGCCGTGCGCGACGGCAGGGCATTTCGCAGGGAACACTGACTCAGGTGTTTTCGGGGATGAGCTATGACGAAGATGTCCTGGAACGGGATCGCCATCAGGCCGAGTTTTCGAAACCCATCTGGGAGTATATTGAAGCCGCAGTGTCAGAAACGCGCCTGTCGAACGGGCGCGCCGCCCTGCAGCTACATCGGCAGGTGTTGAACCGGATCGAGGCTGAATACGGTGTCGAAAAAGAGGTGGTCGCTGCCATCTGGGGGCTTGAAACCTCGTTCGGGTCCTATCGCGGCAGCAGTCCAACGCTTCGTTCATTGGCAACGCTAGCCTTTGATGCGCGGCGGGCACAATTCTTTGAAACGCAGCTGGTCGCTGCCCTGCGGATCGTGCAGGCTGGCGATATCAGCGCCGGCAACATGCTTGGCAGTTGGGCGGGCGCAATGGGGCATACGCAATTCATGCCCACGTCATATCTGGATCACGCGGTGGACTTCGACGGTGATGGCCGACGGGATATCTGGTCGGATGACCCGACGGATGCGCTGGCTTCGGCGGCGTCTTATCTGGCGCGGCATGGTTGGACCAGGGGTCAGCCATGGGGCGTGGAGGTGCGTTTGCCCGCCGATTTCGATTACGCCTCAGCCCGTCGTGATTTTACGCTGATGCCGACCGAATGGGCTGCAAGGGGTGTCGTGGCGCGGGATGGCACCGTCGTGCCGGATCATGGGAAGGCCGCGATCCTGCTTCCGGCCGGAAGTCAGGGCGTTGCGCTGATGATTTTCGAAAATTTCAACGTGATCGAGGCGTATAACGGGGCCGATGCCTATGTGATCGGCATCGGGCATCTGTCTGACCGGCTTGCAGGGGGCGCACCGTTTCAATCCGGCTGGCCGCGCGGCAATCGGGTGCTGAGCTTTACCGAGAAAAAGGAATTGCAGACCCGTCTGACGGATGCGGGCTTTGACACAAAGGGTGTCGACGGGCGCACCGGGCCAAATACGATCAACGCGGTTCGGGCGTATCAACTGGCGCAGGGGCTGGTCTCGGACGGATACCCCACGCCAAACCTGTTGGAGAGGTTGCGGTAAAGAAAAGGCGGCCCGAATGGGCCGCCTTTGAAGACGCATAAGTCGCTAAATCAAGATGCGGCTTTCATCAGCCCTTGCGCAATGATCTCGGCCTGCGCTTCGTCCAGCGACTTGTAGATCCGCACGAACATCTCGTCGATATCCGCAGGTGTCAGGATCAGCGGGGGTGAGATGATCATCCGGTCGCCGACATGGCGCATGATCAGGTTATTGGCAAAGCACCGATCACGGCAGATATAGCCGACCGTGCCGGGTTCGGATGCGAATTTGGCGCGGCTGGCTTTGTCCGGGGTCAGCGCGATGGATGCCATCATGCCAACGATCTTGGCCTCACCCACCAGCGGATGATCTGCCAGTGCCTCCCATTTCTCTTTCAGATAGGGGGCTGCAACGTCGCGCACATGCTCAACGATCTTCTCTTCTTCGAGGATGCGCAGGTTCTCCAACGCCACGGCGGCCGCGACCGGGTGGCCGGAATAGGTATAGCCGTGGTTGAATTCGGTACCGCCGATTACTTCGGCAATTTCGTCGTTTACGATGGACCCGCCGATGGGCGCATAGCCCGAGCTAAGGCCCTTGGCGATGGTCATGATATGCGGCTTGATGCCAACGGTTTGCGACCCGAACCAGTTGCCTGTCCGGCCAAATCCGCAGATGACCTCGTCAGCTATCAGCAGGATATCGTACTTGTCGCAGATACGCTGAATTTCCGGCCAGTATGTATCGGGCGCCACGATTACACCGCCTGCGCCCTGAACCGGCTCGGCGATAAAGGCGGCGACCCGGTCTTCGCCCAACTCTTCGATCGCCTCTTCCAGCTCGCGCGCGCGGGCCAGACCGAATTCTTCGGGCGACATATCGCCGCCTTCGGCCCACCAATTGGGTTGGTTAATGTGGTGGATATTCGGGATCGGAATGCCGCCCTGCGCGTGCATCCCGGCCATACCACCCAGCGAGGCCGAACCCACGGATGAGCCGTGATAGGCGTTCTTGCGGCTGATGATGATGTTCTTGTCAGGCTGGCCTTTCTGGGCCCAGTAGGTGCGCACGAGGCGGATATTGGTATCGTTTGCCTCGGACCCGCCTGCTGCGAAAAAGACATGGTTCAGATCGCCCGGTGCCAGTTCGGCAATCTTGGCGGCTAAAGCAATCGCGGGGACGTGGGTCGTTTTGAAGAAGGTGTTGTAATAGGGCAGCTCGCGCATCTGGCGCGCGGCAACATCGGCCAGCTCATCACGCCCATATCCGATATTGACGCACCACAGGCCTGCCATTGCATCCAGAATTTCCTCGCCTTCGCTGTCGGTCAGATAAACACCATTGGCACGTGTGATCACGCGCGCCCCTTCCTTCCCCAGCGCACCATTGGCCGAGAAAGGGTGAATGTGATGCGCGGCATCCAGCGCCTGCAATTCGGCGGTCGGCATGTGGTTGGTGATGGTAGACATCGGAGAATCTCCTACAAGAACGCAGTTGGCGAACACAATATGATCAAATTTTTTCCTGTCAATCGAATCAAGTTAGATCAGACAGACGTCAATGCTTCTGCCATCAGGTCCATACCTTGTTCGATGTCCTGAGCGGTTGCCTTTGCGGTCATTTCAGCGTCACCGACACGCAAAGCAGCAATAATGTCCTTGTGGCGATCCGGAAGGCTCTGAGTGCCGAAGCGCCCGCAGACAACACGCAAAGAAGGGCCAAACCGCAACCAAAGTCTTTCGGCCAGGTCACTGAGGATCGGCGCGTTTGCAAAAGAATACAGCGTTTCGTGAAAAGCCTGGTTCAAACGCAGATAGCCACCGACATCGCCATCTGCGATCATGCGATCCAAATGCCTGTCCAAACGTTCCAGTTGATCAATGTCCTGTGTTTTCAGGTTGGCGGTTGCACGTCTTGAAAGCTCTGATTCTATTGAAATTCTGGCGAAGATCATCTCTTCGATATCGTTGGAGTTCAGCAGCGGTACACTGACGCGCCGATTGCCCTGGAAAACCAACCCTCCATCCGAGATCAACCGGCGAATCGCTTCGCGGACCGGAGTCATGCCAACACCCAGCGAATCAGTCAGACCCTGGATTGTGACGGGCTGACCTGGGACCAGTTCACCGAACAGGATCTGTGATCTGAGCGTTTGATAAACCTGCTCATGTGCGGGCTGTTTCCCTTTGTCGAATGTCGACGCAGATGCCTTATTTTTGATCAAATCCAATTGGTTCTTCCCATTTCGACTAAGCCTGACTTGTCAGGTGACAGGCCACGTGAAACCATACGCTGGATCGAGGGAAAACGCAAAACTTGATCAAATCCAAAAAAACGGGAAAATACCCGTACACTTGCAGGGAGAAGAATATGACAATCAAAACGCTGACCATGACAGCGGTCATCGCATTGGGGACTTCGGCGGCATTTGCCGAAGAGGTGCGTGTTTACAACTGGTCCGATTACATCGACGAAGAACTGCTGAGCAAGTTCGAAGCAGAAACAGGTCTGACCCTGATCTATGACGTGTTCGACAGCAACGAGGTTCTGGAAACCAAAATGCTGGCTGGTGGCTCGGGCTATGATGTGGTGGTGCCGTCAGGAACATTCCTTCAGCGCCAGATCCAGGCCGGCGCGTTTCAGCAGCTGGACCAAAGCAAGCTTTCGAACGCCGGAAACCTTTGGGATGTAATCGAAGAGCGAACCGCCGGTTATGACCCGGACAACGCGTATTCGATCAACTACATGTGGGGAACAACCGGGATCGGCGTGAATGTCGGTAAGGTCAAAGAGGTTCTGGGCGACGACGTTGCTCTGAACAGCATGGATCTGGTCTTGAAGCCCGAGAACATGGAAAAGCTGGCCACTTGCGGCGTGCATTTCCTGGATGCCCCGGCCGAGATCATTCCCATGGTGCTGCAATACCTTGGTGAAAACCCCGACAGCCACGACGCGGACGTGATTGGCAAGACCGAAGCGGTTCTGACGGCGGTCCGCCCGCATATCCAGAAATTCCACAGCTCGGAATACATCAATGCACTGGCGAACGGCGATATCTGCGTTGCTGTGGGCTGGTCGGGTGACATCCTTCAGGCACGCGACCGTGCTGCAGAAGCAGATAACGGTGTAGAGATTGAATACCACCCCTTCGCCGAAGGGTCGCTGATGTGGTTCGACCAGATGGCAATTCCTGTCGATGCTCCAAATCCCGAAGGCGCACACACGTTCCTCAACTTCATTCTGGACGCCAACAACATGGCGGCGGCATCGAACTATGTGTATTACGCCAATGGCAACAAAGCGTCTCAGGAATTTCTGGAAGAGGACGTGATCGGCGATCCGGCCATCTATCCGGATGATGCCACGATGCAGAACCTGTACATCACGACACCTTATCCGGCGAAAACACAGCGGGTCGTGACGCGTCTGTGGACCAAGGTCAAATCGGGCACCTGATCCGAATTGCACCGGCAGGGCGGCGCCGCCGCCTTGCCTCTCTTTCCAGCTATTCGAACGAGGGCCGTAGTGAATTCTGACGTCTTTGCGCCATGGGATGACCCGCAGGCGAAACCCTTGATCCAGTTCCGAAACGTGACCAAGCGTTTTGGTGAATTTACTGCCATCGACAACCTGTCTTTGGATATCTTCGAGCGAGAGTTCTTTGCCCTGCTTGGTCCGTCGGGATGTGGAAAAACGACGATGATGCGGATGCTGGCCGGGTTCGAAACACCGACCGAAGGCCAAATCCTGCTTGGGGGGAAGGATATCGACCCGATCCCGCCCAACAAGCGGGCCGTGAACATGATGTTCCAGTCCTATGCCCTTTTTCCGCATCTTAGCGTCTGGGAAAACATCGCCTTTGGCTTGCGCCGGGACAGAATGCCCAAACACGATCTGGAAGACCGGGTCGAAGAGATGCTGCGCCTGACCCGGCTTGAACAGTTCGCCCGCCGCAAACCGCATCAGATTTCAGGTGGGCAGAGGCAGCGTGTGGCACTGGCGCGCTCGCTTGCCAAGGCACCCAAGCTTTTGCTGCTGGATGAACCGCTGGGCGCGCTGGACAAGAAATTGCGCCAGGACACCCAATTCGAACTGATGGATATTCAGGAAAAAACCGGCACTACATTCGTGATCGTTACGCACGATCAGGAAGAGGCCATGACAGTCGCCAGCCGTGTGGCGGTGATGGATCAGGGTCAGCTTATGCAGGTAGCCACTCCGGACCGGATTTATGAGAACCCCGCCTCGGTCTATGTCGCTGATTTCATCGGGGACGTGAACATCATCGAAGGGCGCGCGACATCTGTCGGAGAGGAAACCTATCAGGTAGACTGGGCCGAAGGGCAAGCGCCGCTGACCTCCGCATCAGCAAAGAACTTTGAAAACGGTCAGTTGTGCCATCTGGCGATCCGGCCGGAAAAAGTGACAATCTCGGCCGAGCGTCCGGCAGATGCAGTGAATGCGGTGCAAGGCAAGGTTCATGACATCGCGTATCTGGGCAATCTGTCCACTTATCACGTTGAACTTGCAAACGGCACAATCATCAAGGCACAGACGGCCAACACCCGCCGCATCTCGCGCCGTTCATTCACCTGGGAAGACCCGGTCTGGCTGTCCTGGACGGCCACGGCTGCGGTTCTGCTGGCCGACTGATGCGCCGCGCTGTTCTGATCGCCATACCTTATGTCTGGCTGTTGGCGCTGTTCATGGTGCCATTTTTCATCGTTCTGAAGATTTCGCTGTCGGATACCGCGCTTGCGATCCCGCCCTATACACCGACACTGGATTTTTCAGCTGGTTGGTCGGGGATCAAAGAGTTCTTCAGCCAGCTTGATCTTGAAAACTTCATCTGGCTGACCGAGGACGACCTGTACTGGAAAGCGTATCTGTCCAGCGTCAAGATCGCTTTGATCTCAACCTTCCTGACTTTGCTGGTTGGCTACCCCATCGCCTATGGCATGGCCCGTGCACCCGAGGAATGGCGGCCAACGCTGATGATGCTGGTGATCCTGCCTTTCTGGACGTCATTCCTGATCCGGGTCTATGCGTGGATGGGCATTCTGTCGAATGAAGGGTACCTTAACCAACTGCTTCTGTGGACGGGCATCATTTCGACGCCTTTGACGATCCTGAACACTTCGACCGCCGTCTATATCGGTATTGTCTACACTTATCTTCCGTTCATGATCCTGCCGATTTATTCGTCATTGGAACGCATGGATGGTTCGCTGATCGAGGCGGCCGAGGATTTGGGCTGCTCGAGGGCACAAGCCTTCTGGCTGGTCACCATTCCACTGTCCAGACCGGGCATCATCGCAGGTTGTTTTCTGGTGATGATCCCCGTGATCGGCGAGTTTGTGATCCCGTCACTATTGGGTGGGTCCGGCACGTTGATGATCGGCAAGGTGTTGTGGGAAGAGTTTTTCTCGAACCGAGACTGGCCCGTGGCAAGTGCTGTCGCGATCGTGCTGTTGCTTATTCTGGTCGTTCCCATTGTGCTGTTCCAGCGCAACCAGCAGAAACAGGCGGAGGCTGACGGATGAACAGATTAAGCTGGTTCAATACGGTTTCGCTGACGCTGGGTTTTGCGTTCCTGTATATTCCGATGATCATCCTGATCATCTTCAGCTTTAACGAAAGCAAGCTGGTCACGGTCTGGGCCGGATTTTCGACCAAGTGGTATGGTGAACTGGTTCAGAACGAGGCATTTCTGGATGCTGCATGGGTCACGGTCCGGGTTGCGGTGTTTTCCTCGACACTGGCGACGATTCTGGGGACTGCGGCCGCTTATGTGCTGGTTCGGGGCAAGCGGTTCTTTGGCCGGACATTGTTTTCCGGCATGATCTATGCACCGCTTGTGATGCCCGAGGTGATCACCGGCCTGTCCCTGCTGTTGCTGTTTATCGGGATCGGGCTGGACCGGGGTATCCTGACCATCGTGCTGGCCCACACGACCTTTTCGATGTGTTTTGTCTCGGTTGTCGTCTCGTCACGGCTTGTGACATTCGACAAATCGCTGGAAGAGGCCGCTTTGGATCTGGGTTGCTCACCCGCGCAGGCCTTTGGTCTGGTCACCCTGCCGATCATCGCGCCTGCGGTAATCTCGGGCTGGCTGTTGGCTTTCACATTGTCGCTGGATGATCTGGTTATTGCCTCGTTCACATCGGGCCCGTCGGCGACGACCCTGCCGATCAAGATCTTTTCGGCCGTGCGGCTGGGCGTCAGCCCCGAGATAAACGCGCTGTCGACGATTATGATCGCGGTCGTGACGGTTGGGGTGATTACGGCCTCACTTGTGACCAAACGCGCGATGATGCGCCAACGGCAGGACGAGCAGGCCGCTGCGCGCACCGAATGAAACGGATATTTCCCGAATACACCTATGGCGCAGGTCCTCGTGGTGGTTGCTGGTGGGACGAAACCATTGCAAACCCGAACTGGCCAGAGTTTCAGGGCGATCTGAACGTTGATGTCGCCATCGTCGGTGGCGGCTTTACAGGGGTCTCAGCGGCTTTGCATCTGGCTGAAAACGCTACCTCGGTTGCTGTGCTCGAGGCAGGCCCACCGGGGTGGGGCGCATCAGGTCGCAATGGCGGTTTCTGCTGTCTTGGCGGATCGAAGCTAGGGCAAAAGTCCATGGTGCGCCGCTATGGCCGCGAAGCGGCGCAGGCCTATGAGACGGCTGAACAGGACGCGGTCCAGCTGGTTGCCGATCTGCTGGCGCGGCATCGGATAGATGCGGATACGCATTCCAATGGTGAGACCCAACTGGCCCATTCGCGACATGCGATGGATGTCCTGCGCCGACACGCGGACGAGACCGGCATTCTGCACCAAGCTGCTGAATTACCAGCGCTTGGAATGGGTGGTGCATTCTTCGGAGGGTATACTCTGCCGGTCGGCTTTGGGCTCAATCCCCGGAAATACCTGTTCGGGTTGGCAAGCGCTGCGGCGGCTTCGGGTGCGAATTTCTTCCAGAACAGCCCCGTTTTGAACATTGAAAAAACAACGTCCGGCTTCAGACTGCAAACAAGCGCAGGGCAGGTTAACGCTCAGGTCGTGCTGATTTGTACCAACGGGTATTCTAGCGAAGACATCCCGGATTGGATGTCCGGACGCTACTTGCCTGCGCAATCGACGGTGATGGTAACACGCCCGCTTAGCCAGGCAGAACTATCGGCGCAGGGCTGGAACTCGGACCAGATATGTTACGACACGCGCAATCTTCTGCACTATTTTCGCCTGATGCCGGATGGGCGCTTTTTGTTCGGAATGAGAGGCGGCTTGTTGTCGTCGCCCCGGTCCGAGGCCGCGATCCGGGCAAAGGTTCAACAGGATTTCAAACGCATGTTCCCGGCCTGGGCAGCAGTTGAGGCGACTCATATCTGGTCGGGGATGGTGTGCCTTTCGCGAAGCCTGATGCCTTATGTCGGTGCCGTGCCTAAGCAGCCAGGCATGTTTGCCGGATTTGCGTATCATGGCAACGGCGTCGCTATGGGGACTTACAGCGGGCGCGCATTGGCGCGGCTGGCATTGGGCAAAGAGGCCCACTTGCCAGCCCCGATGAGGCAAACTCCTGAACGGTTTCCGTTGGGTCGCTGGCGTCGCGCATTGATGCCACCGGCATACGCCCTGTTTGCGCTTTCCGACCTCAGGTAAACTCAATCGGTTTCAGGATTTCGATTTCCAGTTTCAACCCTTCGGAATAGTCGGGTGCACCGTTTTCTGCGCGCCACAGGCAATAAGCGGCCATGCGCCAAGCATACCATGGCTTGAGCCGTTGATAACGGGCAACAATCTCGGGTCTGCGATAGGCGGACAGAAACTGAACTTCTTCCGCGTCCGACAATGGTGAGCCCCGGTACAACCTTTGCATTGCCGGGGACAGAAACAGCGCAAGGTCTTCGCACGGGTCGCCAAAGGCCGGGCATTGCCAGTCGATCAAGGTCAGGCCGCGGGACGCGACCAGAATATTTCCAGCGACCGGATCGCCATGGATCAGGCAAGTCTTGGTCGTGGGGGGGACGGATATCGAAGGTTGCAGTTTTGCCAGTTCGTTTCGGGTTTCTGACCTGCACCCTTGCAGAATTCTGTGCCCATGGGCCATCAGGTCCGCGCTGCCGTTACACCCGGCGGGCGCTGGAATGGTGTTGGGCAGCGAGTGCAACCTGCGCAGCAGTTCACCAACCTTGTCCGACCCATTCCGCCAAGGTGTTCCGGGTGCGTGGTCGTAAAACACCCAATGCGCGTTCCTGTGCTGTCCTGCGGCGCGAAGCCTTGGTACAAATCCGGTCGGACCAAGCGCCTTGAGGCAGAGGGCTTCCAGCTTTGCATCATTTCGAAACAGGGGGTTGCGTAAGGTCGGGCTGTAGAGCTTCAGTACTTTGTCGCCGTTGTCCCCCAGCACTTTCCACACCCTGTTGGTCCGACCACCATACAGGATTTCGAACTGCGCGTACATGTTGACCAACCCCATAGTGCTGAGGTGTTCAACCAGATCATGAGGGGGGGCAGGCAGGTCGGGCAGAGGTCTTTTCACTTCTTCTAGCGAGTCGAGTTGCCAACCTTTGGCCCGTACTGCCTGACAGATCAAGCGCCCGTTCGGACCGCAGTGACCAGATCTGCGGAAATCACTTGACCACCTTGCAGGGTCAGCAGAACAGCATCCTCTCCCACCTGCGCTTCGACAACGCGGTTATAGGCAGCGACCGGTTTCTCGGAAATCAGCCGGTCATTCTTGTAGCTTTCCAGCGTCGCGGTGTAGTTGCCAGTAGCCATCGGATCGCCTGAGGAACTCACACCTGCCCAAGCAAACTCCGTCGCTGTTGTGGGAACAGAAACCGTGTCGACGACTGTGCCTTCATGATCACGGATCACCAGTCTGGTTGCGTCCGCGTCAGAATCCGCGTTCGAGAACAGGGTCACCGGCTGGCCGTTGAAATGGAAACCCGAGGCAGATCGGACGTCCATTCCGACCCAGCTTGCAAGGTCGTTCAGATTGACACTGCCAAGCGTGCTGGTCAGGGCGGAAAGCAGGTCATTGGTTTGAACCTGTTGTTCAACCATCGAAAATTGCGCAAGTTGCGATGCGTATTCGGTTGAATCCATCGGCTCCAGCGGGTCCTGATTCTGGGCCTGCGCGGTCAGCATCAGCAGAAACGTTTCGAAATCCGAGGTGATCGCAGAACTCCGGGACGGACCGGCAGTTTGCTGAGAGGTGGCAGCCTGTGTGGCGGTGACGGGTGTGATCATTTTCAATATCTCATATCGATGCCCCTGACCGGAGCAGGAGTTTGTGGAAGCGGCGTGGCTTGAGCGAGGTGTACGTTCTGAACCGGTTCGGATTCCGGTGCGGCCTGAGCGTCGAATTCATCTGTCCACTGATCCCGTGCACCTGAATCCGACGGAGTCCCCAGATCAATGCTCAGGTTTCCATAGCCCAGTTTCTGAAACTCCTCCGTAAGAACGGACAGGTGGCGGCGCAAAAGTTCCATCGTGTCCGGGCGTTCGGTTGCGATTGTCATCTGTAGCCCGTCATCCCGACCGTTCAGCACAATGGATACGCGCCCCAATTCTTCGGGGCTTAGCGAGATTTCCATGATGCCGGTTCCCGGTCGGGTCTGAATCGTTGCCGCCAATTGCCCGGCTATGGCACGGGCAATTTCAGCACGGGCGAACGGAGAGGGCATCGCCGAGTGTTGTGCCACCTCGCGGGGGGCTTGCTGAACGGGTTCGTCTAAGGCGATGGGCACAGAGTCAACCTCATGAACCGGTGCCGCCTGTTCCGCTTCGATTGAGTTGAGGATCAGTTGAAGCTGCGCAACGGGTGTCGCGCGGTTTGGATTTGTCGGATTGGGCGTGGCAGCGACTTCCGCTGTCTCGGGCGCCGTCTTTGCGCTTTCAAGGAGGGGTTCGGCTTTCAACCCGCCTGTCTGGTCCTTTGATCGGGTTGGCTGGCTCAGCACAGGCAAAGCCTCTGAGGGTTTTTGGGCTGGCGTGACCTGGGTCGAAGCGGTGTGAACCTGCTCTTCGATTGGTTGCCCGGGCACAAAGGGTTGAATGTCGGTCTGACGGGGCAAACCCGTTGACGCAACGGTTTGTTCCGGTTCTGTCGTACCCGTTGCGGGGATATCCGCTGCGGCAGGAACAAACGGCGCGGGATGCACTGTATCTGCCCCAGGCGTTTCGGATGTCCCGGCCATTTCGGTCTGCGATGAAATGTTGTTTGCCAACTCTGGTGCCCGAGGTGAAATCTCCTCGACAGATGCCTCAGCCGTGTTTGACAGAACGGCCTCAACCTCAATCTCGGCAGTTTCGTCGGTGGTTTCGATAGAAGTGGCCAAAGTCGTGGTGCCGGGGAGAGGATGTGTTTGGTTTCCCTGTTCAAGGATGTCCTCGAAACTTTCCGCCCCGGCAGTACGACCCGGTTCTTTGGCGGGCGAATTGGGTTTCGCAGTTGCTGTTGGCGCTGCGGCCGCCAGCGTTAGTGGGTTGGGCATTTTGCTCTGGCTCCGTGTGATTGATCAGAACTCTGCCCGCAGGAAGTTACGTTTATTTTAACCGCTTTCACCTTTGATCGAGAAAGTTCGAAGCATTTTCGGAGAAAACTATGCACGTCTCAACAATTCCCCAGGTGGCTCAAACGCCATTGGCCCAGACCCGACTGAAAGACGCGGCCATCGAGTTGGAGGCCGCATTCCTCAGCGAAATGATGAAGTCGGCCGGATTGGGCAAAACGCGCCAGTCTTTTGGAGGAGGAGCCGGTGAAGATCAGTTTTCTTCGTTTCTTGTTCAGCATCAGGCACGCGAACTGGCCCGGGCTGGAGGGGTGGGTTTGTCAGAAATTCTGCTGAAATCGCTGATGGAGAAAACCGATGGCATCTGAGGTCGACATGGCACTGATCAAATCTCTGGAAGAAGTTCTGGATCTGGAGCGTGCGGCGCTTATCCAGGGCGATTTGGACCGCCTGACGCATATGGTGCCGGAAAAAGAAAAACTGATCGGCGCGATCAACGACCTTCAGGTGCTGGACAGCGATGCATTGGTTCGGGTGCAGCAGAAAGTCGAACGCAATCAGGCATTGCTGAACAGTGCCGCCGACGGGATTCGGGCCGTCGCCAGCCGCATGGCTGAACTGCGACGGGTTCGGCAGGAATTCAGCACGTACGGCGCGGATGGGCAACGAAGTGAGTTTTCCGTTCGAAATACGGCAAAGCTGGAAAAACGCGCATAGGCCTGGGTTTGATTCAAATCTGAAACACCTGGTTCGGGCGTTTTAGCACTCCGTTAGGGGATCGGGCTCAAAAGTGATGCTGCACCTGGAAACATCAGGTGGCGCGAACAGCCACGCGGCGCGTCGCACAAGTCAGAAAGACACCAATGCCCGCAGATATTGTGGGGTGAACATGGGCGAAAATCGCCCGAAGGCAAAAGGATAAAAGCTATGTCCAGCATTCTGACAAACAATGGCGCGATGGTTGCGCTGCAAACTCTCAAGTCGGTCAACAAGAACCTGGCGATGACCCAGAACGCGATTTCGACCGGTAAGGACGTCGCGACAGCCAAGGACAACTCGGCGGTTTGGGCGATCTCGAAAGTGATGGAGTCCGACGTCAAGGGCTTTAACGCGATCAAAGACAGCCTCGCGCTGGGCGAATCGACTGTTGCGGTTGCGCGAAATGCGTCTGAAACTGTCACCGACCTGTTGACCCAGATGAAAAGCAAGATCGTCGCGGCGCAGGAAGACAACGTTGATCGCGGTAAGATCAATGACGATGTGACCGCACTGAAGGATCAGATCGCATCGGTTGTCAGCGCGGCCCAGTTCAACGGTCTGAACCTTGTTGACGGCTCAACCGGCTCTGCATCGATCCTCGCATCGCTGGATCGGGACAACACCGGGGCGGTGACTGCGTCGTCAATCTCAGTCTCGGGGCAGAACCTGTCGACCGGTGGATATGTCACCAAACAGGTTTTCGACGGCTCTACCGGCGCATCGACCGGCAATGACCGCGTGGGGGCAACCATTGACAATGGTGCAACGGCCGCGACGGCGTTGGTGACCGATGAATCCAGCGGTGCTTTCGCGGCCGGAGATAAGGTTGTCGTCGCCATTAACGATCAGGTTGTTTCCTATACCGTTTCCGCGGAAGACGCTGCCGCGACGACGACCGGTGACCTTGTTGCTGTCGGATTGAAATCGAAGATCGAAGAGCTGGGAATTACCGGTCTGACTGTCGATTACGACTCCGGCACTGCGGGTACGTTGTCGGTTACAAACGGCACAGGATCTGACATCTCGTTCTCGGCTCAGTTCGTGAATGCGGGTGCCGGTGGTTTGGGCGCGCTGGCAGGTATTGATGTGTCGACAGGTGCGGGGGCGACCGCTGCGTTGGCGGCTGTCGAATCGCTTATCGACACGTCGATTGATGCCTCGGCCGCCTTTGGCTCGGCGCAGGGTCGTATCGAGACCCAGAAAGAGTTCATTTCGAATCTCTCTGACTCGTTCAAATCCGGTATCGGCGCGCTGGTCGACGCTGACATGGAAGAAACCTCGGCGCGTTTGCAGGCCCTTCAGGTACAGCAGCAGCTGGCAACACAGTCGCTCTCGATCGCCAATCAGGCTCCGCAGTCGATCCTGTCGCTGTTCCGCTAATACGCAACGCGGTCCGGGGCGCGGTTATCGCGCCCCGGTCGTGACCACCTGACGACGGCTTTTTGGAAGGAATTCAAGTGACCCCGCAAACCCTCGCTCAATACACTTATGCGCAAGCCGCCGCGCCGACGCGAACGCCCCGTGATACTGAATATGAGGCAATTTCCAGGATTACACGGCATCTCAAGGCAGCTAAAGCGCGCAAGGCAACGGATTTCTCAGCGTTTGTTCAGGCCGTGCACGAAAACCGCCGGTTATGGGGCGTGTTGGCGACGGGTGTCGCGGATTCGGCAAACGCGTTGCCAAACGATATTCGCGCCAGGATCTTCTACCTTGCCGAGTTTACGGAACTGCACAGCAGCCGCATTTTAGCGGACGGCGCGTCCATCGAACCATTGCTTGAAATAAATACGGCGATTTTGCGCGGGTTGCGCCAGATGAGGGCAACTTGATGAGCGGGCTGGTTCTGAAACTCGCCCCGAAGGAAAGGGTGCTGATCAATGGTGTTGTGATTGAAAACGGCGACCGCCGTGGCCGGTTTTCAATCATGACGCCGCAGGCCAATGTCCTGCGGCTGCGCGATGCGATACATCCGGATGAAGTAAATACTCCAGTGCGCCGTGTCTGCTATGCCGCACAGCTTGTTCTGTCCGGAGACATGGATCCGGTTCGGGCACGTCAACACCTGTTGCGCAGCGTGGAAGAGCTGAGCCAGGTTTTTACAGATACAGACAGCCGCCGTGTGTTGTCCGAGGCAACAGACGCGCTGGTGGCCGAGCAATACTATAAATGCCTCAAGTCACTTCGCTCGCTTCTTCCGCGCGAAGAACGGTTGATGGCCTATCAGCAATGAGCTTTCAACCGGTCATCCCCACTGGCGGGATCGTCGGCTGGCGGTTTCTGCAACGTACTTATCAAGGTCAGTTTCAAAGTTTCTCGTCTTCGGCAGTGAATGAGAGGGAGACGAAGTATTTCCTGGACAACATTGGGAAAGTGAAGACCGCCGAACAGTTGGTTTCGAACCGCAGATTGTTGCAGGTCGCTTTGGGTGCCTTTGGGTTGGAGGCGGATGTGGACAACCGGTTCTTTATCCGGAAAATTCTGGAGGATGGAACACAGGCGGAGGACGCTTTGTCCAATCGTTTGGCAGATAAACGGTACCGGGAATTTTCGGATGCTTTCGGGTTTGGCCCGGGGGCTGTTCGAAAAACGGTGCTGGTTACCAATATGGAAAAGATAGCCCAGGCCAATCTGTCTGCGCGGTTTGAGGTTGCGGTTGGACAGTCGGATGAGACGATGCGTATTTCGCTCTATGCCCAGCGTGAGCTGTCTGATCTGGCGAAAAGCGGAAGCAGTACAGATACGAAATGGTTCGATCTTATGGGATTGCCCCCGCTGCGCAAAATGATGGAAACGGCACTTGGGCTACCGCAGTCATTCGCCCAACTGGATATCGACAAACAATTGGTCGAGTTCAAAAGCCGGCTATTCCATCTGACTGGATCGGATGATCTGGCACAGTTTTCGGACCAGAAAGCAGTTGAGAAACTGACCGACACCTATCTGGCCAGAAGTCAAATCGCGGGTCTTCAGAGTACGATATCGCCAGCGCAGACCGCTTTGATCTTGCTTGGGGCTGTGTGATCAGAAGACGCGGGGCAAAAGTCCGGGCCGCAATCAAGTATCCGACGTCTCTCGTTTAACCTGCACAAACCACATGTTAACCGTTCAAAATCTCGTCGGCCGTGGTGTGCAAAGCGTAGCATACAACGGGTCGAGACACGTTGTGCAGGTTGACCGCGCCCAATGGCAAGGCGTTGGAACAGGCAGGCTCGATATCTTCGGAAACGACTATGCGATGGCCTTCGGTTTTCCCATATTCGCCCAACCGCGCTGCTATGTTGGCCGCTTGTCCAATAACCGTAAAATCAAGTCGTTCACGAGAGCCCACATTGCCATAGGTGACGCGCCCATAAGCCACGCCAATAGAACAGTCGCAATGTATGCCGGTACCTGCTTTACGCAACTCTCCCAACGTTTCGACGATTTTGATTGCCGAGCGCTGGGCATTGGCACGGGCCGCGCTGGCGTTTTCATTGGCTGCCGGGAATACCGCCAGAACAGCGTCACCAATGAATTTCAGAACTTCACCTTCGTTTTCGTGAACGATACCCGAGACGGTTTCAAAGAACTCGTTCAAAACACTGATATATGTGCCCCGCCCCAGTTTCTCTTCGAGGCTTGTCGAGTTGCGGAGGTCACAGAACATGATTGCAGCGTCGATTTCATCCCCGTCACCGCGCCGGATCTCACCCCCCAACACGCGTGCGCCAGAGCGTTTTCCAACATATGTTTCCAGCAAAACCTGTGCATTCTCGCGTTGCATGAACACTTCGTAAAAGCGTGCGATTACCGAAGAGCATTCGAATACAAGGCCCAGATTCTCGGTGGTGAACCCGTTGGGATGGTCACAGGTCAGGGTCAGAACGTTGGTCCGACCGTCAGAGAAGGGCAACGGCATCGCGACATAGTCGGTGGCACCCTTTGCCCGCAACTCCTCCATGATTGGGAAGCTGTAATGCGGGTTATCGTCGTTCAGTCTTTGCCGTACGCCGCCCAACCCGTTCGAGACATGGCGCAACGGGCTGTTGATGAAAGCCGGGTGATCATAGATTTCGTAGGTCGGGGCGCGGGTCAGAATCTCGTCCTGATCCTTTTCCCAGATATAGTGTTTGCCCGCGATCAGGGGGTGCAAGGACCATGCCAGAATGCTCAGCCGCTGGATGGCGATGCCGTGCTCCAGCATCTTCTCGGCCAATGCCTGGGTAAAGCTTTCGGGCGTGGTCGCGGCGGAAGCACCGCGCATCAGCCAGTCGATCAGTGGTCCGCTGATATTGCCGTCGTCAGGCTCGCGCAGGCGATTGTTGCCCAGGTCAATCCGGGTGTAGGCGCCGGACACAAACCCGATACAGCCCCGGATGTCCGCGCTTTCCGGCAGGGCTTGTTCATAAGCCCAGACGGAATTGGTCAGGGGCCCCGAGGCCAGTTGGATGTCGTGGTAAGTGGCGGTGCCTTTGAACGGGCAGAATGTTTGCAGGTCTGTTTCTTCGCTCAGATCCACACATACATCTGCGCGGGGAACGTAAATCGTTGGCGGCAAACGCGTTTCATACATCACCTTTGCGTTTGTGCTTTCAGCCAGAAGAATGTCGTTCCGGTAAATGGCAATCCTGCCTTCCAGCGGCTCAACTGAGATTCCATATCCATTCATCTGTGGCGCGGCGTGGACGTTCATAAGCGACCTCCTCTGCCTGGGGTTTGTTTAGAATGGGGCTTTCCACCTGACATTCCAAGAGGCTGCAACGGGAATTTACCGGGCGCGAGCGACGCGCCAAAACGTCAGACCATTTGAATGACGTCCTTCTCGATCGACAGCATATACCCCTTCTTGGCAATATTCTTGACCAGCAGTTCGCTGACCATCTGGTTGCCAAGCGCGTCGCGCAACCGCTTGATCCGTGTTGCGCCCGCGGCTTCGTCACAATCGGCGGCATCGCGACCGGAAATCATGGCCTCGATCTGGGCGCCGGACAATACCTCGTCATCCAACCGGGATTCCGCAAGAATCGACAAGGTTTCCATCGCGGCGGGCGTCAGTTTGAAATCCATGTTGTTAAGGTAGACAGTGTTTTCTTCGCGACTGATCAGCAGCGACGTTACCTGAATGCCGGTACGTTCGATCTGTGCCATGCGCCGGTTCAACAAGACCAGCATCACCAGAAAGACCAGTGCCGAGATCATCATCGCACTGGCAAAAACCAGCAGCACATAGATTACCATCCGGTAACCGGACAGGGTGTCAGCAAAGGCGGTGCCAGACTGGGCCAGAATTTCAAGCAGGCGAATCTCGGTCTGTGACGTCAGATCGGCCTCGACAAACAGCCGCTCGACACGTGCGTTGAACGCATTTGCGTCCGGCAAGGTCCAGAACAGGAAAACGGCAGCGGTGATCAGAATGACGACAATGGCCGCGATGCCCAGCACAACCAGACGGACACCCGACCGGCGTGCATCAGAAACGGAGATAGAATTGTCCGGCATTGCCTTTCCTCTGATCCAACCCTTCCGGCCCGAAAACGGACTGCACTTCAAGCAAGGTCCAACCCGACGCGTTCAGGCGCTGGGCGATTTCTGCCCGGGCCTGCCCCTTGTCGCAACTTGTGACCTGCATGACGCCGTAATGCAAACGCAGCGGGTTGTCCTTCTTGGCTTTGTAGTCCGCATAACAATCTGCCGCTGTCGCAGCAGAACCAAGCGATAACAGGGCCGCAAAGGTCAGAGAAGAGAGGATCTGTTTCATAGGCCGCATCCTGCGCATGAGTTGCCGCGATATTCAATAACCCAAGGGGTTTGCTGCCCCTGATATCCGATAACACCGGGCCGTTATTGCTTGTCTGGGGCAGGTGCCCCCAATTTCAGGGCAATCAGCACGCGGTCCGTCATACGGTCGCACGAACATCCGAAAGGACAGGCATCATGCATAAGAAATTCATCGCTTTGATCATTGCGACCGCGGTTGCGATTACCGGTGTGTCGGCTTCTCAGGCGAAGGCGGCCGACGCAAAGGACATTCTTGGGGGGCTGGCGGCCATCGCTATTATCGGTGCCGGCGTTCATTACTATAACAAGGAAAAGAAAAAGGATCGGGCGACGCGTCATCAGACCTATACCCATACACCACATGTGACGCAGCCGGTGCGTCCGTTGCCGCCGCATGTGGCGCGTTACGACCTGCCCCAGCGCTGCCTGCGCACGTATGATGGGTATTCGCAGGACCATCCGCTGCTTGGGCCGAAATGCCTCGAGAAACATTACAAACATGCCAATAGCCTGCCGCAAGAGTGCAAGGTCGGTTTCTGGAATGGCAAAAAGGTCAGGCGGGCCTATGAACCTGCATGCCTGCGCCAGAAGGGATACCGCGTCGTTTATCAGTAGTTCGGGTTGAGCAGGAACGGCGCCAAAGAAGTGCCGTGAGAGAGAGGGTGGTGTGGGCCGCCCTCTCTTTTCTTCTTGCGGTGCTACGCGAAACGCGGTTTGCCAAGGGCATGACAATGCCAAACTTCGAACTTGAGCAGGCGCTGCTGGACATGGGCCACATCCGTATCGCCGGTGTGGATGAGGTCGGGCGCGGCCCATTGGCCGGGCCGGTTGTGGCTGCCGCCGTGATTCTGAACCCGAAGCACTTTCCCGAAGGGTTGAATGACTCAAAAAAGCTGACCGCAAAACGCCGGGCCGTGCTGGACGCCGAGATTCGGGACGCTGCTGAGTTCGCGGTGGCCGAAGCCTCTGTCGCCGAAATTGATGAGGTCAATATCCTGAGGGCGTCGCACTTGGCGATGATGCGCGCGGTGGAGGCGTTGACCCCGGCACCTGATTTCCTGTTGATCGATGGCAACCTGATTCCGCAGGGTCTGAGATTTCCGTCACAGGCAGTTGTGAAGGGCGATGCACGATCGGTGTCGATCGCGGCTGCTTCGATCCTGGCGAAAAACTGGCGCGATCAGGTGATGGTGGATTTAGCGCAACAGCATCCGGGTTATGGGTGGGAAACCAACGCAGGCTATCCGTCAAAACAACACAAGGAAGCGCTGCGAAATCTTGGCGTGACCCCACACCATAGGCGTTCGTTCAAACCGGTGCACAATATCTTGTATCAAGAGTAAATCGTAAGCCGCTGATTCAAAAAAGAATTTGACGGCGAATCGACTTTGACTCATCCTTGTCTCAACCAAATGAGCGCAAAAGCGCCGTGGACACTTGAGGCAGTGATATGACAACAACCACCAAAAAGGGCGCAAAAGCGCTCCCTTTAAACACGATTCTATCCGGGGACTGCATCGATGTGATGAACAGTCTGCCCGAGGCGTCAGTGGATCTGATTTTTGCGGATCCGCCGTATAACCTGCAATTGAAAGGTCAGTTGCATCGCCCGGATAATTCGCAGGTCGATGCGGTGGATGATCACTGGGATCAGTTCGCAAGTTTTGGTGCGTATGACCAGTTTACACGCGAATGGCTGAACGCGGCGCATCGTCTGCTGAAACCCAATGGTGCGATCTGGGTGATCGGGTCTTATCACAACATTTTCCGCGTGGGGTCAGCGCTGCAGGATGCCGGATACTGGATTCTGAACGACGTTGTGTGGCGTAAGTCGAACCCGATGCCGAATTTCCGCGGCAAACGGTTCACCAACGCGCATGAGACGATGATCTGGGCGTCCAAGCGCGAAGGCGCGAAATACACCTTCAACTATGAGGCGCTGAAAGCTCTGAACGAAGGTGTGCAGATGCGCAGCGACTGGGTGCTGCCGATCTGCACCGGGCATGAGCGGCTCAAGGATGAAAATGGTGACAAGGCGCATCCGACGCAAAAACCGGAATCGCTTTTGCACCGCGTGCTGGTCGGCTCGACCAACCCCGGCGATGTGGTGCTGGACCCGTTCTTTGGCACCGGCACCACCGGGGCCGTCGCCAAGATGTTGGGGCGCGAATTCATTGGTATCGAGCGAGAGGAAAGCTATCGCAAGGTGGCTGAGAAACGCATCGCCAAGGTCCGCAAATTCGACCGCGAGGCGCTGGAGGTCAGCGCAAGCAAACGTGCCGAGCCACGTGTGCCATTCGGTCAGCTGGTTGAACGCGGGATGTTGCGCCCGGGTGAAGAGCTTTATTCCATGAACCAGCGCCACAAGGCGAAGGTGCGTGCAGATGGAACGCTGGTGGGCGACAATGTCAAAGGGTCGATTCATCAGGTTGGCGCGCATCTGGAAAATGCCCCGTCCTGCAACGGCTGGACATACTGGTGCTTCAAACGGGACGGCAAGACCGTGCCGATTGACATCTTGCGGCAACAGATCCGCGCAGAGATGCACAACTGAATTCACGAACACCGCCGGTGCCTGTGGCCTGACACATGGCACTATGCCTTGCCCCGCCGATCAACCGGCGGGGTCTTTTGTTTTGCCTTCAACAGTGATTGCATAAGGCTGCCAAGCCTCCGCAAGAAAGACCACGGCCATGACCGAGACGACCGCACAGCCCCGCCGAAGCCTGTTTTTCACCCAGCCCGATGCGTTTGATCTGGACAACAAATATACCGAGGCTGCGTTGGAACGGCACAAGCGCGAGGGTCTGGAACTGGCTGTGCGTGCGCGATGGGTGGCGATGGCGCTGACTGCGGTGCTGCTCATTTTTCTGAACCCGCAATGGGAGGTGCTTTGGTATCACTTCATTCTGCTGCTGATCTGCGCCAACGGATGGTTGATCCGCAGAGCAGGTCGTGTCGGGCAATCGCGGGGCGAGTTATTTTTGATTTTCGTCGACCTGCTGATCATGACGCTCGGGATGATCGTACCCAATCCCTTCAGCGATGATGTCAGGCCATTGGCCATGCAATACCGGTTCGACAACTTTCAGTACTTCTTCATCATTCTGGCCGCGGGCACATTGGCTTATTCCTGGCGGACCGTGATCGCCATCGGGTCCTGGACGGCGATGATGTGGTCGATCGGGTGGATCGTTGCCTGGTGGGTCGCAACGCCTATTCCCGGGATCAGCGAAAAAGTTGCAGCCGCCTTGCAAGGCTACCCGGATGTTGCCGAGCTTCTGGATCCGAACAGTTTCATGGCGCCTCAGCGCATCCAGCAGGTGATCGTGTTCATGATGGTGGCCGTGACTTTGGGCCTTTCGATGCAGCGGCTGAACCGGCTATTGATGAGCAATGCAGGGCTGGAACGGGAACGGGCCAACCTGTCACGCTATTTTTCGCCCAACGTGGTAGAGGAGCTGAGCCAGAATGACGAGCCGCTGAAACAGGTCCGAAAAGAGAATGTGGCCGTTCTGTTCATCGACATCGTCGGGTTTACGAAATACGCCGCCGGTCGTGACCCCTATGATGTGATCGAAGTGCTGCGGGGCTTTCACGCCCGCATGGAAACCGAGGTTTTTCGTCACCACGGGACCCTGGACAAGTATCTGGGGGATGGGCTGATGGCGACCTTTGGCACCCCGGTGCCCACGCCGTTGGACGCAAGCAACGCGCTGGGATGTGCGCGCGCGATGGTCAGCGTGATCGACCGATGGAATCTGGACCGCCGCCGGGCGGGAGAGCCTGAAATCCGCGTCGGGATCGGGGTGCACTATGGCTCGGTCGTGCTGGGCGACATTGGTGCGAACCGGCTTGAATTCGCGGTCATCGGGAATGCCGTCAACGTCGCGGCCAAGCTCGAGGCGCTGACGCGTGATTTGCAGGCGCGTATCGTGGTCAGTGACGCTGTGCGCGCGCGGATTGCAGAGGAAAACCAGTCTGCGTCTGTCGCCATGACTGGTTTTGCAGAGCTTACCGATCAATCCGTGCGCGGCGTGGAAACACCGATGGATATCTGGGTTATGAAAGGCTGAAGACCTTACACCTCGCCAGAACAGTACCCAAAGCGCCGAGCCTGATGGGCCGGGCGGTGCATCGGTTACGCATCAGGTGCGGGGTTCAGGGCCTTGTTATAGGCGTGCCAATCGGTGATCTCGGGGTAGTACTGGCGCCGCCATTCCCGGACCCGTGGGTTCATGACCCGCCGCCACAGCGGTGGGATCATCGCAGCCACAGTCATGACGGGATAGCCATAGGGCAGTTGCGGTGCCGTTTCGGGCGTGTGGTGTTGAAGCAGCGGGAACCGGCGGTTTGGTTTGTAATGGTGATCCGAATGGCGTTGCAGATTGATCAGCAACCAGTTTGAAGCTTTCTGCGAGGCATTCCAGGAATGTCTGGGCAGGACGTGCTCATACCGCCCGTCGCCCAGATATTTCCGGGTCAACCCGTAATGTTCAACGTAGTTGACCAGTTCCAGCTGCCAGATCGCGACACCGGCTTGCAAAAGAAAAAGGGCCAGACCGGACCATCCTCCGATCAGCGCCGCCAGTGCCAGCATCCCCCCTTGCAACGCCCAGTACCGCCAGAACGGGTTGGAGCGGTCGATCCAGGGGCGGTCCTTGCGGGCCAGTTTTCCGCGTTCAGCGTTGAAGGCCGAGATCAAACTTTGCCGCAACACCCTAGGGTAAAAGCGGTGAAACCCTTCGTTGTATCGCGCCGTCACCGGATCGCGTGGCGTTCCCACATGACGGTGATGGACCAGCAGATGCTCGGACCGGAAATGAGAATACAGCACCATGGCAAGAAGGATATCGCCCAGCCAGCGTTCCCAACGGCTTTTCTGATGCATCAGCTCGTGGCTGTAATTGATACCGACCGTACCCGTGATAACACCCATGCCAAAGAACAGGCCGATTTTCTCAGGCGTCGAAAGCTGACTGCCGTGGCTCGCGTACCAGATCAGGCCAAACAGGGTAAGGAACTGAAGGGGTGCCCAAAGCTTGGTCAGCAGGATATACCGTTGCAGAGCATCGTCTGGCGTCTCAGGGTCCGCATTTCCCACGTTGAGCCCGGTGATCCGGTCCAGCACGGCAAAGACCCACCAGGTCGAGATCGGGATCAGCAGAACCCACCATCCGCCCGCGAAAGCAGTGAACCAGATCAGTGGGATCAACAGCAGGGACACCCAGAAGGGTGATGCCGATTGCCAGCGTGCCATCGAGACTGTTGCGCTCATCTCTGGTGCTCCTACTAGATGGGGACAGCCTAGCCGCGAGGCCAGGGAATGCACAGCGGTCTTATTGTCCTTTCCACAGATCATAGGCTTTGCGCATCACCGTGGGCAGGTCGCTGGGTTTGAAGCTGTGCTTTCCCACTGCGATTAGATGATCGGGAGCATCTTGACCGGTGGTTTCTGCGGTCCAGATTCTTAAAATCAGATGAAAATGCGTAAAAGTGTGGCGCACCTCGCCCGACACCATCTTCCAATCTGCCGCAAGCGGGGGGTGCTCGACCGGATCGTCAGCCCACTCCGATCCGGGCCAGCCCAGCATTCCGCCCAGCAGACCCTTGTCCGGTCGGCGCTCGAGCAGCAAGGCCCCATCTGGCATGCGCGCGATGTAAACGTGACCGTGACGGGTGGGTTTGGGCTTTTTCGGTGTTTTTCGGGGAAGATCAGCCTGTGTTCCCGCAAGCCGCGCTTGGCATGGATCGCGCAGCGGGCAAATGCCACATGCCGGGGATTTCGGTGTACAAATTGTGGCCCCCAAGTCCATGACCGCCTGAGCGTAATCACCGGGCCGATTAGAAGGTGTCAGCGCCGAGGCTTTTTCCTTCAGCAAGGGTTTCGAGCCGGGCAGCGGCGCGTGGATGTCGTAAAATCGGGCCATGACGCGTTCGACATTGCCGTCCAGAACCGTTTCAGGCTGATCGAAGGCGATGGCCGAGATTGCCGCAGCTGTATAAGGGCCGATGCCGGGTAAATTCAGCAGCGCACCATAAGTTTCGGGGAACTGACCATTGTGATCCCGCGTCACAACGCGGGCGCACTTCAAGAGGTTGCGCGCACGCGCGTAATACCCAAGGCCGGCCCATTCCCCCATGACCTGCTCATCCGGCGCGGCGGCCAGCGCCTGAACCGTAGGCCAACGTGTCACGAAGCGCAGAAAGTAATCCCGCACCGCTGCTACAGTCGTCTGTTGCAACATCACTTCGGATAACCAGACCCGATAGGGGTCAGGGCGTACCCCGGCGGCGCGCTCTGCCGGTCCTGTGCGCCATGGCAGGGCGCGAGCGTTGTGGTCATACCACTCCAGAAGCGCAGCGCTGACGGTGAATTCAAAGGAATCACGCAAGTTTTATTCGTCTCCCTGTCAGGTTTCGCTGGCACCTGGTGTTCTGCCTACTACAATAGCGGTGCAGGAGTTGGAAACCAGATGCAACGCAGACGTTCGTCAACCCGCGGGTTCAAGCGCACCGCGTCTTTGCTGAATGACCAGATCAGGCGCGCCGGGGAAAGCCGGGGCTTTGCTGTGTCACGTCTGTTGACCCATTGGGCCGAGATCGTGGGTCAGGATACCGCCGCCATCGCGCGCCCAGTCAGTGTCGGTTATGGCAAAGGTGGTTTCGGCGCGACTCTGACCGTTCTGACCACAGGTCCGCAGGCCCCGATGCTGGAAATGCAGAAGGAACAGCTGCGTGGTAAAGTGAACGCGGTTTACGGTTACAATGCCATCAGCCGTGTCCGCATTACTCAGACCGCTCCGACCGGATTTGCCGAGGGGCAGGCCAGTTTCGACCATAAACCGAAGCAAGCAAAACCCGAGATTGCACCTGAAATTGCTGCCGAGGCAGACAAAGTGTCACGCAGTGTAAATGATGAAGATTTGCGCGCGGCCCTTGAACGTCTTGGGCGCAACGTTTTATCCAAACAGAAACGCTGAGAAAGGGCTGAGAATGAGCCGTATTGCAACCGTAATCTGTGCGGCCGTCGCCGTGGCCGCTGGCGGCTATTGGGTGTCGCTGTCAAATTCCAATACAAGTTTTCCGCTGGTCAGTGCCGCCGAGGCGCAAGAGGCGGACCTGGATACATCCACCATCATTGACATGGTTCAGGGCGCCGAGGGCGCGCCTGTCGAAATCATCGAATACGCATCCTACACCTGCCCGCATTGCGCGAATTTCCACAAGAGCGCGTATAAACAGCTCAAGAAGGATTTCATTGATACTGGTAAGGTCAAGTTCACCTATCGTGAGGTCTATTTTGATCGCTACGGACTGTGGGCGTCGATGGTGGCCCGCTGCGCCGGTCCCGAGAAATTCTTTGGCATCACCGATCTGATCTATGAAGGTCAGGCAGAATGGACGCGCGCAGGAGGTCCGGCCGAGATCGTCGATGAACTGCGCAAGATCGGTCGTCTGGCAGGTATTGATGGCGACCAGCTTGAGGCCTGTTTGCAGGATGGCACCAAGGCGCGAACATTGGCCGCATGGTATCAGGAAAACGCTGAACGCGATGGAATTCAGGCGACCCCGTCCTTCATCGTGAATGGCAAGAAAGTCGACAATCAGTCCTACGCGGACTTCAAAAAGCTGATTGAAGCTGAGCTCGGCAGCTGACTCGACCCCAGCTGGCCCCGCCGGGGGCCAGCCTGGTTTACTTTGGTGAAGGGGCGGCTTTCAAAAGCATGTCCCTGACCCTGTCGGCGTCTGAAATCTGAAGCCGAACCGGCAAAGTGATCACCTTGCTTCGGAAAGCGGGGGGCAGGCGAACGGCGTCTTTTTCGGTGGTGACCATCTGAGCGCCCAGCAAACGCGCCTCGTTTTCCAGTCGGGTCATTAGGGCTTGTGTCAACGGCTGGTGATCGTCCAACGCCTCGGCCCGTACCAGATCCACACCCAGCCGCCGCAGGGTTTGGAAGAACTTTTCGGGATAGCCGATGCCTGCAAACGCCAACGCACGCGTTTCCGACCAATCCATACCGGTTTGCAGGGGTTCGACTGCCCCGGTGACATGAGGAACGGTCAACCGGCCTTTCCAGTTGTTGGCAAATACCTTTTGTGCCGCCTCTTCCCCCAAGGACAGTACAAGATCGGCCCGTTGCAGGCCGGTATCGACGGGCTCTCGCAATGGACCGGCTGGCAGGCATAAGCCGTTTCCAAATCCGCGCTGGGCGTCCACAACGATAATCGAGAAATCCTTGGCGACCGAAGGGTTCTGAAAGCCATCATCCAGAACGATCACTGTTGCCCCCGCTGCGGCCGCTGCACGCGCGCCCGCCGCCCGATCCTTGGCAACCCAGACCTCGGCAAACATCGCCAGCAACAGCGGCTCGTCCCCCACCTCGGCGGCGGTGTGCCTGCCCGGATCGACCTGCACCGGGCCTTCCAGTGACCCGCCATGTCCTCGCGTCACGACATGCGGTTTGTGCCAGGCATTACCCAGTTGTTCGATGGTCCAGATGACGGTGGGCGTTTTCCCGGTTCCTCCTGCATTCAGATTGCCGATGCAGATCACGGGCACACCGGGATTTTCCCCTGATTTCGAGGCAATCCTGCGGGCTGTCGCTGCGGCATATAAGCGGCCCAGCGGGGCCAGCAGCCGTGCCCTCAGATCCGGCTGGTCCGGAGGAGTGTTCCAAAACTCAGGTGCCCGCATGATCTGCGCTCCTCTCGTCCAGAATATCCTGCACCAATTCGATGAGAGTGTCTGCCTGCGGCGCACCTTCGGTGATTATCTGCCATCCTGCCAAAGCCATGTCAGCGGCGCGGTCCGGTGCCAGAAGCTGTACGACGGCATCGCCCAACTCGGTTGCTGACTTGACCTCCTTGGCTGCGCCTGCCTGTTGCAGGTGGGCGTAAAGCTCGTGATGGCGATGCACGAATGGTCCTGAAATTATGGCAGACCCCAGCGCTATTGCGTCGGACGGGTCCTGACCGCCTGCACCGCGTTCCAGTGAACTGGCCATGAACGTCACTGCCGACACACGGTGCCACAACCCCAGATTTTCTGGGTCCGCAGTCAGAACGACCTGCGTGCTGTCTTCGATCATGTCGCCATCGTCCCAGTTGACACAGCGTAGATCCATCGTCTCCAGCCGCCGTTTTAGGGGGGCAGCTTCGTGAACGTCGGCGACGTGAAGTACAAGAACCAGCCGGTGCAAAAGGCGCAATGCCTGACGATGTGCTGTCAGAACCGAAATGAACTCTTTGTCCTGCACCCAGGCAGCCAACCAAACAGGTCGCCCTGCAAGCGTGTGGTTGGTTTCGATCAGCTCGTCTTCTGGCCAAGGTCTTGGATTTGGGCTGATGCGCAAAGGTGGCGATTCTTCGACTGTTGAAAACGGGATGCCAAGTCTCCGGATGTGACGGGCGGTTTCAGAATTTGCAGTCAGTATCTTGCGAAAGCAGCTAAAGGTCACTCTGGTTATGTCTGGCAGCCAGCGCGCGTTCCGGGACAGTGCAACGGTAAATTGGGCGTCGAACAACACCAAGGGTACGGCCTGTTCATCAGCTCGGGTTATGATGTTGGGCATCAGATCACCACCGACCCAAATCCCGATACCTGGGCGCCAGTATTCGATAAAGTCACGCGCGGCCCCGCTTTGCTCCTGAGGCAGGTTGATCAGGGGAAAACTGCATTCCGGCCAGGCTGACAGATCCGCGTCCGGCGGGGCGGTCAATAGAAAGTGCAGCTCGGATCGGGACTGAAGCAACCGGCGGCAAAAATCACTCACCGCCCGCAGGCGGTCTGGCGTGGCGACGTGCATCCACACGACCTCGCCTTCGGGGCGTGGCAGGTCGGTTTTTACACCAACGCCGTTCCGCATTCTCCAGGACAGCACCCGATAAGCGGCAAGGCTTAATGAGCGCGGTTTGCTCATGCGCCGATTCCGGGCCCGATCGGGTCCAGCTGAGCCCACAGTTGCCCGTGGATCGCGGTGCTGGCGGCGATTACGCCATTCAGCCTGGGGTGGGCATTGTTGAAGATCAGCGGTTGACCCAAACGGTCTGAACAGACGCCGCCTGCCTCTCGGATGATCAGATCGCCAGCGGCAATATCCCATTCCCAGCTGGGGCGAAGGGTCAGCATAGCATCGAACCGCCCCTGTGCGACCAGCGCCATGCGATAGGCAAGCGAGGGTCGATATGCGCGGTGGAAGGCTGGAACATTCTGATTGCGCCAGTGCTGTGTGTCCAGATTTGGTTTGGCGGCCAGAACCTGAGATTGCAATAGCTCAGGCGTTTTTGATGTCGTGATCATTTGCCCGTTGAGAGTGGCGCCCTGACCCTGTGCCGCAGCATAAAGCAAGTCGCGCATCGGCAGGTAGATTACAGCGGCAGTCACAATGCCATCGACTGCAACGGCCAGCGAATGCGCCCAGGTGCGCGCGCCTTCGGTAAAGCTGCGGGTGCCGTCAATCGGATCGACGATAAAGGCGTTGCTGCGGTTCAACCGCTCGGGCGAATCCTCGGATTCCTCGCTGAGCCAGCCATAGCCCGGCCGCGCAGCGCACAGCTTTTCTTCCAGCATCGCGTTGACGGCCAGATCGGCCTCGGTCACCGGACCGGCGTCACCGGGTTTGTCCCAACGCTGTGCTTGCGTTCCGGAGTAGCGTGTAGCGATCTTGCCGGCCTCAATCGCGGCCTCAATCAGAAGGGGCAGATCAGTTGCCGGCAAGTGTCATTCCTTCGATCAACAGCGACGGGACCACGCGCGACAAATATGGGCGCGCGTCATTGGCGGGAATGATCCGCCGCAACATATCACGCAGATTACCTGCGATGGTGCATTCGTTGACAGGATGCGTGATCACGCCGTTTTCGACCCAAAACCCTGATGCACCACGGGAATAGTCGCCTGTATTGGGGTTGATCGTCGATCCGATCATGGACGTGACCAGCAAACCGGTTCCCATGTCGCGCAGCAGATCTTCGCGACTGCGGGTCCCTTGCGTCAGACTCAGGTTCCAGTTGCTGGGCGAGGGTGGGCCGGACACGCCGCGCGCAGCGTTGCCTGTGGAGACCATGCCCAGCTTGCGGCCACTCGACAGATCCAGCGTCCACCCCGTCAGGACACCGTTTTCCACGATCACCCGGCGCTGCGTTGGCAGACCTTCGGCATCAAATGGGCGCGAGCCAGAGATACGCGGGCGGTGCGGATCTTCGATCAGTGACAGATGCGCGGGCAGCACCTCTTGCCCCATGCAATCCTTCAGCCAGGACGCGCCCCGCGCAATCGCGGCCCCATTGCTAGCGGCCAGCAGATGCCCGATCAGCGAAGACGAGATACGTTCATCAAACAACACCGGGAAACTGCCGGTCGCCGGTTTGCATGCGCCAACCTGTTGCACAGCGCGTTCCCCTGCGGTGCGCCCAATCTCAGCCGCGTCGCGCAGGTCGGATTGAAACGTCCGGCTGTCACCGTCATAGTCGCGCTCCATCCCGGTGCCTTCACCCGAGATCGCAACGCATGAAATGGATCGGCTGCTGCGCTCATACCCACCGGAAAACCCGTTTGTAGCCGCCAGATGCACCCGGTGTGTTCCGTAGCTTGCAGCAGCATCCGACACCTGCGTGACGCCTTTTACCGCCAGTGCTGCGGCTTCGGCGGCCAGCGCATCCTGCATCAGGCTTTCCGCGGACGGGGCCGGGGCAGTGTCCAGCAATTCCAGTGACTGAATATCCCAGTCACTGGCCAGTTGGCTTTTGTCCGCCAGCCCGGAATAGGGGTCTTCGGGCGCTTCTTTTGCCATGGCCACGGCGCGTTCGACCATCGCCGCAAGGGTTTCCGGGCGGCTGTCAGAGCTGGACACAATGGCTGAGCGTTTACCCAGAAACACGCGCAAACCCAGGTCAGCGCCTTCCGAGCGTTCCGCATGTTCCAGTGCGCCGCCCCGCACATCGACCGAGACCGAGGACCCTTCGAGAACGATGGCATCTGCTGCCTCTGCGCCTGCCCGGCGAGCAACATCGAGCAATTGTTGGCTGATTTCTTCTGGTGTGCGGGTCATGAGGTCTCCGGGTTGATTGCCAAGGACCTAGCCTCGCACTGCCCGCCCCGCAAGACCTGTGACCGGATTGGGCTGTGTGGATCGTGATTAATCCATGCCGCTACCAAGTTTTGCACAAGGTTCACAGGAATGGAAAGGGCCGCACTGCGCGGCCCTTTCAGATAGGTATCACTTGATACGCTGGCCATTCGCTAAAATCTGGCCGTCTTCGGTGAATTCGATGGTCGAGTTCAGGGTGTCAGGCTCATCGCCGGGGACAGCCATCAGACCCATCATCATCCGCGCGCCCAGCGCATCGTCATCCGAAATGAGGCCCATGCCGATCAGCGTATCGATCAGCTGATTGGCGCCAACAAGTTTCAGGTTCGCCACGCCGCTTGGGCTGGGCATTCCCCCAAACTCTTCTGTGTTCGAATTGTCGAAGGCGAAATCGCCATCACCTGTCAGTTTGGCACCAACCAACGAAACCAGAAGCTGGCTGATTTTCAGCGAATGCAGCTCGCCCGGAGCTTCGTCCGACTCAACGTCGATTTCTGGATCGAAGATGTTCATCAGAACTTTTGCCGTGCCGGTCGTGTCCAGCGCAATTGTCGCCGGATCGCGGGGCAGCGCGCCTGCCGGGTCAAAAATGCCCCACAGGACATCAGACATGGTGAAATCGGTCATGTTGAGGCCAAAGGCGAAGGGCTGTATTTCGTCCGATTGCTGGATCGGGAATTCGAAATTCAACCCTGCGCTGGCCATGGACAACTCGATCGGGAATGGCAGGTCTGCTGTTGTAACCGCCAGTTTGGTGCTGTTCTGCGCGATGTCATAGGCGATACGCTCGGCGTCGATGCTGGCGGCAAAGCGTCCACCCTCCGAGGTGCTGTTCATCGAGAACGCCTGGCCTTCGCTGGTCCCGCTCAGATCGGTGCTGCCGGATGCATAGGTAAACGTGCCATCAAAGGCGAAACCCGCTTGGTAAAACGCCTGCGGATCAGACATGTCAAAATCCAGCGGGATCACGTTTTCGCCTTCAAAGGCCAGTTGGCCCAGTTGGCCATTGATCAGCCCGCTTTCACCGTTTTCCGGATCCTGAAAGTTCAGGTCATAGGTCAGTGTATCGCTGTTGAATGTCTGGGTGATGTTTCGGTGTTCGCCGATTTGCATCCGCGACCGACCGGCCAGATCACCTGCCTCGACCGCGATGCTGAAAACCTCGTTCGGCAGCGGTTCGCCATCGATTTCAATCGAATCCAGTGAAATGCCCAGTTTGTCAGCAGTGTAGTCATAGGTCATGTCTTCGGGTGTACCCGAAACAACCATGTTCAGTTGGCTGTGCGAATAAATCACTTTGGCTGCAAACTCTTCATCATCGGCTTTTCCCGTGACATCCATGGGAAAGCTTTCGGGCAGTCCGATGGTAACGGTTCCGTCACCATTTTCGGTCAGCGTCATTTCAGGCATGACCATCTGGAACTGCCCGTCTTCTTCCGGAAAGGTCAAAGAAAGTGTCATGTTCGAAATAGTGGTGACGTCACCGGTGATGCTTTCGTCACCTGTAACGGTGTAGCCCATTGAAGTGAAATAGCTTTGCCAGTCGGACCAGACATCATTTGCAGTAAGGTCGGCGAACGCGCCCTGGGTCGCAACGGCGTAAGCCAGAACAGCACCGCAGCTGCGGTGGAAGAAAACGGACATAAGGTAACCCTTCTTGATCAATTTGCGGCGCATGGTCGGGGTTGTGGCACCTATCGTCAAGGGGGCAAGGGCTGGACCATTTCCCCGTTTCCGCGTTACGGCTGTTGCCGGGATCGATAACAATGCGTGAGGAGAGGCGAATGCAGGGGAAAACAGTTCTGATAACCGGGGCCAGCCGTGGCATCGGGGCCGAAGCGGGGCGCGTTTTTGCCGCAGCCGGGGCCAATGTCGCATTAGTGGCCCGCAGCCGAGATCAGATTGATGCCTTGGCCGCTGAACTGGGTGATCAGGCCATCGCGCTGGCCTGCGATGTCAGCGATTTCGCGCAGGTCGAGCAGGCTGTGGCCACATGTGTGGATCGGTTCGGTGGGCTGGATGTTCTGATTGGCAATGCCGGTGTGATCGATCCAATCTTTCATCTTTCCAACGCCGATCCTGAGGCCTGGAGCAAAGCCATCGACATCAACCTCAAAGGTGTTTTCTACGGGATGCGTGCGGCATTGCCTGTGATGCGGGCCGCCGGGGGTGGAAGCATTCTGACCGTCTCGTCCGGCGCGGCGTCCAACCCGGTTGAGGCGTGGAGCCATTATTGCGCGTCAAAGGCCGGGGCAAAAATGTTGACGGAATGCCTGCATCTGGAAGAAGCCCAACACGGTATTCGCGCCATGGGGCTGTCGCCGGGGACGGTTGCCACGGATATGCAGCGGTCCATCAAGGCAAGCGGTATCAATCCGGTCAGTCAACTGGACTGGGACGCGCATATTCCCGCAGACTGGCCAGCACGTGCCTTGTTGTGGATGTGTTCCAAGGACGCGGATGAGTATTTGGGAACGGAAATCTCGCTGCGTCTGGAAGACATCCGAAAAAGGGTCGGGTTGATATGATCGACCTGAGGAAAGAGGATGGCCTGTGGGTCGTTACGATCAACAATCCCGAAAAGGCAAACGCCCTGACCGGAGCGATGCTGAATGAACTGGCCGGGATTGCCGAGGCCGCAACCAGCGCGCGGGCGCTAATCCTGACCGGCGCGGGCAAAGTGTTCAGCGCCGGGGCCGATCTGGACGAGGCGCGCGCCGGTCTGGCCACCTCTGACGTCTGGGAAAGACTGTCCGGTGCCATCGCCGCATTGCCCTGCCTGACCATTGCGGCATTGAACGGTACTCTGGCTGGCGGGGCCAATGGCATGGCTTTGGCCTGTGACCTTCGCATTGCGGTGCCAACGGCCAAGTTTTTCTATCCGGTGATGAAGCTGGGGTTTCTGCCGCAACCGTCCGATCCGAAACGGTTGGCGGCTTTGGTGGGCCCGGCCAGAACCAAGTTGATCCTGATGGCAGGTCAGAAGATCACCGCGCAAGAGGCTTATGACTTTGGTCTGGTTGACCGGATCGTCGAGCCCGATCACCTGATGCAAACCGCGCGTGAGTTTGTGACAGACTGCGTGAACGCTGACCCCGTTGTCGCCGCGGACATCGCAAGGATGTGTTCATGAGGATTTCGGCCGTTCGGTTGCGGGTCGCTGACCCGGAAAGACTGGCCGTATTCTATCGCGACGTTCTGGGTATGCGGGTTGACCGGCAGGGGTCAGGTTACCGCGTCGGCTACAACTCGGAAGATGCGGACCTTCTGCTATTGCCGGGTGGTGGCGGATACACCCATGACCGGGGCCAAAGATATTGGAAGATCGGAATTACCGTTCCTGATGTCGATCTTGCGGCAGCGCATCTGCGCGCGCTGGGTACTGCGGTAAGCACGCCGAGCCAGTTTCTGGATATCGGGTACATGTGCCATCTGGCTGATCCCGAAGGGTTTGTCATCGAATTGCTGCAACATGATTTCGAAGGTAACAAACCGGCGCAGGCGGCGGACCGGGACGCTCCGTTTGCGCAGGCCGGGATCGGTCAGATAACCCTTCGGACCGGTGATATCGTAGGTGAGGGCGCGTTTTGGCGCGCGCAAGGTATGTCCTTGCTGTCGATGCAGGAGGTGGCCCCCCATGGCTTTGATCTGCATTTCTACGCCTTTACCGACGAAACCCCTCCAAACCCCGATTTGTGGGCCGTCGAGAATCGCGAATGGTTGTGGAAGCGACCGTATACGACATTGGAGTTCCAGCATCTTGCGGGTGCGCAGTTTGCGCCCGTACCGGATTACCAGGGAATAGAAGTCGAGGGGTTGGCCGCACCTTTGAAAGACGCCTTTGGCGATCCGGTCCTGCCGGGCTGATCACCTGTTGCGTCGCTTGCCCGGAACTTTCGACCGAAATCCGGGTGGGCGTTTACGCACCCAGATCAGGAATTTCTCAAGCCTGGGATGCGCGCGCAAGGCTGCGACCGTGTTGTAACTGCGCGCCAGTTCGGCCTCGGTCAGGGTGGCATGCACTTCTTTGTGGCAAATCTGGTGCAGAAGGACGGTAGGTCCGCCCTTGCCTCCTTTGAGTTTTGGGATCAGATGATGCAGGCTGCCACCCCCGCTGGGGATTGAGCGGTCGCAGAGCGGGCAGATCGGATCGGTGTTCGTCATAATGGTTTGAAACTTGCGCCGATGGATGGCGAAGGCAAGAGGGTGCGAATGGCGCAGGCAGTGGTGATCGGAGCAGGTCCCGCAGGGTTGATGGCGGCCGAGCAACTGGCCGAGGCCGGGCATTCCGTGCTGGTTGCCGAAGCCAAGCCTTCGGTTGCGCGCAAATTTCTGATGGCAGGTAAATCGGGGCTGAACCTGACAAAGGACGAACCGCCTGAGACACTGATGCGGTCGTATGCCAATGCGGCGGACTGGTTGCGCCCGATGATCACCGCCTTTGATGCGCAAGCCGTGCAGCACTGGGCGCGTGGATTGGGCCAGACATTATTCACGGGCTCCACCGGGCGGGTTTTTCCCGAGACCATGAAGGCGTCGCCCTTGTTGCGCGCATGGCTTGCGCGACTGGACGCAGCCGGGGTTGAGATCAAAACCCGTTGGCGATGGAAAGGTTGGGAAGCTGATGCGCTGGTATTTGAGACCCCGGACGGGCCGCAAAACCTGATTGCTTCTGTAACCGTTCTGGCACTGGGCGGGGCAAGCTGGGCCCGCCTTGGGTCGGATGGTCAGTGGGCGCAAATCTTGTCCAGCAGGGGCGTGGAACTGGCGCGGTTCGAACCTGCTAATTCAGCCTTGTCGGTGGACTGGAGCCCTCATATGCAGCCACATTTCGGGGCGGCGCTGAAATCGGTTCGGTGGAAGTCTGGTGACCTGGAAAGCCGCGGCGAGGCCGCAATCTCGGCAACCGGGCTGGAGGGAGGCGGGCTTTACACCCTCACCCCTGCTTTGCGCAAAGGGCAGCCACTTTATGTCGATCTGGCACCTGATCTGGACCTGCAATCCTTGCGGGCGAGATGGTCGTCCAGGAAGTCGAAAACCACGTTTTCGCAATGGTTGAGAAAGTCGTTGAACCTGTCACCGCAGAAGATTGCCGTGTTTCACGAGATGGCAAAACGCAGTCACTTGCCGCTGCCCGGCGAAGTGGAGGTTCTCAAGAAACTTCCAATCCTGCACGCGGGGCTGCGACCGATGGATGAGGCCATTTCGACGGCAGGCGGCGTGAAACGATCCGCGTTGGATGACGGGTTGATGCTGAAAACCATTCCGGGTGTATTCTGCGCAGGTGAGATGCTGGATTGGGAAGCGCCAACCGGGGGCTATCTTTTGACGGCCTGTCTTGCCACGGGTCGCTGGGCCGGTCGGGCCGCTGCCGATAGGCTGGATCAGGTCAGATAACTCAGCGCGACCGCGCAAGCATCGCCAGACGAATCATAGCACGCTCAACCAGAGCCATTGAGGGGGCTGTCTGTCCGGCGGATCGCAGGGAGAGGTCGGTATCCGTCAGAACGGTCAGCGCAGTTTGCAGCTTGGGCGCCCCCCAGCCCTGTGCCTGACGCAGAATACGGTCACGGCGTTTGCCGTAAACCGGCGGACGCAACTTACCGATACCCTGCGCAGCACCACCCGGATCCGAGGCGCAGGCATAAAGTGTGCGGAAATGCCGGGTTGCCCCAATACACAGGGTTACCCCGTTGGTGCCTTGTGCCTGCAACCGCCGGATCAGCGGCCCGATCTCACCGGCGCGGCCTTCGGCAACCACGTTCAGCACGTCGTCAAGCGCCGCCTCGGTCGAACGCGGGGCGCAGACTTCGAGGTCTTCCATGGTCAGCTCAGAGTTGTCACCGCGCTTGTAAAGCGACAGTTTCTCAACGGTTTGGGTGAAGTCACCGGGGCTGAGACTGTTGGCCAGTTCGCTAATAGCAGACATGACATCGTGGGGGATGTTTTTCAGATGCGCTTCGGTCAGAACCCGCTCGACCTCTGCGCGCGATGGCGGGTCGTCATAAATGCCTATCGCATAGGCCGCAGAATGCCCTTCGAACGCTTTGCGGATTTTCGAGTTTGGTTTCAGCTGACCAGCCGTCACGATGATCTGAGCGTCGCCGGGGACCCAATCTTCAAGCGCGGCCAGAATCGCAGGCGAGGCGGTTTCGGTGGCGTCTTCCACAAACACCGCGCGCGGGCCGGGGAAAAACCCAACCGCCTTGACCGCGTCCAGCAGAGACGCCGGATCGCCGCGCAAGTCGCCACCCGGCAGGCGGGTCAGGCGCATTTCCTCTTCCGCACCAGGACCAAGCAGGGCGGCCAGAACCTGCTGCCGCTTAAGCGCCACCCGCATGGCATCCGCACCATAGATCAGCAGCCCGGTCTTGTCCGCATCCGGCTTGGCGAAATACCCGTCAGCCTCGCGCGGGCTCAACTTCATTTGGATAAGCCCGGCGTTGAATATAGGCGGTTCACGATATGCCCGGACAGGATCACCATCAGGCGTTCTTTCGCATCGCGTTCGTCAGCCAGCGTCGACACGGTAGAGCCCGAAGCAGAATAGCCCACAAAATCGGTTACGGTGCCGGATGCTGCGACTTGCCCGGTCTCATTGGATTTCAACGCGTATTGCGCCCGTCCATCAATCGTGTACCGCGTTGTCTCGTTCGTCGTGGTGATGGCCGCGCCGCGGGTTTCGGTCGAGACCTGAACATCCAGAGCGTAATCGCTGACAGAGCCCGCGCTGCGGCCCAATTGGTGCTCAAGGTTCTGAACCAGAAGATAGCTTTCGACGGTATTTGGCGCAGACACCGCCACCCGACCGAACAAGGCAGAGCCCGACCCACTCGGAGCATAAACCGGTTGAAAGCCGCAGGCAGCCAGCGCCAGCGGCATCACAAGCAATATTCTGCGATCAAACAACGACATTCACGATCCGGCCCGGAACAACGATAACTTTCTTCGGCGCGTTGCCATCCAGCGCCTTTTGGACAGCTTCGGTGCTGAGCGCGATATTTTCAACCTCGGCTTTGTCCATATCTTTCGGAACGCTGATTTCCGCGCGACGCTTGCCGTTGATCTGGATCGGCAGGGTGACGGTGTCATCAACCAGCATCGCCTCATCTGCGACGGGCCACGGGGCGACAGCCACTAGGCCCTCACCGCCCTGATGCGCCCAGATATCTTCCGCCAGATGTGGTGTCATCGGTGACATCAACTGGGCCAGAGTTTTGATCGCTTGTTTCTGAGCCGCCGCACCGGCCTTGGATTTTGCCAGTGTATTGGTGAAAGCATAAAGCTTGGCGATGGCGGCGTTGAAGCCAAAGCTTTCAACACCCAATGTCACGTCACGGATGGTTTTATGCATCTCGCGCAACAGGTCCTCATCGCCTTCGCCCGCTGCATTGGCCTCCATGGCACCGATCCTGTCACACAGATTCCAAACGCGATTCAGATGCTTATAGGCGGCTTCGGCCCCTGCCGCCGTCCATTCCACGTCTCGCTCGGGTGGCGAATCGGACAGCACGAACCAGCGGGCCGTGTCGGCGCCAAAGGCCGAAATGATGCTGACTGGATCGACCACGTTTTTCTTGGATTTCGACATCTTGGCCGAAGGGATGATTTCGACCTCAGTACCATCGGCCAGTTTGCCGTCGGTCACATCCTCGGGCAGGTGATAAACCGGGCGACCGTTGGCGTCGCGCGTCTGGTAGATCTCATGCGTCACCATGCCTTGTGTGAACAGCGCGTCGAACGGCTCGATGGCCTTTTGGGGCAAGTGACCGGTGAGTTTCATCGCCCGCGCGAAGAAGCGTGAATACAGCAGGTGCAGAATCGCGTGTTCAATGCCGCCGATATATTGGTCGACATTCATCCAGTATTCGGCCTCGGCCAGATCGGTGGGTGTTTCCGCACGCGGAGCGGTGAAACGGGCGAAATACCACGACGAATCGACGAAGGTATCCATCGTGTCGGTCTCGCGCTTGGCCGGTGCGCCACAAGACGGGCAGGCGCAATCGCGCCAGGTCGGGTGTCGATCCAGCGGGTTGCCGGGTTTGTCGAATGTCACATCGTCGGGCAGGCGGACCGGCAGGTTTTCCTTCTTCTCGGGCACCACACCGCAGCTTTCGCAATGCACGACGGGAATCGGACACCCCCAATATCGCTGACGGCTGAGGCCCCAGTCGCGCAGACGGTATTTGGTGACACCCTCGCCCCAACCGGCTTTTTCAGCAAAATCGACGGTGGCGTTGATCGCCTCGTCACCTGTCGCCTCGGTCAAACCTGCAAAATGGTTCACCCACCGAACTTTCTCGGTTTTCGGCGGGACGAATGCAATTTTGTCGACCGGTGTGTCGTCATCCAGCGCAAAGAATGTGTCGACCACAGGCAGGCCGTACTTGCGGCAGAAGTCGAGATCGCGCTGGTCATGCGCAGGGCAGGCAAAGATTGCGCCAGTGCCGTAATCCATCAGGATGAAATTGGCGATCCAGACCGGCAGTTCCCAGCTCGGGTCCAGCGGGTGCTTGACCTTAATGCCTGTATCAAAGCCCAGCTTTTCGCCAGTTTCGATGGCTTCTTCCGTGGTGCCACCTTTGCGACATTCGGCCACAAATTCAGCCACTTCGGGGTTTTCGGCCTCAAGCTGTTTTGCGATCGGGTGATCGGGCGAGATGCCAACGAAAGATGCGCCCAGCAGCGTGTCTGGGCGGGTTGTATAGACGGTGATCGGCTCTCCGCCATCAGTGCGTTCAAAGCTGAATTGCAGGCCGCGCGACTTGCCAATCCAGTTCTCCTGCATCAGGCGCACCTTGGCGGGCCAGTTGTCCAGAGTATCCAGCGCGTCGAGCAATTCTTCGGAATAGTCCGAGATCTTGAAGAACCACTGGGTCAGTTCGCGCCGCTCTACCAATGCGCCCGAACGCCAGCCACGACCATTTTCAACCTGCTCGTTGGCCAGAACGGTCATGTCGACCGGGTCCCAGTTCACCACAGCGTTTTTGCGATAGACCAGCCCGGCATCAAGCATATCGAGGAACAGCGCCTGTTGTTGGCCGTAATACTCGGGGTCGCAGGTCGCGAACTCACGTGACCAGTCGATGGACAGGCCAAGTGGTTTCATCTGATCGCGCATGTCTGCGATGTTGCTGTAGGTCCAGTCCTTCGGATGACCCCCGATAGCCATCGCGGCATTTTCCGCAGGCATCCCGAATGCGTCCCAGCCCATCGGGTGCAGCACGTTGTGGCCCGTCGCCAGCTTGTGCCGCGCGATGACGTCACCCATCGTATAGTTGCGCACATGCCCCATATGGATTCGGCCAGACGGGTAGGGAAACATCTCAAGCACATAGTATTTCGGCTTGTCCGCCTTGTGGTTGGCGGTGAAGATCCCGGCCTTGTCCCAGGCCTCTTGCCATTTTGCTTCGATTTCGGTGGCCGAGTAGCGCGACATCTTGCGGTCCTTCGTGAATGAAAACGCCGGGTAGGAACCCGGCGTGGTAATATTGTGATTTTCGGCGGGTTGCTAGAACTTGTTGTCCGCTATGCGTAGCTGTCGGGCGCGGGACAGAATCGCATCCTCGACTGCGCGGGATGTTGCAGCGCTTACCGGGGCCCCTCCGCTCGATTGCAGCGCAACCGACAAAGAGCGCGCGGCAAGCGCCGGATCGCTGATATGAACAGTTGCCCGGTAGGATCGGCCGCCGCCCGGAGGCGTGCCATAACCCGTTACGATTACACCGGTAAACGGATCAACCTCTTGCACTGGCAGGAAGCTCAGCACATCCAGCGAAGCCGCCCAAAGATACCGGTTCACGTTTGTTGTCTGTTCGGCGGTGCTGCGGTCAAAGATGTCCCAGATTGTTGTCCGCTCGGGGTCATTCAGCTCCTGTTCGTCCGAATTGCCGCCAGCGAGGTTGGGGGAGTACGTTGTCGAAGTGTTTCGATTCTGCCCACATGCCGAAAGAGCAGCGGTCAGCAGGATCATTCCCAAAATCGTCGGCAGGCGCATTGTAAACAGGTCCTGTTTCACTTGTTCTACAGTATTCAGGGGATACTCCTAGCCAAGGACCCCCGCTGCAACAAGTCCATTCTTCTGAAATGTAAGTGTATCAGCTGCATCAGGGCGAAAACTGACTGTGGCATCCTTGCACCAATTTGACCTCAATGACGCTGACGTCTTTATGCCAAGCTTGCGCAAAGGGGGCAAAAAGAGCGAAACGGTGTCCGTGCTGAGACATGTGCCGAGGCATATGTCGAGTAGATAACTCTTTTGAAACCGAGGGAAACAAGATGAAAAAAGTTCTCTTCGCATCGACGGCGCTGATTGCGACCGCAGGCGTTGCAGCAGCTGAAGTTAACTTCAGCGGTTATGGCCGCTTTGGTATTGCTTACTCTGAAGATCGTACTGGCAGCGTCAACGCCACATCGGCTGCGACTTTCACCACCACAACCGCAAACGGTCAGGTTCTGACCGGGGTCACAAGCACTTCGGTTGCCCTGAATGGCAATGACGTGAGCGACGCGATCCTGGTATCACGCTTCCGTCTGAACATCGACGGTATCGTTGAAACCGACAGCGGCGTTCGCTTTGAAGGTCGTGTTCGTCTGCAAGCCGACGATGACAACCAGGGCGAAGCAAACTCTGCTGGCTTGAACGGCGCACGCTTCTCGGTCATCTACGGTGGCCTGCGTGTTGACGCCGGTAACGTTGCAGGTGCCTTCGACAACCTGGCAAACTACTACGGCAACGAAGTAGGTCTGGAACTGTTCGCAGGCCAGTATTCGGGCGTTAACTACAGCTTCCTGGGTTACTCGTCGACCGGTTCCGGTTCGAATGGCGTGTTCTTCCAGTACTCTGTTGGCGACTTCTCGTTCGGTGCGTCGTATGATCAGGGTGTAGATACTCTGCCGATCGCTGGTGGCGTCGTCGTTGACGGTGCGGACCGCTGGGATATCAGCGCAACTTACACCTTCAACAACATCACCGCTGCTCTGGCCTATGGTCAGACCGACGCAGGTGGCGCAGGTAGCGATCCGAGCCTGACCGTTCTGACCCTGGGTGGCGAATGGGGCGATTTCTCGGGTACTCTGTTTGTTGCTGACGACGCAACTCAAGTTACTGCAACTGACGGTACCGCATGGGGTCTGTCGGCTGCCTACAACCTGGGCGCTGCAACCACCCTGCTGTTCACCTACGGTGACGGTAACGCGAATGCTGACCTGCAGCAGGTTGCTGTTGGCGCGATCTACGACCTGGGCGGCGGTGCATCGCTGCGCGGTGGTATCGGTGTCAACGACTGTGACAGCTGCACAGACTCGACCTTCGTTGCTGACTTCGGTGCTCAGTTCAACTTCTAAGCTGATCTGAACCGGAAGGTTTAAGGGCGGGTCTTCGGACTCGCCCTTTTCTTTTGTGTCGACTTGGTGTTTTTCTGCGCAAAACAGGATGAGGGTCCCATGTCGTTGCAAGACGTCACCGCACGTATCGCCAAAGCCGAAGCCAAGTCGAACCGACCGGCAGGTTCCGTCAAACTGATTGCTGTGTCCAAAGTGCAGCCGAATGACAGGGTGCAGGCAGTTCTAGAGCAAGGGCACAGATGTTTTGGCGAGAATCGCGTGCAGGAGGCGGCAAGCAAGTGGCCCGCTTTCAAAGAACAGTTCGAGGGTATTGATCTGCACCTCATTGGCCCGTTGCAGACCAACAAGGCTCGTCACGCAATGGAACTGTGCAATGCGATCCATTCGGTAGATCGACCCAAACTGGCCAACACACTGGCGCGTTTGGCACAGGAAATGGGAAACTGCCCGAACCTGTTCATTCAGGTCAACACCGGCGAGGAAGACCAAAAGGCCGGTATCCTTCCTGTGGACGCGGACAGTTTCATTGCCGAGTGCAGGTCGTTGGATCTGCCCGTGCGTGGATTGATGTGCATTCCTCCGGTCGATGAGGAGCCTACTTTGCACTTTGCGCTATTGGCCAAAATCGCTGCACGTAACGGGCTTGATGGATTGTCTATGGGGATGAGTCACGATTTCGAACAGGCCATCGCTTTGGGCGCAACCCACGTCCGTGTTGGCTCGGCCATCTTTGGCGAACGGGTTAAACCTCAGGAATGATCAGCCATGATCCGGGGGCAATGCGCTGTGATATCCAGTGCAGATGGTCCCGGCGAAAGGCAACGCAGCCTTCGGTTGGATAGCCGGGTCTGCGCCATTGGTGCAGAAAAATTGCCGATCCCCTGCCCGGAACGGCGTTTGGCCAGTTCCAGTCGGTTAACAGAATCAGGTCGTATAAGGGGTCGGCGCGGCGCAACTTTTCATGGCTGAATGCATAGGGTGCGCTGACCATGTGGTTGTATCTGCTTTCAGACACGTCGTCAGACCACAAGTCCCGCGGGCCAATGGCGCGGGCCCATTTGCTGGGGGCGGCCATTCGGTCGGCCCGGTATAGCATGCCGACGATTCGATGATGTCCAGTTGGGGTCGCGCCATCGCCTTCGCGTTTTGCGTTGCTCAACCCGCCTTTGCCCACGGAACAGGGGAACACCCTGCCAAGAAACCGGATGCCTCGTGGAGTTAGAACAAGATCGTTTGGGGTCAAAGCAGATGCCCTGACTTCTTGGCCTTGGTCGCCAGGTATCCCCGGTTGTGAGAGGTTTCGCCAACCTTCAGAGGGACACGCTCGGTTACTGCGATACCTGTCCGTTCCATCATGGCGATTTTGGCCGGGTTGTTGGTCAGCAAGCGGACAGAGTTGAAACCCAGCGATTTCAATATGTCCGACCCAAGCCGAAAATCACGCTCATCATCCTCAAAACCCAGCCTGTGGTTCGCCTCAACGGTGTCAAAACCCTGATCCTGAAGGAAATAAGCGCGCATCTTGTTCGCCAGACCGATACCGCGCCCTTCCTGATTCAGATACAGAAGAACGCCTGCACCTTCTGCCCCCATCTGTGCCAGGGCACCGCGGAGTTGCGGGCCGCAGTCACATTTCAGGCTTCCCATCAGATCGCCGGTGAAACAGGCAGAATGCAATCGGGCCAGCACAGGCTTGTCGCGGTCCGGGCGACCGATCTCGACGGCATAGTGCTCTTCACCACCGTCTTCAGGTCGGAAGACGTGTAACCGACCGGCTTCGGACACCTCCATCGGAAGGCGGGCCGCGACGACTTCGTGCAAAGTACTGCGATCCGCCAGATGAGGCGTGGCGCGCGTGTGATCAATGCAGGTCAAACCGTGCAAAGCGGCAAATGCCCTGCCGTCCTCGACAGGTACCACGACCACAGCGGGAAGGATGCGCGCGGATTTGGCCAATGCTATTGCGATACGGTGCAGATTGGCATTGCCGTGCCGCTCGGTCATCAACGGGCCCTTCATGGGCGCGTTCAGATCGTCGGAAGGATCAGCAACCGCCTGTACCCACGCGATATCTGCATCCGCCGGGATCGAAACCCGCGCCAGATCCCCGTCGTACGCCCGCGCTTTCAGGGTTTCAGCGCGTCGCCCAGTTATGGCCACCACCGGATTCCCTAGTTTTTTCAGGTCGGCCAGACGCTGCGGGCTGAGCGTTTCGGCAGAAACCGCAAGCACGCTGAAGCCACTGTCATCGGTCAGCGCAACGGGAACGCCCATGCGCAGATCGGCCCGGGCCCGGGCGAGAAGTTCCGTGATATCGGGGATGAGACTCATCAATGTTACCCTATAACGCTCAATCTTTCTCCTAGCCCTTTCGAAAGGAAATGTGAAACATTTCCGCGAACTCTGACACGAAGGCGTGAAACGGTTGCAGCAAATCTTGTTGATTGCATATTCCACGCGCAAGTGATGGAAAAGCGTTTGGAGGACCGGGAAATGGCTCAACTCAAGAAAATCCTGCTGGTGGACGATGACGAGGACCTGCGCGAGGCGCTCAGCGAGCAACTTGTCATGACCGAAGACTTTGACGTGTTTGAGGCGTCAGACGGTCACTCTGCCATGGAGCGCGCGCGCGAAGCGATCTATGACCTGGTCATTCTTGATGTGGGTCTGCCGGATACCGACGGGCGCGAACTGTGCCGCCTCATGCGCAAACAGGGTGTCAAAAGCCCGATCCTGATGCTGACCGGTCATGACAGCGATGCCGATACGATCCTGGGCCTGGATGCCGGCGCGAATGACTATGTTTCGAAACCATTCAAGTTCCCGGTGCTTCTGGCACGTATCCGTGCGCAGCTTCGCCAGCATGAACAATCCGAGGACGCAGTATTTGTACTTGGCCCCTATACGTTCAAACCGGCGATGAAGATGCTGATCACGGAAGAGGACAGAAAAATCCGCCTGACCGAGAAGGAAACCAACATCCTCAAATTCCTGTACCGCTCGACCGACGGCGTGGTGGCGCGGGATGTGCTGCTTCACGAAGTTTGGGGATATAATGCTGGTGTTACAACGCATACGCTGGAAACCCACATCTACCGCCTGCGTCAGAAGATTGAGCCCGATCCGTCAAATGCGCGCCTTTTGGTCACAGAATCCGGTGGATATAGGCTAGTGTCTTAACTGGGTGTGGATTGACTTGGATCAAAGTGATACCCTGTACTCATAATTAGGTTACTCCCAACCCGCGCATGTCCGGGTTATGACATGCACCTCCCTGTTGGACTGCCGGGCCGAATGGCCCGGCTTTTTTCTTTTCCGAAGGACGAAATCATGTGCCGCCTGTACCGTCACAGGCGTTGCGAAACCCTGAATGTTCCTGTAATGTTCTATTTCTCGCGAAAGGTTGGAGGAGCGCGTGATGATTGAAGGAAGCTGTTTGTGCGGGGCGGTGAAGTTTAACCTGAAGTCTCAACCATCCGTGATGGGAACCTGCCACTGCTCAAGATGCAGAAAAGCCGGGGCCAGCACAGTCGTATTTGTCAACAAAGAAGACTTGGTGTGGGTTCGGGGCAGGGAAAACGTAACGCTGCACCAGCCCGATCCGCCCTACAAATACGGCAGGTGTTTCTGCACGAAATGCGGGACATCTTTGGGCGAAATCATTTCAGAAGCAGATAGTTTTCCAATCGCAGCAAATGCACTGGATACCGGGTTAGAGCAGAAAGTTCAGTTTCACGAATTTGTTTCGGAAAAACCGGGCTGGTACGAGATTTGCGATGATGCCCCCCAAAATGAAAGCCACCCGTCCTAGATTTTCTTTTCTGATGGTACCCCATCCCCCACCGCGTTAACCTTCGCCAAATCGCGACAGAGGAATCCTCGCCATGCCCTTTACACTTGCCACCTGGAACATCAACTCGGTCCGACTGCGCGAACCTATCGTGTTGAAACTGTTGGAAGAAGAGGCGCCGGAAATTCTGTGTTTGCAGGAATGCAAGTCTCCGGTTGAAAAGATCCCGACCGAAGGGTTCGCGGCGCTGGGCTATACCCACATGATTGCCCGTGGCCAGAAAGGATATAATGGCGTCGCCATCCTGTCCCGCCTGCCAATAGAAGAGGTGGGCGACAAGGATTTCGCAGATCTCGGTCACGCGCGCCACATAGCTGGTCGGTTGGAGAATGGTGTGACGATCCACAACTTCTATGTCCCCGCTGGCGGTGATGTGCCGGATCGTGAAGTGAATGAGAAATTTGGCCAAAAGCTCGACTATCTGACGGACATGCGCGATTGGTTCCACGCGGAAAAGCCGGAAAAATCCATCCTCGTCGGCGATCTGAACATTGCCCCGCGCGAAGATGACGTCTGGTCGCACAAACAATTGCTCAAGATCGTCTCGCACACTCCGATTGAAGTGGAACATTTGGCCGAGACCCAGGACGCAGGTGGTTGGGTCGATATCACCCGGCAGGATATTCCCGAAGGGCAGCTTTTCAGCTGGTGGTCCTACCGGGCCCGCGACTGGGATACGGCAGACAAGGGGCGGCGGCTGGATCATGTCTGGGCCACGCCCGATATTTCAAACGCGGGCCATTCCAGTCGCATTCTGCGCGACGCGCGTGGGTGGGAAAAGCCCAGCGATCATGCGCCGGTCTTTGCGACTTTCGACATTTGAACTGAAACTCTGCCCTTGGTTTCTGCGACAAGCGATTGCATATAGAGCGCAAGTTCGAACGAAAGAGTGATTGCCATGGACATCCTGAACGGCGCAGCCGCCCCAGCCACCGATCTGATCAAGGACGGGACCGAGGCCACTTTCATGGTCGATGTGATCGAAGCCTCGCAGGAAACGCCTGTTATCGTTGACTTCTGGGCACCCTGGTGCGGCCCGTGCAAGACGCTGGGCCCGATGCTGGAAGACGCGGTTACCGCCGCCAAAGGCGCGGTGAAGATGGTCAAGATCAACGTGGACGAGGCACAGATGATCGCCTCGCAGATGCGCATCCAGTCGATTCCAACGGTCTACGCGTTTTTTAAAGGGCAACCCGTGGACGGTTTTCAGGGCGCGCTGCCGGGGTCCGAGATCAAGGCTTTCGTGGATCGCGTGATCGAGGCGTCAGGTGGGGAAAGCCCGGGCGGCCAATTGGATGACGCCGTAGTTGCCGCCGAAGAAATGCTGAGCGACGGCGCCGCGGCAGATGCTGCGCAGACTTTTGCCGCCATTCTTGGCGAAGACCCGAACCACGCGGCAGCATATGGCGGGCTGGTGCGGGCACATATCGCCACTGGCGATCTGGAACATGCCGAGGCCATCCTGAACGGTGCACCCGCCGAAATATCCAACTCGGCCGAGGTCGAGGCTGCGCATGCGCAATTGCAGCTGGCCAAGCAGGCGGCTGATGCAGGTCCGGTGGCGGATCTGACAGCGGCCGTTGATGCTGATCCCGATAATCTTCAGGCCCGGTTTGACCTGGCGCAGGCCTTGCACGCGAACGGCGAAGTGGAAGAAGCCGTGGCGCAATTGCTGGAATTGTTCCGCCGGGATCGTGAGTGGGATGACGGGGCCGCCAAGACCCAGCTTTTCACGATCTTTGACGCGCTCAAGGCCAATGACCCGATCGTTCTGAATGGTCGCCGCAAACTCAGCTCGATGATATTTGCCTAATTGCTGATCAGAGCTAGAATTGGGACATGATGCATCCCGCTGATCTGCCGGACACCGTATCCGTTTTCCCCTTGCCCGGGGCGCTGTTGTTGCCCCGCTCGCGCTTGCCGCTTCACATCTTCGAGCCCCGCTATTTGCAGATGCTGGACGATGCGCTCAAGACCAAGGAACGGCTGATTGCGATGGTCCAGCCAAATCCTTCGGCCCATGATGAGAACAAACTGCACCGCATCGGATGCGTCGGGCGCGTGACCCAGTTTTCCGAAACGGAAGATGGCCGTTATCTGATCACGCTGACCGGCGTGTCCCGGTTCCGTGTGGTATCAGAGCTGGACGCTTTCACGCCATATCGGCGATGCGAAGTCTCGTGGGACGGCTTTGACAGGGATCTGGGCAAGGCCGAAAACGACGACAGGTTCAATCGCACCAAGTTCCTGGCTTTGCTGGAACGCTTCTTTTCGTCCCGGCAATTGTCCACCGATTGGGATTCGCTGAAAGATGCCGAGGATGAATTACTGGTGAACTCGCTGTCCATGTTGTTGGACTTCGATCCGGAAGATAAACAGGCCTTGTTAGAGGCCCCTTGCCTGCGCACACGGCGCGAGACGCTGATGACATTGATAGAATTCGCAATGCGAGGCGGATCGAATGAGGAAAAACTGCAATGACTGACCCTGAACACGCCTTTGATCGCCGTATGCTCGAAGCTCTGGTCTGCCCGCAGACGCAAACGACCCTGCGCTATGACGCCGAAAGGCAGGAGCTTGTGTCACAGGCTGCTGGTCTGGCTTTTCCCATCCGCAACGGCATTCCGGTCATGTTGGTCGACGAGGCACGCCAGCTGGACTAAATTGGTTGCCCTTGCAGCAGCTTGGGCAAATCTCCGGTCAAACCGGCGGCTTCGCGCACGAAACCGCGCCGCAGCCCCGGCAGTGCGCCGACAATTCCCATACCAACGTCTCGCCCAATGCGCAGCAACGGGTTGTCGTTCGAGAACAGCTTGTTGAAGACATCCGTTGCCATCGCGAGAGCAGCGGTGTCGAACCTGCGCCATTCCTGATAGCGTTCCAGCACCATAAGCGATCCGATGTCTTCGCCGCGCCGTCCTGCCAAGGTCAGAACCTCTGCCAACGCGCCGACGTCACGCAAACCGGCGTTCAGGCCCTGACCGGCAATCGGGTGCATCCCGTGGGCAGCATCCCCGACCAGTGCCAGACGATCAGCGATAAAGGAATTGGCGATGGTCAGGTTCAAAGGATAGGTGAAACGATCACCAGCCAGGTGGATGTCACCGAGGAAATCGCCAAACCGCGGGCGTAGCACTTGCAGATACTCATCCTCGGGCAGGGCGTTGATCTGGTGCGCGGCCTCGGTGCGTTCGCTCCATACAATGGAACTGCGATTGCCGGTCAGCGGCAGAATCGCCAAGGGGCCCGGTGGCATAAAGAACTGATGGGCTATGCCGTGATGCGGCAGCTCGTGTTCAATGGCGCAGACAAGTGCGGTCTGGCCATAATCCCAACCGGTGCGCTTGATACCCGCGCGGTCCGCAGTGCCGCTGCGGCGACCGTCGCACCCGATCAGCAGTCTGCTGTTCACCGTCGAACCATCGTCCAGCGTCACGGTCACTCCAGTGGTGTCGGCTTGTTGCGACACAACAGTCTTGCCACTCAGCTGAGTGATGCGGGGCTCTTCGGCCATAGCGTCCAGAAAGGCGCGGCGCAGGTGACGGTCTTCGACCATAAACCCCATCGGACCTTCTTCTATTTCGGCATGGTCGAAATGCATGAAAAACGGTGACGGGCCTGTACCTGCGTGGCCGTCCGTGACCTTGATTTCCAGCATCGGTTGGGCGCGTTCCGCAACACGGTCCCAGACGCCGATGGCAGCCAACAAGCGCTGTGATGCCAAGGCCAGGGCATAGGCTCTCCCGTCGAACGCCGCATTCTTGCGGACCTTCTCATCCAGCGCATCAATCACTGTGACCGAATGTCCGGTTTGTGCCAGAGCCAATGCCAAAGCCGGGCCGTTCAACCCGCCGCCCACGATCAGAATGTCAGATGCCTGTGTCATGCCCTGCAATATGCGCTCCCTTTCGGGATTGTCCATGTGCAGTCCTGTCGCTACCGTTCTTTCAAGCCAAAAAGCAGGAGGGGCGGGATGCAGGATTGGTTGACCATGACGGCGTGTGATTTGGGCCGTGGCATTGGGATGGGCCAGATCGATCCGGTTGAATTGACGGAAACCTACCTGTCCGCAATAGACGCCCATCCGCACCGCGACCGTATCTATGCCCGCGTCACCCATGATCGCGCCCGCGCCGAGGCCGAAGCCGCGCAGCAACGTGCGAAAATGGGATTGCGGCGATCGTTGCTGGATGGGGTTCCGATCAGCTGGAAAGACCTGTTCGACACTGCCGGCACCGCGACCGAGGCCGGGTCGGCGCTTTTGAAAGACCGTGTGCCGGATGCGGATGCGCTTGTGGTACGCAACGCAACCCAGATGGGAACGGTCTGTCTGGGTAAGACGCATATGAGCGAGCTGGCCTTTTCCGGCCTTGGATTGAACCCGATCACCGAAACGCCCCCTTGTATCCATGATGAAACGGCGGTGCCGGGTGGGTCTTCATCTGGCGCGGGCGCGTCGGTTGCCTGGGGGCTGGCGGCCTGCGGGATCGGTTCCGATACCGGCGGTTCGGTGCGAATTCCAGCGGCATGGAATGATCTGGTGGGATTGAAAACCACGGCCGGGCGGCTGAGCCTTGAAGGTGTGGTGCCGCTCTGCCTGCGGTTTGACACTGTCGGGCCACTGGCGCGATCTGTTGAAGATGCAGCACATATGCTGGCCCTATTGGAAGGCGGGGCACCTGCGGACCTGAGGGGTGCTTCGCTGAAAGACCGTCGCTTTGCCGATTTGCAGAACATTGCCAAGGACGACCTGCGCGATGCACCGCGAAAAGCTTATGACGAGGCCATCGAGAAACTTGCAGATGCAGGCGCTGAGATTGTTCCCTTGGACGTGCCCGAGCTGAACGAGGCGATGCCCCTGTCCAGCGTCGTCTACACGACCGAGGCCTATGGGTTGTGGCGCGATGTGATCGAGGCCAACCCAGGGGCAATGTATCCCGAAATCCTGGAACGGTTTCGCATTGGTAAGGGCTATTCCGGCCCCGATTATGTCGCGGCCTGGGCCAAGCTCAAGGCGTGCCGCAGTGCCTGGGATGCGGCAACTGCCGGGTTCGATGCGGTTCTGGCACCTACAGCACCGATTTTGCCGCCCAATCTGGACCGGTTGATGACCGATCACGACTATTACGTGACAGAAAACCTGCTGGCCCTTCGCAATACGCGGATCGGCAACCTGATGGGGCTTGCAGCGCTGACTCTGCCCACCGGAACGCCCAGTTGCGGGCTGATGATGATGGGGTATCCGAACTCGGAAGAGGCCCTGTTGCGGTTGGGGTCAGCGGCAGAATCGGCATTGGCCTGAATGCCACAATCCACTGATTCGGAACCTCTTTGTCTGGACGAAGAGGTATGCGGACTGTAATCTGCCAAAAAAACGGGGCGCAAACGACCCCGATATTGAGGCAGTAACATGGATTTTCCCGAGCGGTTTTCGAACCTACCGGAATATGCATTCCCGCGTTTGCGCGCCCTGTTGGATCACCATCAACCGGGCGGTGACGTCGTTCATATGACGATTGGCGCGCCGACGCATGATTTTCCGGCTTGGGTGACGGATGTCATCATGGAAAATGCTGCCGGGTTTCAGGGCTATCCGCCGAACGAAGGCTCGGAAGACCTGCGCGGCGCAATCACGGGCTGGATCAAGCGGCGTTACGGGGTCGAAATGGACCCTGACGTCAACGTCATGGCGCTGAACGGCACACGTGAGGGGCTGTATAATGCGGCCATGGCGCTGTGCCCGGAACAGAAGAACGGCAAACAACCGATCATCCTGTGCCCGAACCCGTTTTATCAGGTCTACATGGTCGCGTCGATTTCGGTGGGTACGCAACCCTATTTTGTCCCTGCAACTGCCGCGACTGGTCATCTGCCGGATTATTCCGGCCTGCCCGAAGATGTGCTGAACCAAACAGCGGTGGCTTATATTTGTTCCCCGGCCAACCCGCAGGGCGCGGTTGCATCGCGCGACTACTGGGCTGACCTGATCCGTCTGGCCGAGGCTTATGATTTCCGCATCTTCGCCGACGAATGCTATTCCGAGATTTACCGTGACCAAGCCCCGACGGGGGTTCTGACTGTCGCGCAGGAACTAGGGGCTGATCCCGAACGGATCACGCTGTTTAACTCCCTGTCAAAACGCTCGAACCTAGCTGGTTTGCGCTCGGGCCTGATTGCAGGTGGACGAAAGTCCATCAGTCAGGTGAAAAAGCTGCGCACCTATGCCGGGTCCCCACTGCCTTTGCCCTTGCAAGCCGCCGCCGCGCGCGTCTGGGCGGATGAGACACATGTCGAGCAAAACCGCGCGCTCTATCAGGAGAAATACGCCATAGCGGATAAGGTGTTTGCGGGCGTGCAGGGCTACATGTCGCCCGAGGCCGGGTTCTTTCTGTGGTTGCCGGTCGAGAATGGCGAGGACGCGGCATTGAAGGTTTGGAAGGAAACCGGGGTTCGGGTTCTTCCGGGCGCATATCTTTCACAAGGTGATCCGGGAAATAACCCGGGCGAAGGCTTTATCCGGGTTGCATTGGTAGCCCCAAAAACAGAGTTGCAGCGCGGTTTGATCACACTCCGCGACTGCATCTATACGTGAGGTACGAGGGCAAAATGGCATCATATAACGCGCGAAACCGCGACCCATTGCTGGACAGCACAACACAGGCAGCCCTGGAGCGACGCAGTAAGGAACTGATCGGTATCGCGCTGATCCTGTTGGGCTTGGCCGCGGCTGCGATGATCTGGTCCTATACGCCCGATGATCCTAATTGGATGGTTTCGACCGACGCGCCGGTGCAAAACTGGATGGGACGGGTCGGCGCGTCTATTGCAGCCCCCTTGTTCATGATCGTGGGCTGGGGAAGCTGGGGCATCGCGCTTGTTCTGGTCGGATGGGGTCTGCGTTTTGCGGGCCATTTCGGTGAAGACCGGGCCATTGCCCGCCTGATCTTTGCCCCGATCTGGATCGCTGTAGCCTCGGTCTATGCCGCAACCCTTGTTCCCGGTGCCGAGTGGCGTGCAACGCATAGCTACGGTTTGGGCGGTTTGTTCGGCGACACGGTCATGGGCGCGTTGCTGACGCTGGTGCCGATCTCTTCGCATTTTCTGGTCAAAATGATGTCGCTGGCCATGGCCGTCGGCATGACCACGCTGGGTGTTTTTGTGCTGGGCTTCACCAAGGCTGACGTGAAACGCGGCTTCCGCGCCTTCATCCTGGGCCTTGTAATGTCTTATGACATGCTGATGACGCTGATGGGGCGTGGTGCGGCCTCGGCCGCGCAAGCCGCGCGGGATCGCCGGGCGCAGTGGGAAGAACGCAAGCTTGCCCGCGCTGAAGCGGCTGAGGCGATGTTTGACGACGAACTGGTCTATGCCGACACTGTTTTTGAAGAACCTGAATTGGGGCGCCCTGAACCTCCGGTCAAATCAGGCCTGTTGGCACGAATGCCGTCACTTATCCGGCGCCCTGATCCAATGCCCGAGCCTGAGTTGGTGGATCCTGAACCGATCGCGGGCTTTGACGACATGCCCGGCGAAGATCGCATCCGCTCCAAAATCTCGGCCGCCGTGCGAAATCGCAAGGTTGCCGTGGGCGAAATGACACCCGAGCCGGATCCCGACCTGCCGCTGACCAAGGGTCGTGGACGCCGTCCCGATCCGCTGATCCTGAACCAGCATCCCTCGTCCGAACTGCCCCCCGAACCGCCGATGACAGTGTATGGGCTGCGCCCCGAGCCGCAGGTGTCCGCTGGTGACACGCCAGAGGCGCAAGAGTCCGCTGTGTTCGGTTATGAGGCCGGGACAGAACAATACGACTACGCGTCCGAGTTGGATATCGATGATGAGTCGGTTTTCGAGGATGTCACCGACGCCGCGCCGCAGCAGCGCCCCGCGATGAAAATCCCGGTAGCTGAACCGCGCAAGCCTGTGGTGGCGCAGCCCGTGCGTCGGACACCGTTGCCGTCTCGTCGTGCGCAGGCCGAAGCGCAACCGGCATTGTCCTTCGAGGAACGGCACTCTGACTTCGAACTGCCGCCTCTGGGCTTGTTGTCCAACCCCGCCAGTATCCAACGCCATCACCTGAGCGATGAGGCCTTGGAAGAAAATGCACGGATGCTGGAAAACGTTCTGGACGATTACGGCGTCAAGGGTGAGATCGTCAGCGTGCGCCCCGGCCCGGTCGTGACCATGTACGAGCTGGAGCCCGCTCCGGGCCTCAAGGCGAGCCGTGTGATCGGTTTGGCAGACGATATTGCGCGTTCGATGTCGGCGCTGTCGGCGCGGGTTTCGACCCTGCCGGGGCGTTCGGTGATCGGTATCGAATTGCCCAACGAAAACCGCGAGATGGTCGTGCTGCGGGAAATCCTGGCCAGCCGCGATTTTGGCGATGGCAATCAGGCGCTGCCGCTGGCGCTGGGCAAAGATATCGGCGGTGAATCCGTTGTGGCGAACTTGGCCAAGATGCCTCACCTGCTTATCGCCGGGACCACGGGTTCGGGTAAATCGGTGGCGATCAACACGATGATCCTGTCGCTGCTTTACAAGCTTACGCCGGATGAATGCCGTCTGATCATGATCGACCCCAAGATGCTGGAACTTTCGGTTTACGATGGCATCCCGCATCTGCTGTCACCCGTTGTGACCGATCCAAAGAAGGCGGTTGTCGCCCTGAAATGGGTCGTGGGCGAAATGGAAGACCGCTATCGCAAGATGTCCAAGATGGGCGTCCGCAACATCGCGGGCTACAACGGTCGGGTAAAGGATGCGTTGGCCAAGGGCGAGATGTTCAGCCGCACGGTGCAAACCGGGTTTGACGATGAAACCGGCGAACCAACGTTCGAGACGGAAGAATTCGCGCCCGAAGCGATGCCCTATATCGTCGTCATCGTCGATGAGATGGCCGATCTGATGATGGTCGCGGGCAAGGAGATTGAAGCCTGCATCCAGCGTCTGGCGCAGATGGCGCGGGCCTCGGGCATTCACCTGATCATGGCCACACAGCGCCCGTCCGTTGACGTGATCACCGGCACGATCAAGGCCAACTTCCCTACGCGGATTTCGTTCCAGGTGACCTCGAAAGTCGACAGCCGTACTATTCTGGGCGAGATGGGTGCCGAACAGCTGCTGGGGCAGGGTGACATGCTTTACATGGCCGGTGGTGCCAAGATTACCCGCTGCCACGGACCGTTTGTGTCGGATGAAGAGGTCGAGGAAATCGTCAACCATCTGAAACAATTCGGCCCCCCCGATTACGTGGGCAGTGTTCTGGACGGACCGGCCGAGGACAGGGTCGACAACATTGACGCCGTTCTGGGGCTGAACACTGGCGGCAACACGAACGGAGAGGACGCACTGTACGATCAGGCGGTGGCAATTGTGATCAAGGATCGCAAATGCTCGACCTCTTACATTCAGCGGAAACTCGCCATTGGGTACAACAAGGCGGCGCGTCTTGTTGAACAAATGGAAGACGAAGGTGTTGTTTCGTCAGCAAATCATGTCGGGAAGCGCGAAATCCTCGTCCCCGAGCAATAGGATATTTAATAACAAGGGCAGACAACCTATCTGTACAGCATGAAACAGATTGCTTTTGCCCTTGCTTTGACACTGGCCGCACCCGCCGCATGGGCGGCGGAAAAACTGCCGCTTTCGCAGATTTCCAATTACCTGAACGGATTGAAAACGGTTCAGACAACGTTCACGCAGGTGAACGATGATGGCTCGTTGAGCACCGGGCAGCTGTGGATGCAGCGCCCGGGCAAGATGCGGTTCGAATATGATCCGCCCAACAGTGCGGTGGTGCTGGCGCGCTCGGGCAGTGTTCAGATCTTCGATCCGAAATCGAACCAGCCGCCCGAGCAATATCCGCTGAAGCGCACGCCGCTTTCCATTGTGCTGGCACGCAACGTGAATCTTGATCAGGCCAATATGGTTGTCGGCCACAGCTTTGACGGCACGGCCACAGTGGTCACTGCGCAAGACCCCAAGAACCCTGAGGCAGGTCGGATTGAATTGATGTTCACCGATAATCCGGTCGAGCTGCGCAAATGGGTGATTCATGACAACGCCGGCAGCCAGACCACCGTTCTTTTGGGTGCGCTGACCGAAAGCAATGGTCTTGATCAGGGTCTTTTCTCGAACAAGGAAAGACGCGGGTCAGTCAATCGCTGACCCGCTTTTTGCTGGTCAATACCGGCAGTTCGCCAACTGTGCCTGATACAGTTGCGCGCGCGCGTCCACGTCATTGGCCACGCTCAACAACCACGACTTGCTGTTGTGGGTGCCGCGAGCGTACCCCGTGTGACCTTCGTGATAGGCCAAGTATTGATTGCGTGTGTCGCCGGGGTGGATGCCGTTGCGCTCATAGCTTTTGTTCATATACCAGCCGATGAAGTCCGAGGCATCGCGGATGCGATCCCGCTTGGCCCGGCGCTTGCCGGTTTCGCGCTGATATTGATCCCAGGTGCCGTCCAGTGCCTGGCTGAACCCATAGGCGCTGCTTTGCCGCCCCATCGGGATCACGCCCAGCACGTAACGGTGCGGGGTACGCGCGTCGTGGCGATATCGGCTTTCCTGATAAATCGTGGCCATCTGAACGTGAACCGGAACACCCCATTTCTGCTCGGTGCTTTTGAAAGCCTTGATAAAATCCGGTCGTTCGTGCGCAATGCTGCACGCGTCGTTCAGTTTGCTGGGCGGTTGTTTTGACCCGCCGCCACAGGATGCCAAAAGCAGCACCCCGAAGAGTACGATAAGAATTCTGCTCATGTGCCTCATGCCTTTTTTGTTTATTCTAGCGCAGATTGAGCTCTGAGGAAATCACAATCGCTATAAAACAATGGCAAGAATTATGGGTAACGCCGCCACGGAAAGTACGGTGGACACCATGACCATGCCGGCAACGGCATCGGAATCGGCTTCAAATCGTTCTGCCAACAAATATGAGGTCACAGCGACCGGTGTACAAATTTGCAATATCAGAACGCCAAAGGCGACAGTGTCCAGATCAAACAACACCCCAATCCCCCAGCCCAACGCAAAGCAGACGATAAGTTTCAGGACTGACAGCCAGAGCGCTTGCCCCAGACTACGCGAGGTCAGGCGGGCGATTGCCACACCGACCGTGACCAACATCAGCGGAACAGCCATTTGCCCCAAAAGCTCAAACGTATTGGTTAGAAATGTCGGAGTTTGCCACCCCTGCCACAAAAACACCGCACCCAGAATGGTCGCCCACGCCATCGGCTGGCGTAAGACCTGTCCCCATGCGCCTTTTCCGGCGACTAGGTAGATCCCATAGGTGAAAGAAAACAGCGCGGTTACAGACAGAAAGATGACTGCGTAACCCAAACCAATCTGCCCGAACGCAAAGATACATAGCGGCAGGCCAAGATTGCCGGTATTGCCGAAAATCAGCGGTGACAGGTACGTGCGCTGATCCAGTTTCAATCCGCGAACAATCAACCAGAACACCCCAGCCAGCAGAAGATTTGCGACCAGAGTTGCCGACGTGAAACGCGACAAATCTCCGCCCGGAATGTCGGTTTGCATGAGTGCAACAAAGATCAGACTGGGCATTGCCAGCGTCGTTGCAAAGCGTGTCACAAATTGCAGCCGGTATTCGAACCCCAGTTTGACCCACGTAAAGCCAATGGCCGCCAAGAGAAAAACCGGGGCCACGATTTCGAACACTGTCAGTATTAGGTTCACAGACTGTTTCCCTGAATTTCACATCAATGATTGGCATTTCGGGCCAAAAACCGTTAGTAAATGCGGTGGGGGCCGAAACAATGTTAAAGACACGCGCGAAATACGGATTGGGCCAGGTGGTCCGTCACAAGAAACACCCTTTTCGAGGGGTGATTTTTGACGTGGACCCGGAATTTTCGAATACAGAAGAATGGTATCAGGCCATTCCGGAAGACAGCCGTCCACGGAAAGAACAGCCGTTCTACCACCTGCTGGCAGAGAACGACCAATCCTTCTATGTTGCTTATGTTTCAGAACAAAATCTGGTTGCAGACTATTCTGGAGAGCCGGTCGAGCACCCGGATATCTCCAACATGTTCGGCCCGTTTGAAGACGGTGCTTACCCTCTGCATTTCCAATTGAACTAGGTTTGGCGAACCGGTCGGCATTGTACTGCCGCTGATCAGTATCCAAGGGCGCACCCATCCTTGCGCGGGTCACTGGCGCCTTCCAAAACACCGTCTTTTCGGATTCGGATCGCTTGCGCTCCTCCAAGCGGCGTTTCTGGAATTTCAATATTGTGTCCAATTTCAGACAATTGTTTCGCTACTTCTTCGGAATAGCCCCGCTCCAGCTTCAGGACATTCCCATCGAAAAAGGCACGCGGCGCGTTGATGCTTTCCTGTAGCTCCAGCCCAAAGTCCCTAAGGTTCGAAACGAAACGCGTGTGCCCGGTCGGCTGATAAGCACCGCCCATGACGCCGAATGGCATCGTGACACGGTCATTCTCGGTCAACATCCCCGGTATGATCGTGTGCATCGGGCGCTTGCCGCCAGCCAGTTCATTGGGGTGACCCGGCTGAAGCGTGAACCCCGCGCCCCTGTTCTGAAGCAAGATACCATATTTCTCGGATGCGATCCCCGATCCAAAGCTATGAAAGATCGAATAGATCAGCGACACAGCCATAAGGTCGCGATCGACCACCGTGATATAGACCGTGTCCTTGTGAATGGCTTCCGTCAAAGGTGCTGCTGCGGGCATTGCGCCTTTTGGGTCAATCAATGCAGCCAACCGGATCGCAACATCCAAATCAAGAAACCGCTCGGCCCGTGCGACATGATCGGGATCAGCAATGAACCGGTTGCGCGCGTCATAAGCCAGCTTGGTGGCTTCAGCCTCGATATGAACCCGTTCTGCTCCAAATGGATCCATACCGGCCAGATCGAATTGCTTTAGAATGTTCAGCAACAGGATCGCGGTCGCACCTTGGCCGTTTGGCGGGTGTTCGACCAGATCAACACCCCTGTAGGCTCCGCGCATGGGCTGCGTTTCAGTGCACTTGGTGCAGTGAAAGTCTTCGGCGGTGTGGACACCTCCGCGTGCAGACAGGGCCCGGATCATATCCTCGGCAATGTCTCCTGAATAAAATGCGTCGCGTCCCTGACTGGCGATCCTGCGCAAGACCTCAGCCTGACCGGGAGCGCGAAAGATCTGCCCGATCGCTGGTATCTGCCCTTTGATCAGATAATGGTCACGCGCAGCACCCTGTAATGTGGCCGCCCCGGTTTTCCAGTCAAACGCAACCCGAGGGGCCACCGGAACGCCAGCCTCGGCATAGTGGATTGCGGGTTCCAGAATCGCGTCCAGCCCCAATCGCCCTTCGGTTTCTGCAAGGTGACAGAAGGCGTCCACGGCACCGGGAACAGTCACCGCATCCGGACCGCTCAACGGTACAGACGACAGGCCTTTGTCCCGCAAGGGCTGCGCCCGCGCGGCGGCCGGTGCGCGACCCGATCCGTTCAATGCGCGTATCCGGTTTTCGCCCGCACGGCTGAACAAAACGAAACAATCGCCCCCCAACCCGGTCATCTGCGGTTCGCAGATGCCAAGCAGAACCGCACCTGCTATCGCGGCGTCCATGGCGTTGCCGCCGCGCTCAAGAATATCGATTGCCACTTTGGCGGCTAGCGGGTGCGACGTTGCGCACATCCCCCGCGTTGCAAAAACTTCCGACCGGCCAGGTTTGTGCAGATCACGCATGGTGGGTTCTTTCTCCTTCAAACAGGGGAAAGCTATTCTCTGATTGCCGGTTGTCCAGTCAATTCAAGTTTGGGGGGAGATCCTCGGCGCCGTTCACTGGGTGGGGGCTGTGATAATTGGCGCCGAGGGAAGCTATCTGAGCTACGAGTCACTGTATGGCGGCGATTTGCGGCGCGACAATGTTTCGAAAATGGCGTTATTGTGGCCAATTGCGGCTGATTACCCGTTCTTGTCAAAGTTAAATCGCAGGGATAGCCGATTGCACCCGTCGCGACGCTCATAACAGATATCGCTGGTCAGTTGATGAATCAGGAACCAGCCGAACCCGCCTTCGGGCAAATCCTGAATGCGGGTTCCCAGTGGTGCCGGCGTTCCGTCTGGTGGTTCGTAGCCGGGCAATGGATGGCCCGTGTCCGAAATCAGAATGTCCAGCCGGTTTCTGTCCAATCGGCATGTCACCTGAACCCCGGCCGGGGCCACGTCCATATAGGCATGTTCCACAACGTTGTTGATTGCTTCTGCCAGTGCGATCTTGACATCGTCCGCCTTGTGCGGCGGCAACCCTCGTTTCGCCAGTCCGGCGCTGAGTTTCGCAATCCCCGCACTGGCTTCTGTTTCCGTTGCGGGAAAGCTCAATTCCAGGCAGGTCGCGTTACAAATGGGCTCCACGTTGTCGCACTCCTGCTGTTGTCACCTGTCTGGTTCCGACAGGGCGTCATCCAGTGTTGCAAACAACCTGAACACGGTATCCATGCGCGTCAGGCGAAAGACCTTTTCCACCACGGGCTGCGGGCCTGCCAGATCAAGCCTTCGGTTCAGCCCCAGTTGTTTCATGGACGCTACGATTGCGCCCAGTCCGCTTGAATCGATGAACTCGACGCCTGAAAGGTCCAGGACAACCCGATCGGCGCAGGCCTCGGTCTCTGCGCGCATGTCTTCTTTGAACTGAATGGCCATCGCAGCGTCGATCCGGTCAGAGTGAACCGTGATAATCTGTGTCGTTCCGTCTGATGTGCTGGTCAGCCCCATGGTCCGGCTGCCTCCAATCTGAAAATGAGTCGTAGAAATACGCTAGACGCGAATTCTTACCATTCGGTATTCAAGGGCCGGACGACAGGAGGATTATCCGGATGAGAGATGTTGTTATTGCAGGTGCTGCCAGAACACCAATGGGTGGTTTTCAGGGCATGTTCGACGGTGTCGCAGCATCCGAGCTTGGCGGCGCAGCGATTCGTGCCGCGTTAAAGCAGGCAGGGGCGCAGACGGTTGACGAGGTGTTGATGGGATGTGTCCTGCCCGCAGGTCAGGGGCAGGCACCGGCGCGCCAGGCGGGTTTCGCGGCGGGTTTAGGCGAGGAGGTTCCTGCCACCACGCTGAACAAGATGTGTGGTTCCGGGATGAAGGCGGCGATGATGGCCTTCGACCAGATCGCATTGGGTCTTGCGGACACAATGGTCGCCGGAGGGATGGAGAGCATGACCAACGCGCCCTACCTGCTGCCGAAAATGCGGGGCGGTGCGCGCATCGGTCATGGTCAGGTGATCGACCACATGTTCCTTGACGGGCTGGAAGACGCCTATGACAAGGGCCGCCTGATGGGAACCTTTGCCGAAGACTGCGCCGAGGCGTATCAGTTCACCCGCGAAGCGCAGGATGAATATGCCTTGAAATCCTTGTCCAACGCACTTTCCGCGCAAGAAAGCGGTGCTTTCGAGGGCGAGATCGTCCCCGTCACAGTGCGCACGCGTAAGGGTGAGGTCGTACAGGTCGCTGATGAGCAACCCAAATCCGCCCGTCCCGAGAAAATTCCGACACTGAAACCGGCTTTCCGCAAGGACGGGACAGTGACCGCCGCCAATTCCTCGTCAATATCCGACGGCGCGGCGGCGCTTGTTCTGGCATCGGCTGAGGCGGCAGAAGCGCAAGGACTGACAGTTCGGGCCCGGATTTTGGGACATGCCAGCCATGCTCAAGCGCCCGGACTTTTCACGACTGCACCGGTTCCGGCGGCGCAAAAGCTTCTGTCCCGCATCGGTTGGAACAAGGATGATGTCGACCTGTGGGAGGTCAACGAAGCCTTCGCAGTTGTGCCGATGGCTTTCATGCACGAAATGGGATTGCCGCGCGACAGGGTAAACGTAAATGGCGGGGCCTGCGCCTTGGGCCATCCTATTGGCGCATCTGGCGCCCGTATTCTGGTCACTTTGTTGAACGCGCTCGAGAAACGAAATCTCAAGCGGGGGGTTGCTGCAATCTGTATCGGCGGCGGTGAAGGAACAGCTATCGCGATCGAACGCATTTGACCCTTCATCTTTTTCGAAATACTCCGGGGGTTCGGGGGCAGCGCCCCCGAGTTTTCCAAGGGGTTCGGGACCTATGACCGTCGATTACAGTTCGCTGGCCAGTACAATTGCAGCATTGACCGAAGGCGAAACCGATCAGATTGCCCTGATGGCCACGGTTGCTTGCGAGGTCCACTATTCTGACGACCGCTTCGACTGGACCGGGTTTTACCGTGTGACAGAACCAGGCTTGCTGAAAATCGGCCCCTACCAGGGTGGGCATGGCTGTCTGGTCATCCCGTTCGCGCGGGGCGTATGCGGGGCGGCAGCGCGCACCGGGCAGGTGCAGCTTGTGCCGGATGTGGATGCGTTTCCGGGTCACATCGCCTGCGCCTCCTCCACCCGGTCCGAACTGGTTCTGCCGGTCCGGAACACAGCGGGCGAATTGATTGCAGTTTTCGACATCGACAGCAATCAACCCGACGCGTTCTCAACCGAAGACGCGGATAACCTGTCCGCGATCCTGTCAAAGACCTTCGCACAAGTCTGATTGAAATTAAGGTGGTACAGGGCGCGTCTGCCGATTTCTTCATTTCGATCTCACTCGGAGCCTGATAAAACCGGAAAATCCGAACCGTATTGGATTAACCATGGTCCCAGGCCAATTCCGAACTCCGCGCCTTTCGGTCAGCGACTGGAAGGTTGAACTCGCCGATCCGCGATTGCGAGGTCGGCTTGAAGATGATCTGGCAGCGCTTCTGACCCCTGAGGTCCTGAAACACCTGCCGCCGTCGATGCAGTTGCAGGGTCGGGGAATTTCGAGCTGGATTGATGACAGACGTGCTGAAAGCAATATTCTGCTTGCGCGCCAAAACCACGGTAACCACCTTATTGGCCTATTCGTGTTGGCCATGAGTTCAGAGGCCGATTCAATTCCAAACCTTCACATCGGCTATCTGATTGCAGAATCCGCCTGGGGGAATGGTTACGCCTCCGAGATGCTGCAAGGCCTGCGGGACGCATTGGCGCCTGGGCCTGACATACGCCTCATCGCCGGGGTTGGGCGCGACAATCCGGCCTCAGCTCGCGTTCTGCAAAAAACAGGCTTTACGCTTTGGCCGGAGCGCGCCTCAGAAACCGCCGATATTTATGTTTGCCATATCAGCTGAGTGACCGAACCGTCAGGGCATAGCCGCCCGGAATACGGGCTTGCGTGAAAAAATGCTTTGAAATTTCACGGAATCGAGTCATCGTGAAAAACGAGGTGAAATTTTCACGATCGTTGGAGCCATCCTTGAACAGCCACGCCCCACAAAGTGCGACACTTGGTGCAGATATTCGCGCGCTGCGCAAGGCGCGTGGATTGACGCTGAGTGATATCGCGATCCGGTTGGACAGGTCTGTGGGCTGGCTCAGCCAGGTTGAACGTGACATGTCCGAGCCGTCGATTTCGGACCTCAGGCAGATCGCCGAATGCCTTGGCGTACCCATGTCGATGTTGTTTGCGCATTCGGCGGCACCGGCGGACGAGCAGGGATATGTCGTGCGTGCCGGCTCGCGCCGCCCCATGGGGTCGGGCGAAGAAGGGTTGATCGAAGAGCTGCTCTCGCCGGATCTGACCGATGATTTCGAAATGGTACATTCCACCTTCAAACCCAACTCGCAGATGCAGACACCGGCCAATCGCCCGACCCAGGAAGTCGGATACATGATCTCGGGCAGGCTGGACCTGACAATCGGGTCGCGCGCGTTCACGGTTGGGCCGGGTGACAGCTTTCGAATTCGACATGAACCCTATCAATGGGCCAACCCTTATGATGAGCCCGCTGTGGCCATCTGGGTCATCGCCCCGCCGGTTTACTGATGTCGTTCGAGGCCTGGACCATATTCGCGTTGTTCTGGGTGGTCTTCGTGACCACCCCTGGCCCGAACGCGGTTAATTGCATCTCGAACGGGATGAGCCTTCCGTTTCCAAGGGCAATGCTAGGCGTATTGGCTATTCTCACGCAGGCCAGCGCCTTTCTGATCCTGTCTGCGCTGGGTGTGACCGCCCTGATCGCTGCATCGCCGACCGGGTTCTTTGTCGCCAAGTTGATTGGCGCGGGATTTTTGATCTGGTTGGGGATTCGCGGCTGGATGAATGCTACAAAACCCGCACCAGCCTCCGAGCGTCCTGCGCGACATGTCTACCTGCACGCGCTTGCAGTGGCCACGATCAATCCCAAAAGCGTTGCCGGATACCTGGCCGCGTTTTCGCAGTTCGTTCAGCCCGAGGTCCCGATCTGGCAGCAGATGGGGGTTATCATGCCGACCGCGCTGGTCATCACCACACTTAGCTACACCGGCTTTACGGCGCTGGGCGCCTTGATGGGCAGGGCAGCGCTGGGCGCGGTGTTCAATATCTGGGTGCGCCGGATCATGGCGGCCTGTTTTGTCATCTACGGTGTGTTGTTGGGAACCAGCACCACACCCGCAATAAGGGGGTAGTCAGATGCACAAGGGATCCTGCCTTTGCGGCTCGGTCGCGTTCACGATCGACGGAGACCTGTCGCCACCTTCGGTCTGCCATTGCGGACAGTGCCGCAGACAGTCGGGCCATGTCTGGGCTTCGACTTCGACCCATAAGGACAACCTGAGTTTCTCGGCCAGCGACACGCTTAGCTGGTATCGCGCGTCTGACATCGCCCGGCGCGGATTTTGCAGCAAATGTGGCTCGTTCCTCTTCTGGCAACACAACCAGGAAGACACGATTTCGATTTCCATGGGCGCGCTGGACGCACCCACAGGTCTTTCGCTCTCGAAGCACATCTTTGTGGCTGACAAGGGCGACTACTACGACATCACGGACGATCTGCCTCAAGAGGCACAGTAACAAGGATCAAAAACGCATGAGTGATTTTCCAACAAAAGCCCGCGTGGTCATAATCGGTGGCGGTGTGGTGGGGGCTTCCTCGCTGTATCACCTTGCCAAGAAAGGCTGGACCGATTGTGTTCTGCTGGAAAAGAACGAACTGACTGCCGGGTCGACCTGGCATGCGGCAGGGAACGTTCCGACCTTTTCGACCTCATGGGCGATCATGAACATGCAGCGCTATTCGACCGAGCTGTATGCGCGTCTGGGCGAGGAAGTCGATTACCCGATGAACTACCACCAGACCGGTTCGATCCGACTGGCGCATTCGAAAGAACGTGTGCAGGAGTTCGAGCGCGCCATGGCGATGGGCCGCTATCAGGGTATCCCGATGGAAATGTGGACCCCGGAAGAAGCGAAAGAGCGCTATCCCTTCCTGGAAACGCATGACCTTGAAGGTGTTCTCTACGACCCGACGGATGGTGATATCGATCCGGCGCAGCTGACCCAGGCGCTGGCCAAGGGCGCACGCGATATGGGGCAGAAGATCATCCGTTTCTGCCCGGCGACTGGCGTGACGCAGCATGATGACGGCACCTGGACCGTGCACACGGACAAAGGCGATATAGCCTGTGACTATGTTGTGAACGCAGCCGGGTATTATGCGCAGCGCGTGGGCGAATGGTTCAAGCCCTTCGGTGGCCGCACCGTTCCGGCAATGGTCATGAGTCACCAGTACCTGCTGACCGATGAAATCCCCGAGATCGAAGCATGGACCAAGCAAAGCGGTGCCAAACTGCCGTTGCTGCGTGATGTGGATGTCTCGTACTACCTGCGGCAGGAAAAGAACGGCTTCAACCTTGGTCCTTACGAGCCCAACTGCAAGGGCCACTGGATGACCGAAGACGATCCGATGCCGGATGATTTCAGCTTTCAATTGTGGAATGACGATCTGGACCGCATCGAAGATATCGTCACCGATGCGATGGAGCGGGTGCCGCTGATGGCAACCTCGGGCGTTGGACGCGTCATCAACGGGCCGATCCCTTATGCGCCGGACGGGCTGCCGCTGATCGGCCCGATGCCGGGTGTGAAAAACGCGTTCGAGGCGCATACTTTCACCTTCGGCATCGCGCAGGGCGGTGGCGCAGGCAAGGTTCTGGCCGAGTGGGTCGTTGATGGCGCGACCGAATGGGATATGTGGGCCGTCGATCCGCGCCGCTATACCGATTACACCGATCAGGATTATTGCAACCAGAAAGGCATGGAAGTTTATGGCAACGAATATGCCATGCACTTCCCGCACCATGAATGGCCTGCCGCACGAAACAAGAAGCTGTCGCCCGTGCATGACAAGGTGATCGCGCACGGCGGTGTCATGGGGGCCTATAACGGCTGGGAACGCGCCAACTGGTTTGCACAGCCCGGTGATGACACCTCGCTCGACGCGACCCACACCTGGGGACGGTCCGGTCCGTGGGAACAGCGGATCAAGGAAGAATGTGAGGCCGTGCGCGATCATTGTGGCGTGTTGGACCTGCCGGGCTTCTCGCGGTTCAAAATACAGGGGCCGGGTGCTGATGAATGGCTGCGCGGTCTGGTTGCAGGGGCATTGCCCAAGATTGGTCGGGTTGGGCTGGTTTACTTCGCAGATGACCGCGGGCGTATCCTGACCGAAATGTCGGTCACGCGCGAGGCCGAAGACCTGTTCGTTCTGGTCACTGCAGCGACCGCGCAATGGCATGACCGTGAATGGCTTGAGCGTCACATACCTGCCGATGCCGAGTTCACGCTGGAAGACTGGACAACGCGGATGAGCACGCTGATCGTTACCGGGCCTCGATCTCGGGACATTCTCAGCAAAGTTACCGAGGCCGATCTGACCTTGCCGTGGCTCAGCTTTCAGGAAAGCGAAATCAAAGGCGGATGGGTCGCTCTGCTGCGTGTCTCATTCGCTGGTGAGCTGGGCTGGGAAGTTCACGCTGAAAATGCGGATATGCCTGCGATCTACGACGCGATCATCGATGCCGGTGCCAAGCCGTTCGGGATGTATGCGCTGAACTCGCTGCGGATCGAAAAGGGGTACCGCGCCTGGAAGGGCGATCTGTCGACCGACTATTCCCTGCTTGAAGGCGGGTTGGAGCGTTTCGTCAAGCTGGACAAACCGCAGGACTTCCCGGGCAAGGCCGCAATCCTGAACGAAAAGCAGCAAGGCGTGAAAAAGTCCTTCGTCACCCTGACTGTTGATGCGGGCGATTGCGACGCGCCGTATATGTCCTGCATCTGGCATGGCGATGAGATCGTCGGCGAAACCACATCCGGCGCATGGGGCTACCGCGTTGGCAAATCCATCGCGCTGGGCATGATCCGGGCCGAGTTTGCCAACCCCGGAACTGAACTTGAGGTCGAAATCTACGGTCAGAAATGCCGCGCCGTGGTAGAGCTGGATCAACCGCTCTGGGACCCCGAGAACGAGCGGTTGCGGGCGTGACGCGTCTGGCGACCATGTCCGGCGTCTATCTGACCGGCCATGGCGGAACAGAGGCGCTGGAATGGCGCGACGATATCCCTGTCCCGGCCCCTGGGCCGGGGCAGGTGCTTGTTCGGGTCGCCGCGGCAGGGGTCAATAACACGGATATCAACACAAGGGTCGGCTGGTATTCATCGGATGTCACCGGCGGGACGGATGCCGTCGATCAGGATATTGAAGCCGGAGGGTGGGGCGGCGCACTGAACTTTCCCCGCATTCAGGGCGGCGATCTGTGCGGGATCGTTGAAGAAGTCGGGCCAAACACGGGGTTCAAAAAGGGCCAGCGTGTGACGTGCCCGATCAACCTGCCGCGTCCGCGCCCCGGCAAACCTCAGGGCTTTATTGCGCTCGGGTCAGAGATTGATGGGGCCTTTGCCCAATACTGTCTGGTTGAAGCAAATGATCTTTACGACGTAAGTGCATCGCCCCTGTCTGATGTTGAAATTGCGGCCATTCCCTGCGCCTTTGGTACTGCCGAAAACCTGCTGACGCGCGCGGGCGTGACGTCTGGGCAAAAAGTTCTGATCACTGGCGCGTCAGGCGGCGTCGGTCTGGCGGCGGTGCAGCTTGCGGCGCTGCGCGGAGCATCGGTTTGGGGTGTGACGGCTGCAGAGAAGGCAGAGGTCGTCAGATCCCAAGGGGCGTTGGGCACATTTGCCCGGGATGAGCTGCCGCCGCAGGATATGTTCGACGCGGTTATAGATGTTGTTGGCGGGCCCGCATGGGCATCGCTGATCCTTGCCCTGAAGCCCGGCGGGCACTACGCCGTTTCTGGGGCAATCGCCGGCCCGATTGTCGAGGCTGATCTGCGGGACATCTATTTGCGCGACATCACCATTCACGGCTGCACGCATCAGGCACCCGAAGTCTTTGGCCGCCTAGTGGAGTTGATGAATACCGGACGGATCAAGCCACTGGTTTCCCGAACCTACCCGTTGAAGGATATCGTCCGCGCACAGGCTGATTTTCAGGCAAAGACCCTTCCGGGTAAACTCGTGCTGCTGCCTTAAGGAGCAACGACATGACAAAGATCACTCTGTTGGACGGTTCAATTGGACAGGAATTGGTCAAACGCAGCGGAGACCGGGCGACGCCACTATGGTCCACACGTGTGATGATCGACCACCCTGATCTGGTCGGCGCGGTGCATGGCGACTACTTCCGTCGTGGTGCCACGGTTGCCACCACCAATACCTATGCCGTCCACCGTTCACGCCTAGTGCGAGTGGGGATGGAGGACCAGATGCCCGCCCTTATCGACACTGCCCTGACACAGGCCGAACGTGCTCGTACTTCGACCGGGGGGCGGATTGCGGGGTCTCTGGGGCCGCTTCTTGCATCTTACCGACCCGACCTGAATCCCGACCCGGCAGATGCGGCGGGAAAGTTTGCTGAACTTGTGGCTTTGATGGCTGCGCGCGTCGATCTGTTTCTGATCGAGACAGTATCTTCGGTGCAGGAGGCCGAGGGTGCGCTGCGCGGAACGACCGGATGTGGCAAACCAGTCTGGCTGTCATTCACGGTCAATGACGAAGATGGCAGCCGCCTCAGGTCCGGCGAACCGCTCAGGGATGTCGCGCCCTTGGTTGCAGAGTTTTCACCTGATGCGCTGCTGATCAATTGTTCGCGCCCCGAAGCGATCCCAGCTGCTCTGGACATCCTGTCCGGCATGAACAAGCCTTATGGTGCCTATGCCAACGGCTTTACACATATTTCGGATGAGTTTCTAATGGACGCGCCGACAGTGGATGCGTTGGATCAACGCCATGATCTTGGTCCCGATGCTTATGCGGATCACGTCATGCGTTGGGTCGATCAGGGGGCCACGATTGTCGGCGGGTGCTGCGAAATTGGCCCGGACCACATCGAAGCGCTGGCCAACCGGTTGCGTGCTGCCGGGCACGAGATCGTCTAAGGTGACAGCGATGAGGAAAGTTGCTTCTGATTCACCGCAGGCGATACAGCAACATTTCGATATTCTGGTCGCACCCGGATTTGTGCTGCTTGAACTGGCCTCATTGGTCGAGGTTCTCAGGCTGGCAAATCGTGTGTGTCCAAAGCCGCCGTTCACTTTTGCCTATCGGTCGCTCAGAGGTGGCCCGATCTCCAGCAGCAGCGACGCGGTGGTGCAAACGGAACGCGTGCAGGCGCAACCCAAGGCGAATTATCTTTTTGTGATCGGCAATTCTGACCCAGATCACCCGGACTTGTCTTTGGGGCGGGTGGTGTCGGACTATACTTTCCGCGATGCCAAGGTGTTTCTGCTGGCGGAAGCGGCCAGCCGGTATATCGACGAACAGGGTTCAGATGATTTGGCAACTCACTGGGAAAACGCCTCGTTCCTGCGGGAACGCGGGGCCCGGTTTGAAGCCAAACTGTCGATTGCAACCGAACAGGGCGCCGTTGTGACCTGTGCCGGAATGGAGGCGACAACAGATGTCGCGCTGGCAGTAATCGGTCGCCATATCTCAGGGCCTGCAAAGATGACCGTGGCGGACATCATGTTGCATGAAAACATCCGGGATTTCGCCTCGATGCAGCCATTCTCGGGGGTAAAGTTGACGGCGACCGGAGATGTGAAGCTGGATCAGTGCATCAAGCTCATGCAGGCCAATATCGAAGATCCACTGCCGATCAATCAGATCGTCGATTCGCTGCAACTGTCGAACCGTTCGCTTGAGCGTAAGTTCAAAACCTTCTTTGGCACCACACCCAACGGATTCTATCGCGAAATGCGGCTGGCCAAGGCCAATAACCTGCTTCTGAACACCACTATGAGCGTTCGCGAAATCGGATTGGCCTGTGGTTTTCCGAACGGGTTTTCCTCTGTTTACAAAAGCTTCTTCGGGGTCACGCCTTTTGTCGTTCGGCGGGAAAAGCGGGCCGCGACACATCGGTGAAAACTGCTGATCTTGTGACGTTTTTGGTGCATTTGTTGTCGATCTTCCGTGGCAGTTTACGCCAAACCTGACACAGCGGAGATTTCAGGATGGTTGATCTTCCCAGCAAGGCCCGAGTGGTCATCATCGGTGGCGGCGTCATCGGATGTTCGGTCGCCTATCATCTGACCAAGAAGGGCTGGACCGATGTTGTTCTGCTAGAACGCAAGCAACTGACCAGCGGCACCACCTGGCACGCGGCGGGCCTGATCGGGCAACTGCGCGCGTCTTCCAACATGACCAAACTGGCGCGCTATTCCGCAGAGCTCTATCTGGGCCTTGAGGAAGAGACCGGTGTCGCCACCGGCCTGCGTCAGGTCGGGTCCGTTTCGGTCGCCCTGACCAGTGAGCGGTTGGAGGAGCTTCACCGAAATGCGGCAATGGCCCGCGCCTTTGGCGTGCCGGTCGAAGAGCTTTCTCCGACCGAAGTCAAAGAGCGATATGAGCATATCAACCTCGACGGCGTGGCAGGTGGCGTTTGGTTGCCAACCGATGGCCAGGCGGATCCTGCTAATATTGCCTTGGCGTTGGCCAAGGGTGCGCGTCAACGCGGTGGGGTGATCAAGGAACGGGTGAAGGTGACCGGGATTTCCCGGCACGGACGGCGCGCGACCGGTGTCGACTGGGTCAGTGATGACGGGCAATCCCAAGGGCATATCGCCTGTGATATGGTTGTCAATTGCGCGGGAATGTGGGGGCGCGAGGTAGGCAAGATGGCCGGCGTGAATGTGCCGCTGCACGCCTGCGAACATTTCTATATCGTCTCTGAACCCATTGAAGGGTTGAGCCAAATGCCGGTTCTGCGGGTGCCAGATGAATGCGCCTACTACAAGGAAGACGCGGGCAAAATGATGTTGGGCGCATTCGAGCCCAATGCCAAACCCTGGGCCATGAACGGTATTCCCGACAACTTCGAGTTCGACCAACTGCCCGAGGATTTCGATCACTTCGAACCGATCCTCGAAGCGGCGTGCAACCGGATGCCAATGCTGTCCGAGGCGGGTATTCACACCTTCTTCAACGGCCCCGAATCCTTTACTCCCGACGACGCCTATCACCTGGGTCTGGCGCCCGAGATGGACAATTTTTGGGTCGCGGCCGGGTTCAACTCGATCGGTATCCAGTCCGCCGGTGGCGCGGGCATGTCGCTGGCCGAGTGGATGGATACCGGTGAAAAGCCCTTTGATCTGGGCGACGTGGATATCGGTCGGATGCAGCCGTTTCAGGGTAATAAGAAGTACCTATTTGAACGCTCAAAAGAAACGTTGGGATTGCTCTACGCCGACCACTACCCCTATCGCCAGAAAGCCACTGCACGCGGTGTGCGCCGAACCCCGTTCCACCATCACCTGAAAGAACAGGGCGCCGTTTTTGGAGAAATCGCAGGTTGGGAACGGGCCAATTGGTACGCGAATGAAGGGCAGGAGCGCGAATACCGGTACAGCTGGAAGCGCCAGAACTGGTTCGAGAATTCCGCTGCCGAGCACCGAGCCGTGCGCGAGAATGTGGGCATGTATGACATGTCTTCCTTCGGCAAGATTCGTGTGGAAGGCCCTGATGCCGAAAAGTTCATGAACTATATTGGCGGGGGTGACTACTCGGTCCCTGTCGGCAAGATCGTCTATACGCAGTTTTTGAACCGCACAGGCGGGATCGAAGCGGATGTCACCGCAACCCGCCTGACCGAAACCGCCTATCTGGTCGTGACCCCCGCAGCCACGCGCTTGGCGGATCAGACATGGATGATGCGCCATGTCGGGGATTTCAACGTGGTCATTACAGATGTCACAGCGGGTGAAGGCGTTCTCGCTGTCATGGGGCCAAACGCCCGGGCTCTGCTGGAAAAGGTCTCGCCCAACGACTTCACAAACGCGACCAACCCCTTTGGTACTGCCCAGCAGATCGAGATCGGAATGGGCCTGGCCCGTGCACATCGCGTGACCTATGTGGGTGAGCTTGGGTGGGAAATCTATATTTCTTCAGACATGGCGGGCCACGTCTTTGAGACCCTGCATGAGGCTGGTCAGGACATGGGGCTGAAGCTGTGTGGTATGCACATGATGGACAGCTGCCGGATCGAAAAGGGTTTCCGGCACTTCGGCCACGATATCACCTGTGAGGATCACGTGGTTGATGCTGGTCTTGGCTTTGCGGTCAAGGTGGACAAAGGGTGTGATTTCATCGGGCGTGAGGCGGTGATTGTACGAAAAGAAAGCGGCCCCAAAAGCCGTCTGGTACAGTTCCGTCTGACCGACCCTGAACCGCTGTTGTTCCACAACGAGCCGATCGTGCGTGATGGCGAATATGTCGGCTACCTGAGTTCCGGCAATTACGGTCATAGCCTCGGTGGTGCCATCGGAATGGGCTATGTCCCGTGCGAAGGTGAAAAGGCCGCAGACGTTCTGAGTTCAACCTATGAGATCGATGTTTGCGGCGTGAAGGTCAAAGCCGAAGCATCGCTTAAACCGATGTATGACCCAAAATCCGAACGGGTGAAGGTCTGATAGACAGGGTAGGGGGCGCTGCCCCCGCCGCCCGTGCCGGGCGACTCCCCCGGGATATTTTGGGCCAGATGAAGTGCGGATCCCTTGCTTCACCTGGCTCTAAATATCCCGGAGCGCGAGGCAGAGCCTCGCAATTTTGGCGGCAACAGCTGCGGTCAGCAAACTTATCACAAATCGTTATGTGACACTTCACTGTTTTCAGAGTTTTCAATCCGTTCAGTTCTGCCGTAAACGGAACCGGTATCAACCGGAGAGCCTTCGTGACACCCACACCATTACCACCTCAGAATGTGGATACCCCCAAAGGTTTGGCTTTGGCTGTCACGGCGTACGTCATGTGGGGATTTCTGCCGCTTTATATGAAGGCGATGGATCACATTGGACCTGTCGAGGTGGTGGCGCATCGGGTTATCTGGTCTGTTCCGGTTGCAGGTTTGCTGCTGGTCGCGCTGGGGCGCACCCGGGACTTGAAAGCTGCACTGGGCAATCCCCTGATGCTGGCCATGGCGGCTTTGACGGCGGCGCTGATTTCCGTGAACTGGGCGATTTATGTTTGGGCGATCTCGACAGGGCACGCGCTGGACGCGGCGTTGGGGTATTACATCAACCCGCTGTTCAGTATCGCGTTGGGCGCGATTTTGCTGCGTGAGCCCCTGACGCGGACCCAATTGTTTGCGGTGGGGCTTGCCGCGCTGGGCGTTCTTGTGCTTGTGCTTGAGGCTGGGCGACTTCCCTGGGCGGCGCTGGGTTTGATGGTCAGTTGGGGTTTCTATGCATTCTTTAAGAGATCCCTTCCAATTGGTCCCAACCAGGGTTTTCTGCTTGAGGTCCTGATCCTTTTGATCCCGGCCCTGGCCTATGTCACCTGGCTGGGTGTGCAAGGCGCAGGTCATTTTGGCGTAGCGATGTCTGATACCCTGCTGTTGTCCTGCGCCGGTATCGTCACGGCGGTGCCATTGCTGGTCTATGCGAACGGAGCCAAGCTGGTGCGCCTGTCGACCATGGGCATCCTGCAATACATTGCGCCGACTATGATTTTCATTACAGCCATCACTCTGTTCGGTGAGAAGATCGACACCGGACGTATGATCGCATTCCCCCTGATCTGGGTGGCTTTGGTCATTTACTCGATCCCATTGATCCGGCAGGCGCGGGCTCAGGCCTGAAGCAACAGGCGTGCTGCGGCATCTGCCCACAGCGCATAGGCCCGGGGGCTTGGGTGATAGCCGTCCGGTGCCGCCAGGGCCGGGTCGTCGGGCAGATCAAGCCTCAGGTGCTGCACATGGGGATGGACGGATACAACCTGTTGCAACGCATTATCCAGCCGTGCAGCCTGACGGCCAAGCACCCAGGCCAATGGATGTGGCAGGGCCGGAAACCTGTTCATTTGCGGAACGCCGGTGATGATTATACGCCGCGCCCCCAGTTCGTTTGACAGGATGTTGATAAGCTGCGCCTGGCGATCCGCAAATGTGCGGCAAGAGACGGCGCGGGTGACGTCATTCACCCCCAAAGCCGTGACCACCGCATCGAATTCGCCCTTTATGCCCCTCAGGTGGTCGATCGTATCCAGCGTCGTGTACCCTGTGGTGGCCGCAAGTTGCCACTCGACCGTGTGATGTCTGGCCAGCCGGTCCACAAGCTGCCCCGACAAGGCCTGCGCCTGAGTTCCCGCGCCCACTCCGGCCGCCGAGCTATCGCCGGTGATCAGCAGACGCAGGCGGGGGCCACGCCCTGATCGGCCCTCTCGCGGGCCAGTGGGCTCCGGCAAAAGCCGGGCGTTACGGCGCACCAAAAGGGCTTGCGTGGCCAGAACGGGCAACAAGGGCACACGTAGAACCTGGTCGGGTGCTATCAGGGTGCGCATCATCAGGTCACGTCAGGGCGTTTTTGAATTCCAGAAAACGAGCGTCAGTCATCACGCGCGCCATCATCGCCTCGCGCAAAGCGCCGACTGTTTTGTAAGGGCGCATGGCGACTTCGAAGATTTTGATCAAACCGTCCTCGTTCAGCGTAATGAGGTCAACGCCAATGCCGTCCAGATCTCCAATCTTGCATTGAAACTCCAGCGCCCAATCGTTGCCAGCGCCCATAATCCGGCGATACCGGAAGTCGGAAAAGACCTGCCCGACATGGCCAAGAACGGCAGCCACAGGTGCGCGCCCGGTCCAGGTGCTGAAATAGGTTGGTGGCAGGAACTGCACATCTTCGGCCAGCAGATCGTGGATCAGCGCCTCATCGCCCTTGGCGACAACCTCTTGCAGTCGTTCAATTGTCGGGTGCATGTCCTGTCCTCCTGCGCAGAAGTTCACCGATCATGACCGGGCGCGCAAGGACGACGTTGCGGGAAGAAGCGCGCTGAGATAGGCAGGCCCGCATGAGCGAAACCTATGCCCCCCCACAAACCGCGCTGGACGTGCTGCACGAAGATGCGCAGCTGATTGTGGTGAACAAACCGTCGGGTCTGCTTTCCGTGCCGGGGCGGGGCGATCATCTGGCTGATTGCCTTCTGACACGCGTGCAGGCGGCTTTCCCTCAGGCGTTGCTTGTGCATCGACTGGACCGGGACACATCAGGTGTCATGGTTTTTGCCCAAACACCCCATGCGCAAAGGCATCTGAGTATGCAGTTCGAGAAGCGGCAGACCCGGAAAACCTATATTGCCCGTGTCTGGGGGCGGATGGAGCCAAAGACCGGCACGGTTGACCTGCCGTTGATCGTGGACTGGCCCAACCGGCCCAGACAAATGGTGTGTCATGATACGGGCAAACCTGCGGTCACCGATTGGCGCGTTGTGAAACATGAGGGCGAGACCTCTCGCTTGCGTATGTTTCCCAAAACCGGGCGGTCTCATCAGCTGCGCGTTCATATGCAGGCATTGGGTCACCCGATCCTGGGCGATCCGTTCTATGCAACAGGTGCGGCGAGGGAGTTCCCCAGATTGATGCTGCATTCCGAAGAATTGCGCCTGAAGCATCCCGAGGGCGGGCATTCGATGAAGTTTCGCGCCCAGCCCGATTTCTGATCTCAGGCAATTCTGGCCCACAGCATCTTTAGGTTGCCCAGCGAAATGCGTCTTTTTCGTTTCGTCGAAACCGGCTGGCGGCGATGGCGCTCCTGCGCGATCTCACGTTCAATCTCGAAAGCCCGCAGTGTGTGGTCCTGTGACCATTGGCCAAGTTTCAGTGTCATCATGACGTGGTTGTCGAGGTGCGGCATTTCTTGGCTCCTTGTGTGATATCCACCCATTGTCGCCCTTCACTGCTGACAGCATGGTGTCAGTGGGGTGTGCTAGGGTGTCAGCAGAGTGTCAGGAGAATGCGATGCGCCGTTCGACCCGTTTGTTCGAAATCATCCAAATTCTGCGGGCCGCAAGTGCGCCGGTCACGGCAGAAGCACTGGCCACCCGGCTGGAGGTGTCCATCCGCACTGTCTATCGTGACATTGCCGAATTGCAGGCCCAGCGAACACCCATCGAAGGTGAGGCCGGTGTCGGTTACATGATGCGGCGCGGTTACGATTTGCCACCGCTGAATTTCGACGCGGAAGAGGTTGAGGCCCTGTGGGTTGGCCTTTCTCTTCTGGCGCGCACCGGCGACAGCCACCTGCAGCGGGCCGCCAGTCGGATCTGTCAGAAGATCGATGCTCTGCATAGCCCGACCGATTGGTTGCAGGTTTCACCCTGGGGGGCTCCGGCGGATGATCCCGACAAAGGGTGTGTTTCTGTTTCGCATTATCGCGAAGCTATTCGGGCAGAACGGAAAATCCGTATCACCTATATAGACGGCGAAGGCGAACAAACCATCCGCGTGGTGCGCCCGCTGGCGCTGATCTATCATGTCGAATGCACGTTGCTGGCAGGGTGGTGCGAGATGCGAAACGGCTTTCGCCATTTCAGAACCGATCGCATCTGGTCCAGTGAATTCACTGACGAAGGATTTCTGGGGCAAGGTAAATCTTTGCGCGATCTCTGGCAGGAGCAACAGCTCGCGGGCACCTTTGCGGAACCGGTATGAATGGCCTTTGGCGGGTATTCGCCGATTTCACCGCATTGTTGCTTGAGCCTGTGAGCAAGCGCAGTGATATACTGGGTGAAATGGATCAAGCCCGAAGAACGGGTACCGGAGCAGAAGGTGATATCATGACGATTTCAAAGTTTTTCCTGGCGACAGGCTTGTGTTCAATCATGGCCGTGACGGCCTGTACCGATCCGGGCACCCTGACCGTTCAGAACGACCCCAACAAAAACACCAAGCAGGGTGCGGTTCTAGGCGGCCTTATCGGTGCGGGTGTCGGCGCGATTGCCAATAATTCGAACCCGGGTCTTGGGGCGCTGGCCGGTGCCGCCATTGGTGCCGCCGGTGGCGGTCTGATCGGCAACCAGTTGGACAAGCAGGCTGCGGAATTGCGCCAACAACTGGCGAATGACGGGATTACAATCGTCAATGCGGGTGACCGGCTGATCGTGACTGTCCCGAATGACATTACGTTTGACACGGACAGCTCGACCGTGCGCCCGGCGCTGCGGGCGGATCTGGTAAAAGTGGGCCAAAACCTTGTCAACTATCCCAACTCGAACGTGCAGATCATCGGTCATACCGACAGCGATGGTGACGCGTCTTATAATCAGGGTTTGTCCGAGCGTCGCGCAAACGCGGTCGCGGATATCCTGCAAGCCAATGGTGTCAGCTACAGCCGTATCAGAACCTACGGTCAGGGTGAAAACAACCCGGTCGCGTCCAACCTGACGCCGCAAGGAAAAGCGCAAAACCGTCGGGTTGAGATTGTTGTGGTCCCCAGCGGAAACGCGTGATCCTGAAACGCAGGCCCGTTCGGGCCCGGCCCCTGTTGCGCAATGACTGTGCGTCAATGGGGGTTTGGTCAGGGCCAATCTCGGTCTAACTATTGGGAAACACTGAAACGGAGTTGTCCCTGATGTCTCAACCGACCCTGCTTGGCCTGTCCGGCTCCCTGCGCAAGGGCGCGACGAACCGCAAACTGCTGCGCGAAGCGGCCCGGTTGTTCGACCCTGTCAGCTATACCGAAGCAGACCTGAACCTGCCGCTTTATGATGGCGATCTGGAGGATGCCGAAGGGATACCGGCACCTGTTCAGATGCTGGCCGACCAGATCGGGCAGGCGGATGCGGTGATCATCTCGACGCCCGAGTACAACAAAGGGCCTTCGGGTGTTCTGAAAAACGCACTGGACTGGGTCAGCCGGACGAAAGGCAATCCATGGGCGAGCAAGCCGGTTGCTGTAATGTCGGCTGCGGGTGGCCGCGCGGGTGGGGAAAGGGCACAGATGATCCTGCGCGCCTGCATGGTGCCCTTTCAGCCCCGCATCTTGCAGGGTCCGGAAATCCACCTCGCCGACAGTTCGAATGAGTTCGACGATCAGGGAAGGTTGTTGTCCGAGCGATACGAAAACTCGCTGCACATGCTGATGCAGAAACTCAGGGCCGAGGCCGGTTTCTGAGCTTGGACTGCCCATATGTTGGAACAGCGTCAAAGCGATATCCTTGACCCGGCCCGTGCAGCGTCGTTTCAGGTTGCGTTGGGCTCTGAGCCAACAATTGCCAAAGGCTCAGCTCTGCCGCCATTCTTCCATCAGCTCTATTTCTGGGCGCCGCAACCGCCTGCTGCGCTGGGGCGGGATGGGCATCCCAAGGTGGGTGGCCTGATCCCGGATATGGGATTGCCCCGCAGAATGTGGGCCGGTGGGCAATTGGAATTTCATGCACCGCTGATCGCGGGTATACCTGCTGACAGGACATCGGTTCTTGATAACCAAAGCACAAAAGAGGGGCGGTCCGGCCCGTTGGGTTTTGTCACTTTGCGGCACGAGATACGGCAAGGTGGCCAACTTTGTCTGACCGAATGGCAGGATCTTGTTTATCGTGAAGACCCCACGCCGGGTGTGATGACTCAGACGCCGCCCCGATCGCGCACGGATGAAACGGATGTCCGCGCGGTTGCGTTCGATACCACCCTGCTGTTTCGCTACTCGGCGCTGACCTTCAACGGCCATCGCATTCACTACGATCTGGACTATGCGTGTGATGTGGAAGGATATGCAGGGCTGGTTGTGCACGGGCCACTTCTGGCGCAGCTTCTGATGCTGTTTGCAGTTGATCTTGGCGGACCACTCAAATCGTTTTCTTTCCGTGCGACCTCACCGTTGATGCATTTCGAGACTGCACAGCTGTGCCGGAACGGTCAGGACATGTGGGTGCGCGGCCCGGACGGGCGGCAATGCATGAAGGCTGTGGCCCTATTACAGTGAGACTTCGGGGCGGAAGTCATCGGGGATCGAATCCCGGTCCTCCAGCATCAGATCGGCCATAACTTCGGCAACTTTCGGAGCCATGCCAAAGCCGATCTTGAAGCCGCCATTGGCGATGAAGTGACCCTGGTGCAATGGATGCAGGCCCAACATCGGGGCGCGGCTTTTGCTGCGCGGGCGCACCCCGGCCCAACGTTCGATCACCTCGGCCCCGTGCAAAAGCGGCAGCGCGCGCGTGGCGCGGTCTATGACATCGTTCAAAGCACTGTCTGTGCTGGTCGGGTCGTCATAGTCCCGTTCAGACGTTGATCCGATTGCAAGCGTTCCGTCCGCATGTGGCACGATATGGACCGCATCCGCGAAAAGCTGTGGCACCTCTCCTGCATCAAAGCGCAACAGGGCGGCCTGACCTTTGACACCGTTTCCGACGGTCTTTCCGTAGGCGTCGTTCAGTTCCAGTAATCCTGCTAGGCCCGTGGCGTGGACAACCTGTCCTTTATCATCAGCGTTACTGACAACGTGAACGCCCATCACCTCAAGGGCTGCAACCAGAGCGGCGCAGGCCCGCCGGGGATGCATGCGCGCTGTCAGTGTATCGCGGATGACAAAGCCGGTGGGGCTGGGCGGGTACCACGATCCGGCCTGCGATGTTTTGATCACCCGCCATTCTGCCTGCCCCTGCCAAAGCTGATCGGCTGAACCTTCGCGTTGCCGGGCCAGATCAAGGCTGCGGGTGTCAGGAATGGGTTGAAGACGGCCCAGACGGCCATAGCCGGGGGAAACGCCGCCGGTACCCTCGACCTGCTGCCAAAAGGGTTCGGCCATGATCAGGCTGTCGAACTGAAAGGCTTTCTTGGCATTCCAGTTTTCAGGCACATGCGGGGCCAAGGCCCCCACCAGACCGCCACTGGACCCGGAGCCCGGCCCAAAAGGGTCGACAACCTGTACCTTCGCGCCCCGCCGGGCGCAGGTCCAGGCGATGGACAGACCGAAAATTCCTGCCCCGCGAACCGTCACATCGACCATTGCCAATTCCCTTTTCCTTGTTCAGTGTCGCGCCGCTTAGCTACAGGATTCCCCGATGGCAGACCAGCATGCCGAATTGACGTGGACCGAGGATCAGATACCGGTCTCGGACCGTTTCGACGATCCCTACTACTCGTTGCAAAACGGGCTGGAAGAGACGCGCCATGTGTTTCTGGCAGGCAATGATCTGCCAGAACGCTTTGCGCCGGGGTTTCATATTGCCGAGTTGGGCTTTGGCACCGGTCTGAACCTGCTGACGGTTTGGTCTGAATGGGAGAAATCCGGCCAAACAGGCCCGCTTCGGTTCACCAGTTTCGAAGCCTTTCCCATGGCCACGGATGATATGCGTCACGCGCATGAGGCCTTCCCCGAGTTACACCCGTGGAGCAGCCGGTTTCTGGCCCATTGGACAGGTCACGCCTGCAATCTTGAAACCCTTCAATGCGAAGTGATCATCGGCGATGCGCGCAACAGCCTGCCGCAATGGGCAGGCATGGCCAACGTCTGGTTCCTTGACGGGTTCTCTCCTGCCAAGAACCCTGAATTGTGGGGGGCAGAGCTGATGCAGCAAGTGGCGGCGCATACCGCTACCGATGGCACGGCAGCGACCTATACAGCCGCCGGGTTTGTTCGACGCGGGCTTCAGGATGCCGGTTTCACCGTCACCCGTACATCCGGCTATGGCCGCAAGCGGCACATGACGCGGGCGCTCAAGGCATGACGCAGAAAAACAATGCAGGTACGGGTATCGCCCTGATGGTGGGCGCGACGATTGTCTTTGCCTTGCAGGACGGTATCTCACGCCATTTGGCCGGAACCTATAACACCTACATGGTGGTGATGATCCGCTATTGGTTCTTTGCGGCCTTTGTCATTGCACTGGCGGCGCGATCTTCCGGCGGGTTAAGGGCGGCCATGCAGACGAACCAGATGGGGCTTCAGATCCTGCGGGGCCTGCTGCTGGCCACCGAGATCTGCGTCGCCGTGTTCGGTTTCACAGTGCTCGGTCTGATCGACAGTATGGCCGTTTTCATAAGCTATCCCCTGCTTGTCGCCGCGCTGAGCGGGCCGGTTCTGGGTGAAAAGGTTGGATGGCGGCGCTGGGTTGCGATCGGTGTCGGTTGCATTGGTGTTCTGATCATTCTGCAGCCGGGCGTTGGTGTTTTTGATCCTTGGGCCGTCATACCGCTGATCTCGGCGTTTCTGTTTGCGATTTACGGCCTGCTGACGCGCTATGTCGCACGTCAGGACAGCACGGCCACCAGCTTTTTCTGGACCGGCGTTGTTGGTGCCATCGCCATGACCCTTTTTGGAATGTGGTTCTGGGAGCCAATGGCCCGCAGCGACTGGCTGTGGATGGCGTTGCTGTGCGTCAGCGGGGCAACGGGGCACTGGCTGCTGATCAAATGTTATGAGATGGCCGAAGCCAGCGCCGTCCAACCCTTCGCCTATTTCCACCTTGTCTGGAGCGCGATTTTGGGGATTTCGATCTTTGGTGAAAAACTGCGCCCCGAAGTTGTCACGGGCGCAGCGATTGTTGTGGCCGCAGGTCTGTTTACCTTATGGCGCGAACGCCGCCAGCGATGATCCGATCAGTTCCTGCGAAAACGGAACCGGCAGGGCGGGCTGCCCCAGACGGGCGCGGTAGACCGGCAGGCTTTCGGTCACGCGCATCACATAATTGCGCGTCTCATTGAACGGAATGGTCTCAATCCAGTCTACGATATCCACCTCACCGGTGCGCGGATCACCATAGCGTTCCATCCACGAGATCGGGCGCTTTGGACCGGCATTGTATCCGGCCGCCATCATGACGACATTCCCGTTGAACTCGGTCGCAAGGCCCGAAAGATAGTTGGCGCCAAGCTTGGCATTGTATTGCCAGTCCGACGTCAACCGACCGGTCTGATGGCCGCTGAGTATCCCCAGTTCTCCGGCCACCAGCTTGGCTGTTGCTGGCATCACTTGCATCAGGCCGCGCGCCCCCGCGCCGCTGACGACAACCGGATCAAATTCGCTTTCGCGCCGCGCGATGGCCAGCGTCATTTCCTTGGCCATTGGCAGACGCATGTCGGCCACCGGATGAACCGGGTAATAGGCCGCAGGCAAAACGGTGCCCGTGGTCGCTGCCCGCTTGGCGATCATCACGGCCAGATGCGGCTGTTTCAGCTCAATCGCAAGGTCGCCCAACTGATTGGCCTGCACAGGGTCAAGACCTTCGACAAGATGGGTCAGGAACCTCTCGGACAAGTTGTCTTCGCCGGCCTTGAGCAACAGCAGCCCGGCTTCCAGAACGCTGGAATCGGCGAACTCAGCCTGACGCCAATGCGGGGCGCGACGCGGATTGGCCAGTTCCTTGTCAAATGGTCGTCCGATCCGTTCCGCCGCCAGCAAACCATAAAAAGAGGTCTGATGATCCGCGCCCATGGCGTAGGCCTCATAGGCTTTGTCTGCGTCCCCAAGCTCGGCGTAAGCCCGCCCCAGCCAATAGCCGCCGCGCCCTTTCGAGATTGGCGATTGCACGGCATCCGAAAAATTCTGGAAGTGTCGCACGGCTGTGGCGGGGTCATTCAGTTTGCGCAGGGCCAGAAACCCGGCCAGCCACTCCAGATCCGCATAGGAATATCCCATTTCGGGGGTCATATGGTGCTTGGCCGCTACGTCATAAGCACGCGCCGCCCGCCCCGATCGCATCTCGAGCCGGGCCAGACGGCGGCGACCCTCGGCCCATTTGTCAGGCTCGCCCAGGGCTTCCGGTCCGCTTGACCGTGCCAGCATCAGGTCGACGGCGCTGTCATCCAGTTCTTTCTTGTCCCGCCAGACAAAACGGTCGAATGCCAGCCCCGGCGTATCTGCCAGCGACTTCGGCACCGCCGCCACCTTGCCGTCAACGCCTGGCTGGCGTTTCTGCAATGCGATCCGCGCTTCGGCCAACTTGCGCTCGTCGGTGCTGACCAAGGGCAGCATCTGTTCTGCGCTGACCAAATGGCCATCCCACAGCATCCGGTCCAGCCGCGCGGCATGGTGCGGCTTCAGCAGTCTGGCAAAATTCTCCAGATAGTCCTTTTGCAACCCCGACCCCATCGGCATGGTACGCCAGGCTGTCACGATATCGGCTTCCGCCTCGCCAATGCGCCCTTTGGCCTTAAGGGCCACCGCATAGTTCAGCGCGCCTTCAGCAGTCTGAGGGGGCAGGCCAGCGTAAAACTTCAGAACTCTGTCCGGATCAGCCCCGGTAAAGGCCGGCTCGCTCTTGCGGCGCAGCCAGTCCAGCCCGGGCCAGTCCGGGCGGCGTTCGAGAAACACCAGCACATCGCCCGAGCTGCCAAATCCCTCACGTAACCAGTGCCAGACGATGACATCGCGCGAGACCGAGCCACGCTGGCCCGATACGCGCAGCGCCGCATTCCAGTCGCCCTTGCGCATTTCATACAGCCCGGTGCGCAAATCATCGGCCGCATCCGCGCGTGCGGCTTGCGGTGTCGTCACTGCGTATAGAATCACTCCAGTCAACAGTGCCAGAAAGCGTGTCATCCCTTGCATTTCCCAACCAACCGAGGATAGAGCCTGTGAGGATAAACCCTGCGCCGCCGGGATCAACTCACAAAGCTGGAAACGTGAGTGACCAGGGCGCAAAAACCGCAATATGCACCTTAAGGAGCGTGTCATGTTCAAAGGCTCGATGCCAGCCCTCGTCACTCCGTTCAACAACGGCGAGTTGGACCTGAAGACGCTTAAACATCTGGTCGAATGGCAGATCTCCGAAGGCTCGACCGGGCTGGTGCCTGTTGGAACCACCGGCGAAAGCCCGACGCTCAGCCACGACGAACACGAAACGGTCATCGAAGAAGTGGTCAAAACGGCTGCTGGCCGTGTTCCGGTTATCGCCGGTGCCGGGTCGAACAACACGGTCGAAGCCGTCCGGTTCGTTCAGTTCGCCGAAAAAGTTGGTGCCGATGCGGCGCTGGTTGTCACGCCTTACTACAACAAACCGACTCAACGCGGCCTGATCGCGCATTTCCAAGCCCTGCACGAGGCTGCGGATATTCCGATCATCATCTACAACATTCCCGGGCGATCGGTCATCGACATGACCCCGGCCACCATGGGCGAACTGGCCCGGTTGCCGCGTATTGTCGGGGTCAAGGATGCGACGGGCGATCTGGCGCGCGTCAGCCAGCAGCGCGCGATCTGTGGCAAGGACTTCTGCCAGCTATCCGGTGAAGACGCCACTGCGCTGGGTTTTAACGCCCATGGCGGCGTCGGATGCATTTCAGTCACCGCAAACGTGGCCCCCAGGCTCTGCGCTGAATTCCAGCAGGCCACATTGTCGGGTGACTATGCAAAGGCACTGGAATACCAGGACAAGCTGATGCCGCTGCACGAAGCGATCTTTATCGAACCCGGGTTGGTCGGCGCCAAATACGCACTCAGCAAACTGGGTCTTTGCAGCACCGAAGTCCGCTCGCCTCTGACAAAGTTGGAAGACAGCACAAAGGCCGCGATTGATGCAGCAATGGCACACGCGGGCCTCATCTGACCCGGTCTTCAGAAACAGGAAAAGGCAGCCTCGAATTCTGAGCGCCGCCTTTTTCATTTTTAGGATCCAGACTTCATCTGGCCAAAAATATCCCGGGGGAGTCGCGGCTTGCCGCGGCGGGGGCAGAGCCCCCTCAACGCTTACCGTAGTAAAGCCCAACGACATGTTCAGCCTGCGCAAAGAACAACCAGCGCGAGGTCGCGATGCCTGCCAGATGCGATGCCACTGCCAGCAGGGCCAGGAAATGGTTGAATGGCAGGACCAGAAACAGAACCGGCAGGACAAAGGCCAATACAAACGAGATCACCCTTAGCTTATCGGCATGTTTGCGCCCGACCACATGAACAAACTCACGCAGCAGATAGTTGGTACCGGTATGCGGTGGCTCGAACGCTCTGACGGTACCCCGGTTACCCAAACCTGTGGCTGTGCCCAGATTCGTTCCGGATGCTTCCAGCGCTTTGTCGCCTTTCTTCCAATACAGGATTTGAACCAACGCGGCGATCAGCAGAAGCGGAATGGCAACCCGTGTCTGGCCAGCCAGCAACGCACCACCTGCCAGGCTGAAGCTCAGGAACATGGCGGGGGTCAGGTTCATATTCCAGCGCGGGATGGTCTTGAGTTGCGTGTAGATCATCGAAGTCGTGAACACGGTCGCCAGTGACATCAACGCTCCGATCCAACCCAGCAGGCTCCATTGCCGATCCAGAAACACCACGCCAATCGCATAAAGTCCCATGACGACCAGGGCGAGCACGGCGCACCAGCCCTCACGGCTAAGCCAGCTGGTTTTCCATTGGGTAAAAGCCTTCAAGGCCCGTTCCGGGTGGCCGAGGTGGAAGGTCGAGGCCATCAGCCCTCCGACGGCCAGACCGTAAGCAATGGCGAAGAACACAAAAGCCACCCAACCCGAGACAGCCGGAAACCCCAGGCCAAGAAAGAACAGCAGGCCGAAACCCAGACCGGACAGGGTGGTGAACAGAATGACGGAGGGTGCGGGATGCATCAGAGTTTCTCCAACGTCTTATCGAGCCAGCCAAGGAACCCTTTGGGTTCTTCAGCGACAGGTGCCAACAGGGGGGCCAGGATGTCGATCTGGTCTTCCACCGTGTCTTTCGGGCGCGGCGGCAGATATTTATTGACGGGTTTGGTGCCCATTTCGGGCATCAGGTCCATTCCGCCGCGATCCGCAACAAGCTTGCTGACGTCGCTGTCTGGATCGCCCAGATCGCCAAAGTGCCGCGCGCCCGCCGGACAGGTTCGGACACAGGAGGGAATCCGGTCCACCTCGGGCAGGTTCTCGTTATAGATCCGGTCGACGCAGAGTGTGCATTTCTTCATCACCCCCTCGGCCTTGTCCAGTTCACGCGCGCCATAGGGGCAGGACCAGGCACACAGGCCGCACCCGATACAGTCGCTTTCATTAACCAGCACGATGCCATCTTCGACCCGCTTGTAGCTGGCCCCGGTCGGGCACACGGTAACACAGGGCGCATCTTCGCAATGCAGGCAGGATTTAGGGAAATGGATCAGTTGCGCGTGCCCTTCCGCCGGTTGCACCTCGTAGGAATGCACGCGGTTCAGGAAAGTGCCCGAAGGATTGGCGCCATAGGCATCCTGATCGGACAGCGGCGCGCCATAATTTTCCGTGTTCCAGCCTTTGCAGGAAATCACGCAGGCATGGCAACCAACGCAGGTGTCCAGGTCGATCACCAGACCCATCTTGCGCTCGGTGGAGTTCGGTAGCTGGGTCATGTCAGGATACCTGTGCTGTTGAGGACGGGTGAGGGGGCCAGCCCCCTCTTGAGCCTGCGGCTCAATTCACCCCCGGGATATTTGTGGCCAGATGAAGTGCGGATCCGGGTCATTTGCCCACCTTCCACGCCAAATTCGCAGGGCCAGTTCCTACAGGTGATTTGATCGGGTCAAAATGAGGCTGGCTTTGGGCATCGGCGGGCGCGTCGGCCTTTTCGATTTTCACCTTCAGGTCAAACCATGCGGCCTGACCAGTAATGGGGTCGGAATTGGCCCAACGTAGCCCGTCGCCTTTTGGCGGAAGCAATTCGTGGATCAGGTGGTTGAGCAGGAAACCCTTGGTGGCCTCGGGCGCGTCCTCTTGCAGGGCCCAGGCGCCTTTGCGTTTGCCGATGGCGTTCCATGTCCAGACGGTGTTGTCGTTCAGCGCGGCCATTTCCATCACAGGGACCGTAATCTCACCATGAGGGGATGTGATTTTGGCCCAATCTCCGTCGTTCAGGCCGTGCTTGCGCATCAGCCTGGTCGGTACATAGAGCGGGTTTCGCCCGTGCAACTGCCGCAGCCAGGCGTTTTGCGTGCCCCAGCTGTGATACATCGCCATCGGGCGCTGGGTCAGCGCGTTGACCGTGAAGCCGTCGTTGCCGTGCTGATCGGTTTCGTACCAGATCGGAAGCGGGTCCATCGTGTCTTTGATCCGCTGGCGCAAATGATCAGGCGGCTGTCGGTCGCCATGGCCTTCGGCTGCCAGCTGAAACTTGCGCATCGGTTCGGAGTAAAGCTGGAATAGGTATGGCTGCGGGCTGTCATAGAGCCCCATGCCCACGGCCCATTCCTGATAGGCTGCATTCCACGGTTTGTAGTAATCCGCGCCCTGCGGGATATGCGCCACGTAGAAGCCGCCGTTTTCGATATAGCGGTTCAACTGATCCGGGTTGACCTCTCCGCGCCCTTCTTTGTCGGCGTTTTCACCGCGGAATCCGGCCAGCGGGCCAATACCCGGTTTGCGTTCGTGATTGACGATGTAGTCGGCGTAATCGACCCATTTTGCGCTGCCGTCTTCATGGGTGAAACCCGGAAGTTTCATGCGGTTAGCGAGATCGATCAATACTGACTGAAATCCGCGCACGTCGCGGTCCGGTTCGATCACAGGCCAGCGGATTGCGTCAGCGGCCGCATCCGCCTCGCAAATCGGGCGATCCAGCAGCGAGATACAGTCGTGGCGTTCGAGGTAGGTCGTGTCCGGCAGGATGAGGTCCGCGTAAGCCACCATCTCGGAAGAATAGGCGTCCGAATAGATGATGCGCGGGATAATGTAATCGCCGTTTTCATCCTTGTCCGTCAGCATCTCGATGACACCCTTGGTGTTCATGGTCGAGTTCCACGACATATTGGCCATGTACATAAACAGCGTATCGATCTTGTACGGGTCGCCCGCATGTGCGTTCGAGATCACCATATGCATCAGCCCGTGGCTGGACATCGGGTTTTCCCAGGTGAACGCCTTGTCGATCCGTGCGGGGCTGCCATCTTCCTTCAGTGCAAGGTGTTCCGGGCCGCGGACGAACCCCAGATGCGGGCCATCCAGCGGAGAATTGGGCGTCACCTTGCAATGCGGTGTCGGGTGCGCCTCGACCGGTTTGGGGTAGGGGGGCTTGAAGCGGAAGCCGCCGGGAACCTCGACCGTGCCCAGGATGATTTGCAGCACGTGCAACGCGCGGCAGGTCTGGAATCCATTGGCATGAGCCGAAACGCCGCGCATCGAATGCATTGCAACAGGGCGGCCAACCATCTTGGTGTGTTTCTCGCCCCGGAAATCGGTCCATTCGTGATCGAGCTCAAACGCCTCGTCAAAGGCGACGCGCGCCAGCTCCGCTGCAATCGCGCGAATGCGATTGGCGGAGATACCGCATTTTTCGGCAACAGCTTCAGGCGCGTGTTCCTCGGACAGGTATTTTTCTGCCATCAAGTGAAATACAGGGCGATGAACGACACCGTCATTTTCGTAGACCGCCGACAAATCCGGGCGAACGCCCGGCGTGTCGAAAGCCGTCAGCTTGCCTGTATTCCGGTCGATGACCAGGGGCTTTCCGTCATCGTCGCGCAGGAACAGGCCCTTTCCGGCGCCTTCTGACGCGTCCACCAAAACCGGGGCATTGGTGTAGCGGCTGAGATAGTCGAGATCGATCTTTCCGGCTTTCATCAGCACATGGGTCAACGACAGGATGAACAGCCCGTCGGTTCCCGGTGTGATGCCGACCCAATCATCGGCGACGGCATTGTATCCGCTGCGGATGGGGTTGACGCCGATAACGCGCGCACCGCGCGCCTTGATCTTGCCAATACCCATTTTGATCGGGTTGGAGTCGTGGTCTTCGGCCACGCCAAACAGCATGAACAGCTTGGTGTGATCCCAATCAGGCTGGCCGAATTCCCAGAATGCGCCACCCATCGTATAGATGCCGCCCGCAGCCATGTTGACCGAACAGAAGCCACCATGCGCCGCATAGTTGCAGGTTCCGAAATTTTGCGCCCAGAAGCTGGTAAAACTCTGACTTTGGTCCCGGCCGGTGAAAAAGGCCAGCTTTTCCGGGTTGTCTTTACGGATTGGCTCCAGCCAGCTGACAGCCAGTTCCAGCGCTTCGTCCCAGCTGATCTCCTCAAATTCACCCGAGCCACGCGGGCCGACCCGTTTCAGTGGCTTGCGCAGGCGCGAAGGGGCGTTGACCTGCATGATCCCGGCGGACCCCTTGGCACACAAGACGCCCTTGTTCACCGGGTGGTCGCGATTGCCTTCGATATAAGCAACCTTGCCGTCTTTCATGTGAACGTTGATGCCGCATCGGCAGGCGCACATGTAGCAGGTGGTCCTGCGGATTTCGTCCGAGACTTTCGGTGACGTATCAAGGATCGGCTGCTGATGGGTCATTTGCGGGTCCAGTTGGTTATGTCAGGAGGATTTTGTCAGTTTCCTCGGTATTTTAGAACATCGTTCCGGGAGCGGTGCGAAAATTAAGTGTTACAGTCCATTTGCCTGTAGCGCGGTCACGGCGATCATCTGGGTCACATCCTCGGCGCTGCATCCGCGGGACAGATCGTTGGCGGGTTTGGCCAGCCCCTGCAAAACCGGACCGATAGCGGTGTAGCCCCCCAACCTTTGGGTGATTTTGTAGCCGATATTGCCAGCATCAAGATTGGGAAAGATCATCACGTTGGCCTGCCCGGCGACTGACGATCCCGGCGATTTTCGCTCGCCAACCGAAGGTACAAAGGCGGCGTCAAATTGCAATTCACCGTCGACATTCAGGTCCGGCGCGGCTTGGCGCAGCGCCTCAGTGGCCTCGATCACTTTGTCCACGTCGGGATGCTTGGCGCTGCCCTTGGTGGAAAAGCTGAGCATCGCGATTTTTGGATCGACCTGCAGCAGCGTCCGGGCCGATGCGGCGGATGCGATGGCGATCTTGCTCAGCTCGCTCGCGGTCGGATTGATGACCAGCCCGCAATCGGAATACAGCATCGCCCGCGCCCCGGGCTGAGCGTTTTCCGGCGGGTACATCAGGAAGAAAGACGACACCATTCCTGCATCGGGGGCCATGCCAATCACCTGGATCGCCGCACGGACGATTTCGCCGGTCGTGTGAACGGCCCCTCCTACGGTGCCGGTGGCACGTCCGCTGCGCACCAGCATGGCGGCATAGACGGGGGGTGTTTCAACGGCGGCACGGGCCTTGGCCCGATCGACGCCTTTATGCCGGCGCAGTTCGAAAAAGGCCTCGGCAAACTCTTCGGTCAGGTCCGAAGTCTTGGGGTCATGGATATCAACGCCCCGAGAGGCAGCAGCCCCCTGATCTTTCAGGGCTGCTTCGACCTCGGCGTACGGGCCAACCAGAATGATATCGGCCAGATTGGCCCTCTGCGCGTTGATGGCCCCTTTTGTGATGCGGGGGTCGTTGCCTTCGCTGAGGGCGATTATGGGACGGGTGGCCGGAGCGTTTTGCCGCAACAGCTCGACGGGTGTCAGGGTCATGTGCTCCGGCCTCGTCCTGGGGTTATGCGCCCTGCGCCTTCATGTCATCGGCGCTGATGCCGGCGACGGCGACGGGTTTTTTCATTGCGTC
>NZ_JBQERC010000013.1:0-112651 GCF_056534665.1 Ruegeria sp. P8
TCGGCGGCGTCAAGGCATCCGGTATCGGCCGCGACGGCGGCAACTGGAGCTTCGAGTTCTACATGGAACAAAAACACGTCGGCTTCGCAACCGGAAACCACAACATCATGCAGCTGGGGAAACTGTAACCGACTGCACTCGAAATACGCGCGAAGAAACTCTAACTCCAGGAGGAGACCATGGGAGAAATCGTACTTGCCGCCAAAATGACTCACGTGCCTACCCTGCTCATGTCCGAGCAGGAAGGATCGATCAAAGGCAAGCGTCAACCGGCTATTGATGGCCACCGGGAGATTGCTCGTCGCGCCAAGGAACTGGGCGCAACAACGGTTGTCATCTGTGATACGCATTGGGTGTTGAACGCGGGCTTTCACATAAACGCCAACGACCATTTTGAGGGTCTATTCACGTCGAATGAATTCCCGCAGTTCATTCAGGACCTGCCCTATAAATATGAGGGCAACCCCGAATTGGGTGATGCGATTGCGCGGATTGCGACCGAAAAGGGTGCTTATACGTTGGCCCATCACCTGGACAGCCTTGAGGTGGAATACGGCACGCTGGTGCCGATGCGGTTCATGAGCCGTGAACACGAAATGAAAGTGGTGTCGATCGGTGCGTGGTGCACCGTGCACGCTCATGACGAGAGCCGTATCGTCGGCGAGGCAATCCGCGAAGCAGTCGAGGCCAGCGACGAAAAGGTGCTGTTGGTTGCGTCGGGTTCGCTGTCGCACAAGATCTGGGCCAACAAGGACTATGCCGCCAATAACGGCACTTTCACAATCAGCTCAGAATTCAATCGCCAGATGGATCTGCACGTGCTGGAAATGTGGAAAAACGGCGATCACGCTACGTTCCTCAAGATGCTGGGTGACTATGCCAACTTCTGCTGCGGTGAAGGTTCGATGCATGATACCGCGATGCTATACGGCGCACTCGGCTGGGACGCTTACGACAAGAAATGCGAGGTTGTGACCGAGTATTTCCCGTCCTCAGGCACCGGTCAGACTAACGTCATATTCCCGGTCTGAGGATCGCGGTTTCCATTCCGATTGCTTGCCCCTGGTGCCTTTTGGCGGGGCAAGCCGTTGATCTATCTAATTCGAACTGATGCAGGTCCCCAAATGTTTCCTTTGAAAGACCCCGGTTTGCTGCGAGAGGCTGCCCTTGTAGGTACACGCTGGATTGAAGCTGACCCGGCCAACGGCCTTGCCGTCACCAACCCTGCCACCGGCGAAGTTATTGGTCATGTTCCCAATCTGGGCGCCGCCGAAACCGCCGAAGCTATTGCTGCTGCCGAGACCGCGCGCCATGAGTGGGCTAAACGCACCGCCAAAACGCGTAGTCAAATTCTGCGTCGCTGGTACGAACTGATGATGGAGAACCAGGACGATCTGGGCGCCATCCTGACAGCTGAGCAGGGCAAGCCACTGGCCGAAGCCAGAGGTGAGATCGCCTATGGTGCCAGCTTCATTGAGTGGTTCGCAGAAGAGGCCCGCCGCGCCTATGGTGATGTCACCCCAGGCCACGCTCCAGACAAACGCATCCTGACGATCAAACAACCCATCGGGGTTGTAGCCGCGATTACGCCGTGGAATTTCCCAAACGCTATGATCACGCGCAAGGCTGGCCCTGCTCTGGCGGCGGGCTGCTCCATGGTTCTGAAACCGGCCAGCCAGACTCCATTCTCAGCTATCGCGTTGGCGGTTCTGGCCGAAAGAGCGGGCCTGCCTGCGGGGCTGTTCTCGGTCGTCACCGGCTCAGCGCGTGGCATTGGCGGCGAGATGACCGGGAACCCGACAGTGCAGAAGCTGACCTTTACCGGTTCGACCGAGATCGGAACGCTTCTATATGCGCAATGCGCGCCAACGATCAAAAAACTGGGGTTGGAGCTGGGTGGCAATGCGCCCTTCATTGTATTCGATGATGCTGATCTGGACGCCGCTGTGGAAGGAGCGGTGATCGCCAAATTTCGAAATAATGGTCAGACCTGCGTTTGCGCCAGCCGCATTTACGTGCAGGCCGGTGTCTACGATTCCTTTGCCGCCAAGCTGCGCGACAAAGTAGCGACTTTGCCCACTGGTAATGGCTTTGACGAAGGTATCATATTTGGTCCGCTGATCGATCAGGCGGCTGTCGACAAGGTTGCTGAACACATCGCTGATGCGACCTCGAAAGGTGCCGAAGTCACTCTGGGCGGCAATTCACACGATCTGGGTGGCACATTCTTTGAGCCAACCATTTTGACCGGTGTTACTTCGGAGATGGCGGTCGCGACCGAAGAGACGTTTGGCCCGGTCGCACCCCTTTTTAAGTTCAACACCGAAAGCGAAGTCGTCGCTGCGGCAAATAACACCGAGTTCGGCCTTGCCTCATATTTCTATTCCCGCGACCTGGCTCGCGTTTGGCGAGTTTCCGAGAAGCTGGAATATGGCATGGTCGGAATCAACACCGGCCTGATCTCGACTGCGGAAGCTCCGTTTGGCGGGGTTAAGATGTCTGGTCTGGGCCGTGAAGGCTCGCGCCATGGGCTGGATGACTTCATGGAACTCAAATACCTGTGCATGGGCGGCATCGACACCGCCGAGGAGGCTTAATGCGCTTTGCTACTTTCACCGCCGAAGGGGATACCTTCTTTGGCGCGATTACCGATGATGGTGCGATTGCCCTGAACGGTGATTTCCCCGAGTTTTCCAGCCTGTATGAGGTCATCGCTGCGGGTGAGTTTAGCCGGTTGGCTGCGGCGGCCGAGGGTAAGCCTGTGACCCATTCCGATTTCACCTATGAAATGGTGATGCCGGATGCCCGTCGCATTCTGTGCGTCGGCGTGAACTTCCCGGACAGAAATGCGGAATACAAGGATGGCAGCGCGCAACCGGAATATATGTCGCTGTTCCCCCGCTTTGCCAGCGGCTTTACCGGCCACAACCGCCCGCTGATCCGTCCGCCGGAAAACCACACGCTGGATTACGAGGGCGAAGTGGCCATTGTAATCGGCAAGGCGGGTCGCCGGATTTCGCAGGACGAAGCCTATGAGCACATCGCCGCGTTGACGCTGTGCAACGAAGGCACGATCCGCGATTGGGTGCGCCATGCCAAGTTCAACGTAACTCAGGGCAAGAACTGGGACAATTCAGGGTCGATCGGCCCTTGGCTGGTGCCCTTCACCGACCCGGCGCAATTGGATGACGCCCGCATTCAAACCCACGTCAATGGTGAGTTGCGTCAGGACGACACCCTCGACCGCATGATGTTCCCGATCCGGCGCGAGATCGAGTATATCTCGACCTTCATGACCCTGAAGCCGGGTGACCTTATCGTAACCGGCACCCCCACCGGTGCGGGCGCGCGCTTTGACCCGCCAAAATATCTTGCACCGGGTGACGTGGTCGAGGTTTCTGTCGGAGGTATCGGCACCCTGCGCAACACAGTCGAGGATGAGAAGGCATGACACCCGAAGAGCATGCCCGCGCAGCAGCCGACCTGCTTCAGGCCGAACGCACCGGCGACCAGATCGGTCTGCTGAGCCTGCGCCACCCCCAGATGGGTATGGACGACGCTTATGAGGTGCAGAACGCCATCTATCGCCAGAAGCTGGCTGAGGGTCGCAAGGTCATCGGGTGGAAAATCGGTCTGACATCGAAAGCGATGCAATATGCGCTGAACATCAATATTCCCGACAGCGGCATCCTGTTTGATGATATGGCGTTTGAAAACGGTGGTACGGTCCCTGCGGGCCGTTTCATTCAGCCCCGGATCGAAGCTGAAATCGCCTTTGTCATGAAATCCGCCGTCGGTGGCGAGAATGTCGGCCGCGACGATATCGTATCCGCCACGGACTACGTCTCACCGGCGATTGAAATTCTGGACACACGTATTCAGCGTCGGGACCCCGAGACCGGCAAGGCCAGAACCGTCTTTGATACGATCAGCGACAATGCCGCCAATGCAGGGATTGTGCTGGGTACAGAGCGCCACGCGATTGACGAATTCGACCTGCGCTGGGTTGGTGCCTTGACCTTCCGCAACGGTGAGATTGAGGAAACCGGCCTTGGGGCCGGCGTATTGAATGATCCTGTTGAAAGTGTTGTCTGGCTGGCCCGGCGCATGGCGCAATACGGACAAAGTATTGAACCCGGACAAGTGATCCTGTCGGGCAGCTTCATTCGCCCCGTCGAATGCCCGCCAAGCACAGAAATTCACGCCGATTTCGGACCCTTCGGCTCGGTCGATATCAAATTTGATTGAAGGAGCACCTTAATGCCCGCGCCAACAAACCCCTTCAAGGCCGCACTGAAAGCCGGAAAACCCCAGATCGGATGTTGGATTGGGATGGCCAATGCATATGCCGCCGAAATCGCCGCCACATCCAGATTTGACTGGCTGCTTGTTGACGGGGAACATGCCCCGAACGATCTGCGGTCTATCCTTGAGCAAGTGAGGGTCATCGAAGGCACAGGTAGCCAGTCGGTAGCGCGCCTGCCAATTGGCGAGACCTGGATGATCAAGCAATATCTCGATGCTGGCGTCCAAAGCATATTGGTGCCAATGGTTGAAAGCGGCGATCAAGCGCGGGAATTGGTGCGCGCAGTGCAATATCCACCACATGGAGTTCGAGGCGTTGGGTCTGCTCTGGCGCGTGCTTCGCGTTTCGCGGCGATCCCGGATTACCTGACAACGGCAGGCGACCAGATTTGCCTGTTGGTTCAGGTGGAAAACCGCCTTGGCCTGGATGCACTGGATGACATCTTGACCACAGATGTCGACGGCGTATTTATCGGTCCGTCAGATTTGGCTGCGGATATGGGGCACATCGGCAATGCTGGCCACCCCGACGTGGTCGAAGCGGTTTTGGACGCGTTGACAAGGATCGTGGCCGCGGGCAAGGCAGCGGGCATCCTAACGTTGGACCCCGTGATGCAGCGCAAGTGTCTGGATCTTGGGGTTACGTTCCTGGCCACGAATATCGACGTAACACTTTTTGCCAAGTCTATGCGCGGGGCGGCCGAAACTGCGTTGGAAATGTTGCCAGACCAGTGCGCGTCTGGAAATGCGCGAACAGAAATGGCCAGCAAGTATCTTCAGCAGTTATGCAAGCACTGGTCCCACAAAGGGCAAGTCGAATTTGACGCAACTGAAGGAAACGTTTCGTTTGAAAACCGGCGCGCGGTTGCGATGAAAGCGACGGACGAAGGGCTGGAAATAGTTGCTTCAGTCGGCCCTCGTGAGGATTTGGATTTTTGGATGGGTGTTATAGAGGACCACCTGAAACGCTTTGCGTTTCGCGAGGAGTTCGAGGTTGTTTGGAATGCATAACGCTGGAATGCAAGGGCAACCGAGCGCGCCCGGGACTTTCGGACACCGCCGCAGGCTACGATTTGTAGTCTGCGGGTATTCGACAAGACTCTGCACCGGGTCCGTACCCAGATAAAACAAGCTGAATCTGAGGCTTTTCGAAACATCTAGTTTCTAAAGCGGCATCATCCTCGACAGACGTTGTGACAGCGGAAACAGACAGGCTTGCAACGAGTGATAGATGTCCGGCTTGCCGTCAAAGATAGATGTCACAACAGCCCCTGCCCCATCTACTGCTGGATACCAGCCGCCATGCTGATGATCGACAAATGTTTCATTCGCATAGGTCCAGAGCTTTCTGTACCACTCCTCGTCTTCTGGACTTCTGTCTAGCACGATCAGAGCGGCAACCGCCCCGATGGCTTCGGTGATGGGCCACCAGAACCGCGAAGCGTTGGCAACGCGGCCATCAAAATCAAGTGTGTAGGCCAACCCGCCACCAGGCAGCCACGCATCTTTCAAAGCCTGCGCAATCAAGCGGCGCGCCGTGTTCGGAGAATTGGAGTTCGTTTGACCCGACAAATCCCAATGCTGGAGTTGAAGTCGACCCAATTCAAACGAATGCCCCGGCGTTGTGCCGGAAGGCCTGAACATCGGATCGCCCGCATAATCCCGGTTAATTTGCCAATCAGACGAATAGTGTTCGGGAAGCCGCCAGTTTTCACCGGGTGCAATTTTGCCAATGAAAAAGTCCAGAATGCGACCGGCGCGGGACAGGTAGATTTCGTCCCCTGTTGCCTCAAAGGCCGCCAGCATCGCCTCAACGCCGTGCATATTGGCATTCATTCCACGATATGCGGAAAACGGCGTCCAATCCCTGTTCCATTCATCGCGAAACAGGCCCGCTTCTTCGTCCCAGAAGTGTTTTTCCAGAACATTTCGGACATCTGTCATTAGTTTGTCTGCATCCGGGTGACCCGCCATTTTCGCACTTGCCGAGGCAAGAAGGACAAAGACGTGCCCATAAACAAGCTTGCGGTCATCCTTGATCTGATCCCCTTCCAGCGCCCAAAGATATCCGCCGTGGTCGCGATCTCGGTGATGGCTTTCAAGAAATGCCATACCGTGATCAATGATCCGTTCAGCACCTTGAAAACCAGACAGATGTCCTAATGCATAAGAATGAATCAACCGGGTTGTCGTGTGCAGCTCCTGCAGCTTGCCGGGCAGCGGGCTGCCATCGTGACCAAGTGTATGAAACCCAGGCTCATCCCGGCAACTCGCGCTGAAGAACGTAAGTTGCCGCTTGGCCTCGTTCATCAACCAATCGCGGTGTCTTGACGTTTCAATCCAAAACCCGGCTTCGGACTGCGACCCAGGTAGCAACAGCTGGTTTTCGTTCATCTAAAGATCCCGCGGATGGAGTTCTGTTGCGTGCGACGAAGCCCGATCTTCTAAATTATCCACCATCTCAGCAAGCCCGTCGCAACGCTGTACCATCCGAAGCAAACAGATGTGCATTCTGCGCTTGAATACGCAAACCGAGACGGTCCCCGGATTTCACGGGGATATTGCCATGCTTGCGCACCATCATGGGGCCGATCCCCACGGCATTGACGTAGATGTTCGTGTCCGACCCCAGATGTTCAACAACATCCGCAACGGCCGACAGATCACCGGCACCGTTGTCCACGACATCGATGTGTTCCGGCCTTACACCCAGTTCTTTGGCCTGAGCGGTAAGGGGTTGATCGAGGATTTTTATTTCAACCCCATTCCCGACATTCACACCTGTTTCGGTTCCCAGAGCGGGCACAACATTCATGGTGGGTGAGCCGATAAATTGCGCAACAAACTTGTTGGCCGGTCTTTCATAAAGCTCGAGCGGGCTGCCGACTTGCTGGATATCCCCTGCGTTCAGAACAACGATCCGATCTGCCAGCGTCAACGCTTCGACTTGATCATGGGTCACATAGATCATGGTCGCACCTAGTTTTTGATGCAGCCGCGCAATCTCCAGCCGCATCTCGACACGCAAAGCCGCGTCAAGGTTTGACAAAGGCTCGTCAAACAGAAAGGCGCGTGGGTCCCGGATGATGGCCCGCCCCATGGCAACCCGCTGACGTTGACCACCCGAAAGGGCCTTGGGCAAGCGATCCGTCAATTTGGTCAACCCCAGCGTCTCTGCCGCCTGGGCGACCTTTGATATGCGTTCAGCCACCGGAGCTTTGCGGATTTCCATCGAAAAACCCATGTTCCGCGCAACATCCATATGCGGGTAAAGCGCATACGATTGAAATACCATCGCGATGTCCCGATCTCTTGGCCTCACATCGTTCATACGCTCGCCATCGATCAGAAAGTCGCCGCTTGATATCGGTTCAAGACCAGCAACCATGCGCAGCAAAGTGGACTTGCCGCAGCCTGACGGGCCGACCAGAACGATGAACTCACCATCCTGAATTTCAAGGTTGATGTTGCGCAGGACCTCAACGGATCCATAGCGTTTTGCAACGTCACGAAGTTCGATACGTGCCATGATCTGGCCTCCTATCCTTTGACCGCGCCGGACGTGAGGCCCTGCACAAGATAGCGTTGTATGAAGATGAAGAAGAGGCAACTGGGGATCAGAGCCAGCACGCCGGCCGCCATCATTTGTCCCCAATCGACCGAGAATTTGGAAACAAATGTCAACAAGCCAACCGGGAATGTCATCGCGTCGTTCTTTGAAATCAGCATCAACGCAAACAACAGCTCGGACCATGCAGCAGTAAAGACAAATCCAAGCGTCGCCCCGAGACCGGGCAATGTCAGTGGGAACACCACTTTGCGCAGCGCCTGAAACCGCGTACAGCCATCCATCATCGCCGCGTCTTCCAGATCTTTGGGAATGCCATCAAAGAAAGACTGCATCAGGAAAGTAGCAAAGGGGATGTTGAACGCAGTGTAGACAACGATCAGACTTGTCAGCGAATTCAGCAGTCCGAGGTCGGCAACAATCTTATAGATCGGTGCAATGATCATCAGAAGCGGGAACATCTGGGTGATAAGCATCAAGGCAATGATGATGCGTTTGCCCGCGAAAACGAAGCGCGAAAAGGCATAGCCCGCCCCAGCCGCAAACAGAGTAGTAAAGAACGCAGCCCCCAGCGACACCACAAGAGAGTTCCGGAAATAGGCTACAAAGTCGGTCTGAAATATGACCGTCTTGAAATTTGAAAAGGTGACCTCGCTTGGAAACAGCCGGGTGCCCTCTGAAAAGATCAGTGCGTCCGGGGTCAACCCGATCTTGAGCAACCAATAAAGCGGGAACAACGCAAAGATCAGATAGAACGCAAGTGCCGCGTATTTGCCCACAACCAGCAGGGGGTTGGGTTTCCTGACAGCTGACATGGCCAACTCCTCAAATCTTGACCAGCTTCTTGCGAAGCCAGAGCAGGATAACGGCGTAAATCAGAAGGATCACCAGCAGCGCCACAGCAATGGTAGACGCGTAGCCGAAGTCCAGTTTTCGAAAAGCGGTGGTGAAGATATAGGTCGACAGGATTTGCGTCGAATTCGCAGGCCCGCCACCGGTCATCACATAGATCAGGTCGGCGAAATTGGCGATCCAGATTGTCCTCAGCATCACGGTGATCGCGATCATCGGAGCAAGGAACGGCAACGTGATCTTGGTGAAGGTCTGCCAGGGGGTCGCGCCATCGACTTCTGCGGCCTCATAAAGCTCACCGGGTATCGATTGCAAAGCCGCCAGCAGTGTGATCGCAAAGAACGGTACGCCGAACCAGATATTTGCAGTGATCGGGCCCCATATTGCAAGCTTAGGATCGCCAAGGATATTGTAGGGCTCTGACAGAATGCCAAGGGCGGCCAGCCAATGCGGTAGCGGGCCGATGACAGGGTTAAAAAGCCACGCCCATGTCAGCGCGGAAAGGAAGGTCGGGACAGCCCAGGGTAGGAAAACAAGCGCCTGAAAAAGTTTCTTTCCATAGAACTGCGTATTCAAAAGCATGGCAAGGCCAAGGCCAAGCAGAAACTGGAACGTTATCGACCAAAAGGTCCAGAACAGCGTGTTCTCCATCGCGATCCAGAACTTGCGGTCTCTCCACAGATCAACGTAGTTTTCAAATCCGATCCAGCCGGAAGCAAAAGGCTTCAGCAGCTCAATGGATTGGAACGAATATGAGATTCCGATGATAAGCGGAACCATGATCACCGCACCGATCAGAAGAATTGCGGGTGACAAATAGAAAAACGGCTCGACCATGTATTGCAGGTAGAGCGAGCGTCGTGCCCGGGTTTCCCCGGGCCTGACAGTTTTCTGAGTGCGCGAAATCACTGTTTTGCCTTCCACTTGGCGTGCTCATCAGTGAGGAACTCAGCCCACTCGTCCGCGACGTCCTGCGCGCTGCGCTGCCCCAACAGGGCTTCCTGACTGGTTTCCAGCAGAAGCGTGCTACCAAAATAGCCCCACTGTTCCAGGTTGGTTGGCATTGTTGTCGGCACATATTGCTCGCCGTTCAGTTCCTCAAACCAGCCTTTGAATTGCTCGGTCTGGAAATGAGGATCCTGATCAGCGCCTTTGTGGATCGGAATGACGCCAACGCGTTTTGCCCACGTGGCGTTGGCTTCGGGCGTCGACAAGGCCGCAACCAGATCAAAGGCTTCGTCTTCATGTTCAGTCGCATTGAAGATCGACCAGCCTGCGAACCCAATTGTTGGGAAAGCTTTGCCCGATGGTCCGACAGGCATCGGAATGACCGCGAAATCTTCGGCAGGCATCCGTTCGGCAATAGCGATCAGTGCGTCCGGGTCCTGATCAAGGAATGCACAGGTGCCGGAATAGAAGCCGGCCACGATCTCGTTAAAGCCCCAACTGACGGCATCCTTGGGCGCATACCCGTTCTGATACATATCGATCATGAACTGGATACCTTCGACCGAGCCGGGCTCGTTGATGCGGCTGACACCGACTTCTGTGAAGAACTCGTTGGTGCCGTTCATGGCTGCCGCGAACATGATCCAGCCATTTGTTCCACCGGGACCACCGCGCAAACAGTATCCATACTTGCCCTCAAGCTCGGACACTGCGGCCGAGGCTGCCTTGAACTCCTCCATCGTAGTCGGGGGAGTGTCGATACCCGCTTCGGCCAGCAGTTTTTTGTTGTAGAACATCGCCCGCAGATAGAATCCGTACGGGATCATATAAAGGTCACCCGCCTGGCTGCCCATGGCGACTGTCTTGTCAGTCAGCGAAGCCCCGTGTTCCCATCCGGCGACATGATCCTTGAGACTGACCAGCTGATCGGACCCGGCATAGAGGGCCTGCCAGGTGTCGGGCATTTCAACCACATCCGGGATGTCGCCTCCTGCCACCATTGTTGCCAGCTTTTCGAACGCGTTGCCCCAGGGTAGCGATACAATCTCGACAGTGACGTCGGGGTTATTGGCTTCGAATTCATCAACCAGTCCCTGAAGCACCTCTGTACGCTCGGGGCTTGTAATGACCTCGACCAGTTTCAGTGTGGTCTCGGCATAAGATGCCGAACTCATGAGCACGGCCGCTGCCGTCATTCCAGTTAGTAGTTTTTTCATGTTTTCCTCCTGTTGATTTTACTGAGCGAACAGTTCTAAGCCGTGCTTTCGGCGAGAGCCGAAGCAAAATCGGCCCATAGATCTTCTGCCGACTCGAGCCCCAAACTCAGGCGCACAAGATTGGGTGAGACCCCAAATTTCTGCATTGAGTTCTGTTCGCCAGCCTGAGCAAGCCCGACGCGCGCAGGCAGGATCAGACTTTCGAAGCCACCCCAGCTCACACCGAGGCGGAATAGGTTCAAGGCATCAGAAAGTTTTGCGATGTCGACACTGTCATCAAACTCAACCGACATAAGACCGGACCGCCCGGTCAACCCGGGCACGTCGTTGGCACCGGGTGAGTTGACCCGCCTGACCTGCGGAACAGTGGCCAGGCGATCAACAAACGTGTTGGCCGTTGCTTGATGCTGCATCATGCGTGCGTTCAGCGTGCGCAGGCCGCGCGTCAGCAGGAAGGCCTCAAAAGGTGCCAGTTTGGCGCCAAGCAAAGGAAGTGTCAGATCACGGATGCGGGCGATATGGTCCCGGGAGGCAACCACCACGCCCGCAACCGTGTCCGAGTGCCCCGAAATGTATTTCGAGGCCGAGTGGATGACGATGTCGATGCCCAATGAGAGGGGGCGTTGGAACACCGGGCTTGCCCATGAATTATCGATCATCGTCAACACATTGTGGCGTCTGGCATGCTCTGCGACGCGACGTAGATCCATCGCCTCAAAAACGATCGATCCGGGGCTCTCCAGATAGGCAACCGTTACATCGGCAAGCAGATCGGGGTCGTTCTCGAAACGCTCCGGCGCATGGTAGTCGATATGCACCCCGAACGGGCGCAGGATGCGCTCCATGAACCGGAATGAATCCGGATAGACATGTTCGACGCAGGCAATCCGGTCACCGGGTTTGACAAATGCCAGCAGCGTAGAGGAAATGGCCGCCATCCCGGAAGCAAATGCAACGGCTGCCTGACCTTGCTCGGCTTCAGACATAAGCGTTTCAAACGCGGCGACGGTCGGGTTTTCCACACGCGTGTAGATGGCCGTTTCTGATCTTCCGGCCATCCGGTCTTCAAAACTTTGGTAGTTGTCGAAAGTGAACAGTGAGGTTTGAACGATCGGCGGCGTGACCGAACCAGCCGCATCCGGGAAGGTTGCTGCAAGACGCGTCGAAAGGTCTTCGTAGTCAGACATTCTGGCTTTCCATGATTTCTAGAACTTCTGCTTCGACCATGTCCATGATCGCGCCGATAATACTTGCGGCTTCGTCCGCGCGGCCGGAGACAACTGCTTCGGCCAGCGGCGCATGTATTGGAATTGAGGCCTGACCCAAGTGTGGTTGACCGAAGGGCGTGTCATATACTTCGTGAAAAGCTTTTTGAATTTGCCGGATCAACTGCCCGAAAAGTGGATTTCCGCACGCTTCATGCAGTGCCGCGTGAAACCGGTAATCGGCCGGCCGCCAATCCTCACCTGCAGAATGAACAGCTATGAGCTCTGCAACGCGGGCCGAAATCAAAAGCCGCTGCGCGTCTGAGCAATTCAGTGCTGCCAACCTTGCTGCCTCGATTTCCAGTGGCCGGCGCACGGCGTGTGTTCGCAAAAGGCTTTCGGCTTCGAGCTTCAGCGTGAGTGGGAGATGGATCGTATTGGCAGATACCTCGGCCGCCAATCGCGTCCCGGCTTTCTTGTTCCGTACAACGATGCCCATATTCTGCCAACTTGTCAGGGCCTCGCGAACCTTCGCCCGTCCGATCCCAAGCTGATTTGCAATTTCGATCTCTGGCGGCAGGCGATCCCCTACTTTCAATCCTTCCACTTCGATCATTCCAGAGAGAGCCTCCAGAACGTCCCGGCCGCTGCTGCCAGCCGGTAGCACCTTCAAGGTGTTGCCGACACTCTCAGCTTTTTCCTTTGGGGGCGTTCTTTTGACCACGCGCGGCTTCTCCGATTCGTATTTCATTCACTTTTACATTTAATGTAGGACAAAATAAACAATAATGTCCGACATTAAAAAAAAGCTTGTCATCCTTACAGTTGAAGTCGAAAAATCCGGTCTCGGTCATTTCGCGGCGGGATCAATGCAACCTTAATCGCCTGCGGCTTGTTGGCGGGCTGCGGTCTTCGCGCGTCCGTCTATTTGCTGTATTCCGCCCGATTTGCCGTAATCCTGAAACGCCCGCCCAGCGGCGCCTGTAATTGCCGTTAGATTTTTGTCAGCTACGGCTGAATAGTGCTTCTTTACGCTAGGGACCCGCGGTTTCTTGCCCAAAAAAAGATGTGCAAACTTGGCAAGGCTGATCTAACTTTTTAAATGCGGGGGCGCATCTCCGGATAATATGGATTTAAAACATTGAAACCTGAACACCGCGTATCTGCGGCCCCCCGGCATGAACTGCGCAATGTGCGCAATCAGGGGATCGCGTTCCTTGCTTTGGCGTTCTTGTTCAGCATTTTTGTGAACCTGCTTATGCTGACGGGCCCATTGTTCATGTTGCAGGTGTATGACCGGGTATTGGGCTCGCGTGCAGTGGAAACACTGACAGCGCTGTTTTTGTTGGTGGCGTTGCTTTATGCGCTGATGGCGATGCTGGATTTTGCCCGCGGACGCATCGTGGCCCGGTTCGGCGCACGGTTCCAGTCACAGTTGGATGAGCGCGTCTTCGAAGCAACGCTGCGGCGTTCACTTTTGCCGCAAATACGATCTGCCCCGGCAACGGCCTTGCGTGATTTGGAATCCATTCGAAACCTGTGCTCATCCCCCGTTCTGCTGGCGGTGATGGATATTCCATGGACGCCTGTTTTTCTGGGTGCGATTTTCCTGTTTCATCCCTTGCTGGGCTGGCTGGCCGTGGCAAGCGGTGTTCTGCTTGTCGTGATTGCACTGCTCAATCAGGCTCTGACCAGCAGAAAAGTCGCTGAAGCACAAACTGCAGCAGCGCGGGCAAACGCCTTTGCGGAACATGCGAGACAAGCGGCAGAGGTTGTGCGCTCACAGGGTATGCAGGCGGACGTGACAAAGCGGTGGTTGGACCAGCGTTCGAATGCCTTGCGCCAAACCATTTCGGCCAGCGACTGGACAGGCAGTTTTACGTCTTTGACCAAGTCGTTACGACTGTTTCTTCAATCTGCAATGCTTGCCTTGGGCGCGTGGCTGGTTTTGCAAAACGAAATGACACCGGGCGCGATGATCGCGGGTTCAATCCTTTTGGGTCGGGCCCTCGCCCCGGTCGAACAAGCGGTCGGCCAATGGGGCATGATCGAACGTGCGCGAACGGCCTGGACTTCCCTAAGCCGGTTTTTGGATCAGACCCCGCCCGAAGAGCAGCGGATTCGCTTGCCCATCCCGAAGGCGCAGCTGGAAGCCAAATCGCTGACTGTCATTCCCCCCGGGGCAACAACGCCAACGTTGCGGAACGTGAATCTGAAGCTGCAACCGGGCAAGGCGCTGGGTGTCATCGGCAAAAGCGGATCGGGAAAGACGACACTGGCCAAGGCGTTGCTGGGGCTTTGGAATCCGGCAGCCGGTGAAATTCGACTGGGTGGTGCCACTCTGGATCAATATGACTCCAACGATCTGGGCAGCCATATCGGATATTTGCCGCAGCAGGTTACCCTGTTTAACGGGACCGTGGCCGAGAACATCGCCCGGATGTCAGAAAACCCGGATTCCGAAGCGGTGGTGGCCGCAGCCAAGAAAGCCAATGCGCACGACCTGATCCTGTCTTTGGAGAAAGGTTATGGTACCTTCCTTGAAGGCAATGACAGTCAGTTGTCAGGCGGGCAGAAACAGCGCATCGCTCTGGCCCGCGCCCTCTATGGCGACCCTGTTCTGCTTATTCTCGACGAACCAAACTCGGCACTGGACGCGGATGGCACCGAAGCCTTGAACGCGGCCGTGAGGGGGCTCAAGGCGGCAGGCAAAGCCGCCATCATCATGACACACCGCCCGCAGGCCATTTCGGAATGTGACGATCTGGCCGTTGTCGAAAAAGGACAAGTGGTCAGGTTCGGCAGTCGTGACGAGGTTCTCAGCGCAATGGTGCAGAACGCGGGCGCGATTAAGCGCAAGCTTAGCCCCGTAGGTGAATAATGGCAAAAAACACGACCAAGAAGCAGGCGCAGGCCTGGAGTATGAAAATTCCCGCCCTGGTAGGATTCGCCGCGCTTGCCATTTTGGTTGGCGGACTGGGCCTTTGGGCAGTGAAGACGCGCCTCGCTGGTGCAATCGTATCCTCAGGAGTGATCGAGGTACAAAGCAACCGTCAGGTGGTCGAACACCCTGATGGCGGCGTTGTTGGCGAAATATTTGTACGCGATGGTGATGTGGTCGCCTCGGGCGAGATGCTGTTGCGGCTGGATGATACTTTCCTATCGTCCGAACAGACGATTGTGGAAGCGCAGCTTTTTGAGCTTCTGACACGGCGTGTCCGGCTTCAGGCCGAACGCGACGGGCTTTCGTCGCAAGAGTTGGCGGCGCAGTTGCACGAGGTTCAGACGGAATACAGCATTGATCTGGACCTGATCGAAGGTCAGCAAAACCTGTTCGACGCCCGGGTGGAAACCCTATCCAAACAGCAAGAACAGCTGAACAAGCAGCTGGTTCAGATCGAGAGTGAGATTGAAGGCACGCAGGCCCAACTCGTTTCGCTGCGCCGTCAGGTTGAATTGATCGAGGATGAGCTGGAAGACCAGCAAAGCCTGTTGAAACGTGGATTGACACAAACCAGTCGTGTACTGGCCCTGCAACGGGAAGAAGCCAGCCTGACAGGTGAAATAGGCCGACTGGAAGCCGCTGTCGCCCGCCTCAAAGGGCAGATCGCATCAACCGAGATCCAGATCGTTGAACTGACTGCAACCCGCCGGGAAGAGGCAATTACCACGTTGCGGGACGTACAGGCGCAAGTTGCTGAACTATCGGAACGCCGACTGTCCCTGTCCGAGCGGCTGACACGATTGGACATCCGCGCACCGGTCAGCGGAACAGTATATGGAAGTCAGGTCTTTGCCCTTCAGTCTGTCGTTCAGCCGGGTGAACCCATGATGTATGTTGTTCCACAGGATACGCCATTGCTTGTCGCCGCGCGCGTTGACGCGATCCATGTGGATCAGCTGCATGTGGGTCAACCTGTCGCCCTGCGGTTTCCGGCCTTCAATCAGCGTGAAACGCCTGAATTGGACGGGCAGGTCAAAAACGTGTCAGCCGATACATTCACGGATGAAAAGTCCGGCTTTACATTCTACCGCGCCGAAGTGGTTATGAATGATGGCGAGCTGGACCGTCTCAACGGTCAGGAGCTTTTGCCGGGTATGCCTGTTGAGACACTGATCAAAACCGATGAACGCACCCCGTTGTCCTATCTGGTCAAGCCGATGGCCGATTACTTCAATCGTGCATTTAGGGAATGACGGCAGGGCTATCTCTGGATAACTGCGCTTTCCCATTCGGCCAGAAAACGGCGGCGTTTTAATCTGTCCAAAAACGTCATCAGCGCTGGATCCAGCCCAATCGTTTCACGTTCTTCGTCCGTGTCAAAAGGTGCCAAAGGCGGGAGGGTGTGGCCCCCACCTGACTGCGTGGATTGCTTTGATACAAGGTGACGAACAAAAGACGCGGCAAATTCGGGTACGGGTGTACCTTCAAGAACCATCACCGTGCGCATCATGGTCGTCTGAAAATCCGACGGCAGGATAACCTCAAGCGTATCCTTGTGCCCGGCGCGCGCATCCGCATAGCTGCCAAGTACATTATAGGCTACGGCGATCTCACCTTTAACAAGATCATCAATCATGTCGCCGGAACAGCAGTACAGACGCACATCCAACCCGCCCATGACTTCCATCAGGCGCCAGAACGTTTCTGACGCACGGGCATCCTGCGTCGCAAACAGATACCCTAGACCGGACTGACGGATGTCATAAGTTCCCACCCGGCCCCGAAAGCTGTCCGGTCGCATTCGAAGAGCTTCAATCAGTTGCTGTCGGGTCTCTGGGACAGGCGCGCCGGAAAAGGCGGCACGGTTGATCACGATGGTCGCGGGCTCGAACGTGAAGGCGAAAAGACTGCGATGCCACTGCGCCCAGGATGGCAGCGATATGTCATCAATCACGCGTCCATAACCGTCATTGGCCAGTTTCAGTTGCAGGTCCATGGCGCTGGAAATGACAATATCGAAATCTTCCGGTGCGGTGCGCACGATCCGATCGATGTCGGCAGTACCCGTCACCAAATACTCGACAGAAATGTCAGGGTTTTCCTTGATAAAGCTGGAAATCATAGGCTCAAACAAAAACGTATCGGTGCTTGAGATGACCCGAATATGTGCCTCGTCTGCTTCGGCGTTGAATACTTGCCGATCCTCCCAGACTTGCGCCTGTGTGACAGCGGGAAACCAAAGGAAGACTAAAGCGATAATGTAACGCATGCGCCGCCTCCCTGTCTGTTGGACAAGGCAAGCGCTCCACCATGCGCTGTTGCAACGTCCTGCGCGATGGTCAGGCCCAAACCGGACCCAATGGTACCACTTGCGTTCTTACCCCGTTCAAACCGACGCGTGAGAGTGTCAATTTCGTTTAAGGGAAACCCCGGGCCACGGTCTTTTACCCGGATTTGAGCCCATGGCTCCGACGTGACTTCGATGCGAACAGAACTGTCGGCCGGAGCATATTTAAGTGCGTTGTCAATCATGTTGCGCACGGCGTTTTGAATGAGGATGGGGTCACCTGAATACATGACCTGTGGGTCGCCACAAAGCGACAACGACAAGTCCTTCATCTCGGCAATTGGTGTCAGGCGCTGCACAAGGTCACTGACCAAAGCGTTCAGGTCAATGTCTTCCCGCTCAAGGTGGTCAGCCCGGAACGTGATCATCGCATGATCCAACAGCTGTCCGGCTGCACGAGAGCTTTCGTCAATGGCGCGCACCATCGAGCGCAGCGCCTCGCGGTTTTCTTCTTTTTCAACCCTTTGCAAAGTGGCGTCAGCATAGGACCTGACCGTAGCAAGAGGGGTGCGAACACGGTGGGCCGCCTCGGCAATAAAGTCTTCTGACTGGCTGAGTGACTGATCAAGCCGACCCATCAATGAGTTCAGTGAAGCAACCAACGGGGCCATTTCGCGGGGTACCGGCTTTTTGAACGGGCTCAGATCCTGCGGCCCACGGCGGGTGACAGAGGTTGTCAATCTATTCAACTGCCCGATGGTCGAGGACGTCGCCCAAAAGGAAAGAGCGGCAGCAAGGGCAAAGAACCCTACGCCCAGAATCGCCGCATTGCGCGAAATCTGGTCCAGAGTTTCGGCCAACGCGTCTTGTGTCTGCCCCAGCGCGACCACCAGTTCGGTTTGCTTATCCAATCCCACCAAAGTCCGGCTGGCGCTGACCTGACGAATGGTTTCACCGCGAATCTGACTGGAACTGAAAAGCGATTTTCCGTCACGCGGTCCAATGGTCGGTGGAAAATCCTCGTATCCGGAAAGAAACGTGCCGTCCTGAAAAATAGAATAGAAGATCCGGTCGTCCGCAGGGGTGCTTAGCATCGCGAAGGCGGCATATGGGATATCGACCTCCAACACCCCTTCCCGCAAGGCGGCCGCATCGAGGATTGAGGCCACTGATGCACCAAGTATGTTGTCTTGCCCCTGTTGCGCGACCTGCGCAGCATAGTTTCGGACTGCGACAAACAGCAGGAACGCAAGTATGGCCGCGCCGCCGATCAGTGTCAGAACCAGCCTGTTCCGCAGCGATCCTGACACATTGGGATCAGGAGGCATGGTCAAGTCTGTATCCCAGCCCACGAAGCGTGGTGATCTTCAGGTCCGAGGGTTCCAGATGCTTGCGCAGGCGGCCCACATAAACTTCGATCGCGTTATCAGAGACATCATCATCATAAGAAAAAAGCCGGTCGGTTAGTTTTTGTTTCGAAAAAACCTGACCAGGTGCGCTGATGAACAATTCCAGCAGGCGCAGTTCACGATTCCGCAGCGACACGGTCTCGTCACCCACGGTAAGATGGCCCGCCAGGGGATCGAATACGATGCCACCGACTTCTATCGTTGTCTTCGTATTCCCGGATTTGCGACGCAGAACTGCGCGGCAGCGCGCTTCAAGCTCGGCATGATCAAACGGCTTGGTGACATAATCGTCAGCACCCAGATCAAGCGAGCCGATTCGATCCGAAACCTGACTGCGGGCCGTCAAAACGATCACCGGCGTGTCCAAATGGCTCGCGCGATGTCGCTTGAGGAAATCGCGACCGTCCCCGTCCGGCAGCATGATATCCAGCAGGATCAGATCGTATTCCTGCGATTCAACAAAGGCTGTCGCATCGTCCAGTTTTGAAGCGTGATCAACCACATGGCCGTCCAACCTCATGCGGGAGCCGATCGCGTTTGCGAGGTCAAGATTGTCTTCGACAAGTAGAAATTTCATCGGGTCTTAACACTATTCTCGTGCATGACAGGTTGATGTCAGGTTGGTGTGTTTAAGTTTTCCCAATCTGAGCCGCCATGCGGCCCGTTGTCAAATGGGAGGACATCATGACAACATTCGCACTGGGCCGTCGCGCCCTTATCGCAGCTGTAGCTGCAGTAGGTCTTGCAGGACCTGTTCTGGCTGAAGACCAGGTAGTGGACAGCATCCACTTTCTGATCCCCGGCGGCGCCGGTGGTGGTTGGGACGGTACCGCCCGCGGCACCGGCGAAGCGCTGACGAACGCCGGCCTTGTGGGCACCGCGTCTTATGAAAACATGTCAGGCGGTGGTGGCGGCAAAGCCATCGGCTATCTAATTGAAAACGCCGACAGCAACCACGGGACATTGATGGTAAACTCCACGCCAATCGTGATCCGTTCGTTGACTGGCGTGTTCCCTCACAACTTCCGCGACCTGACGCTGGTGTCGGGTACGATCGGTGATTACGCAGCCATTGTTGTCGGCAAAGACAGCCCCATCAACTCTATGAGTGATCTGCTGGCAGCCTTCGACGCCGACCCGGGCAACACGGCCATCGGCGGTGGCTCGGTTCCTGGTGGTATGGACCACCTGGTCGCAGCCATGGTGATGGAAGCGGCCGGAAAAGATGCGCTTGGCGTGAAGTACATTCCATATGATGCGGGTGGCAAAGCCATGGCTGCCCTTCTGTCCGGTGAGATCGCAGCGCTGTCTACAGGTTTCTCTGAAGCCGTCGATCTGGCCAATGCAGGTGAAGTCAAAATCATCGGCGTCACATCGGCAGATCGCGTAGAGGCCGCCCCAGACGCGATGACCATGAAAGAACAGGGCATCGACACCACCTTTGTGAACTGGCGTGGCTTCTTTGCGGCCCCGGGTCTGCCCGAGGACAAGCTTGCAGCATACCAGGCCGCGATTGCCAAGATGTACGACACCCCGGAATGGGAAGAGGTTCGTGCACGCAACGGTTGGGTGAACATCCACAACTCGGGCGATGATTTCCGGTCATTTCTTGAGCAGCAGGAACAACAGATCGGTGATCTGATGAAGAAGCTGGGCTTCCTCTGAATACAATTTGGGCAGAGCGGTAACCCGCTCTGCCATCCCTGACGACGAAAAAAAGGAGGGGGTCTCATGGCGCTGGATCGCTGGATCGCGCTCATTCTTCTGGGTGTTTGTTTAACATATGGCTACGCCGCTTGGTTCACGATGGACAGTAGTCTTCCCCCTTTCATGCAAAGAAACCCCATATGGCCAAGCACTTTCCCCAAAGTGCTGTCTATTCTGGGGATAATCACGGCCACGATCATTCTGCTGGGCTTTGAAAAGGCTGAACCCAGCGAACCTGAAATCGATTACCGGCGGTTGGGCGATTACCATCTTGGTCAGGCGATCATGCTGCTGGTTCTGATGGTTGTCTACGCGTTGTGCCTGCGTCCCGTCGGGTTCCTGATCTCAACTTCAGCCTTCCTGATCTTTGGGTCTTTTATCCTGGGTGAACGAAAATGGCATATCATGCTGCCCGTCGCCCTGATCGCCACCGGTACGGTCTGGTATCTGGTTCAGGAAGTCCTTGGCATATACATGCGCCCTTTGCCCGGCATTTTCGGAGGCTGACATGCTTGAAGGACTTCTGATTGGCCTGCAAACGGCATTCTCACTGCAAAATCTGCTGATGGTCGTGGCGGGCTGTCTGATTGGCACATTCATCGGAATGCTGCCGGGTCTGGGCCCGATGTCGATCATCGCCATCATGATCCCGGTAGCTATTTCCATGGGCGACCCGTCCGCTGCGCTGATCTTGCTGGCCGGTGTGTATTATGGCGCCATTTTTGGTGGTTCGACCTCTTCTATTCTGCTGAATGCGCCGGGGGTCGCGGGTACCGTCGCCTCAAGCTTTGACGGCTACCCAATGGCACGTCAGGGCAAAGCGGGCAAAGCCCTGACCATTGCAGCAATCGCGAGTTTTGCAGGCGGTACGCTAGGCGCATTGCTTTTGATGATTTTCGCCCCTGCCCTGTCGTCTGTTGCGTTGCTTTTCCATTCAGCCGAGTATTTCGCGCTGATGGTTGTCGGCTTGTCGGCCATTGCCGCCTTTGCGGGAACAGGTCAGGTTGCCAAGGCTATCATAATGACAATCCTTGGATTGATCATGGCCACCGTTGGCGAAGGCGCACTGTTCAATATGCCTCGTTTCACCATGGGCATCATGGATTTGCAGTCGGGCTTTGGCTTTATCACACTTGCAATGGCCATGTTCGCGTTACCCGAGGCGCTGTTTCTTGTTCTCAAACCCAAGGACCTTAAGGGCGAAGAAGGTGAAATCAAGGACCTGCGCATAAGCAGGGAGGAAGCCAAAGCCATTGCTCCGGTGATTGGCCGCCAGTCTATCCAAGGGTTTTTCATCGGCGTTCTGCCCGGTGCAGGCGCAACGATTGCCAGTTTTCTGGGCTACGCAGTCGAACGTAACATCGCTCCAAAGGCCGAGCAGGACGAATTCGGCAAAGGGTCAATCAAAGGGCTGGCCGCGCCTGAAACAGCAAACAACGCCGCCTGTACAGGCTCGTTCGTGCCGCTTCTGACGCTTGGCATTCCCGGATCGGGAACGACGGCGATCCTGCTTGGCGCATTGATTGCCCTGAACGTGACGCCGGGCCCACGCCTTATGCTGGACGAACCGCAGATCTTTTGGGCGGTCATCATGTCCATGTTCATTGGCAATCTGGTACTTCTGATCCTGAATCTGCCGCTGATCCCCTATATTGCCAAAGTTCTCTCGGTGCCGCGTAACTATCTGATCCCCTTTATTTTGTTCTTTACTCTGATGGGGGCCTATATCGGACAGAACAATGCAACCGAACTGCTGATACTGGTGGGTTTTGGGGTATGTGCAACGGCGTTGAAATTTGCTGATTACCCACTGGCACCACTGCTGATCGGTTTCATCCTCGGCGGTATGATGGAAGACAACTTCTCACGGTCCATGCAGTTGTACGATGGTATCGCCTTTATCTGGGAACGCCCGATGACGCTGGGTCTGCTGGTTATTGCGGCGCTTCTGGTGCTCCTACCCAGCTACCGCGCGCGCCGTGCACAGGCCCGGGCGGAAGGGGTTGCCGAAGGTGACTGACCCGCTGGCGGGAATACGGGTTCTCGATCTGACCAATGTCCTCGCGGGTCCGTATTGCTGCTACCAACTGGCATTGATGGGTGCCGACGTGATCAAGGTCGAACGCCCCGGTGGTGGCGACCTTGCTCGCGTTCTGGGTGCAGATCCCGCCAGGAACAAGGCGGGGATGGGGATCAGTTTTCTGGCGCAGAACGCCGGAAAAAAGTCTGTCACGCTGGACATGAAATCGGAAAAGGGCAAGGCGCTGCTGAAACGCCTTGTCCAGTCAGCTGAAGTTCTGGTGGAAAACTTCCGGCCCGGAGTAATGGATCGTCTTGGTCTTGGTTATGAAGTTCTGCGCAACGTTAATCCCAACCTGATCTATTGCGCCATCAGCGGGTTCGGGCAGGATGGCCCCCGGCGCGGCGATCCAGCTTATGACCAGATTGTGCAGGGTATCAGCGGCGTGATGTCAATCACCGGCGCCCCCGACACGGCACCGTATCGCGTCGGCTATCCGTTGGCGGACACGGTCGGGGGGATGACGGCCGCCTTTGCAGTCGCGGCGGCATTGAACGCCAACCCACGCGGCACCTATCTGGATGTTGCGATGTCCGAAGCCGTTATTTCGACAATGGGTTGGGTTGTTTCAAATTATCTGGTGGGTGGCGTAACGCCCGGAGCGCATGGGAATGAGAACACAACCTCGGCCCCCTCAGGTACGTTTGCCACGCTGGACAGCCCGATCAACATCGCGGCCAATCGGGACGAGCAATGGCAGGCACTTGCCCGCTATCTGGGGCGGGATGACCTGCTGAACAACCCCGACTACGCAACGCGTGAAGACCGCAAAAGAAACCGCCACGCCTTACGCTCAGAACTGGAACGAACCCTAAGAACGAAGGCTGCGTCCCAATGGGTGAGTGCACTAAATGCATTGGGAGTACCAGCCGGACAAGTTTTGACCGTGCCCGAAGCCCTTGCAGACCCGCAACTTTCCGATCGCGGTCTGATTGGCTCTTTACAGGTTCACGGCGAACAGATGCAGCTTGCAGGCAGTCCCGTCGTAATGGATGGCATCCGGCGAATGCCGCAAATCGCACCACCAAAGCTTGGGGCCGACAACAAAGCGGTGTGGTCCGAAATCGGATTGACCGACGCGGAAATCGACGCGCTAAGCAGAGAGGGGATCATATGAGCGATGTGGCAGATTGGTGGGCAACATCCATCATCGATATGGAACCTGGCCGGATAGACCTGCGCGGAGAGCCGATTCAAAACCTGATCGGACGTCTTGGTTTCACGGAAATGATCTGGTTTATGGTACGTGGAGACCGCCCATCAAAAGCGCAGGCCAAATTGTTCGAAGCCGCGCTGGTCGCGGCAGTCGACCACGGTCCTCAGGCCCCATCGATTGCGACCGCGCGCATGGCGGTTACATGTGGCCTGCCCCTCAACAACGCGATGGCAAGCGCGGTGAACATGTTGGGCGACATTCATGGAGGGGCCGGCGAGCAGGCCGTGGAACTCTACCACTTTGTGGGCCATTACCCTGGCACTTTGGCGCAGGCAATCGATGCGTGGATCGAAAGCCACGGAAAGATACTTCCGGGTTTTGGACACAGGTTTCACACGCCCACAGACCCCCGCGCGCCGCGCCTGATGGACTTGGTCGCCGAAGCGGTGAAAACCGGTGCTTGCGATGGGCAATTCATGCGCATTGCGCAGCAGATCGAGGCAGAAATTGCGCGGCGTAAGGGTAAACCCGTCCCGATGAACATCGATGGCGCAACCGCAGTTATTTATGCCGAGCTTGGGTTTGCGCCACCATTGGCGCGCGGCCTTTTCTGCCTGTCCCGATCAGTAGGTATTCTGGCACATGCCTGGGAGCAGATGCAGCAAGGTGGTCGCAACAAAGGGCCGACCCCACCCTCGTATCGCTGGACGTACCAGCCGGGTTAAGCGCTTTTCCGATGGGATCGATTTGCCAACAGATCGGCGGCCGCACGGGCAATAACCAGCTCTTCATTTGTCGGGATAACCATGGCGACCACTCGGGACAGATCTGTCGAAATGATCCGATTATTGTCCGCGTTGGCATCGGGATCCAGTTCAATCCCCAGCCAGCCCATTCCGGAACATACCCTGTCGCGTACAAGGCGCGAGTTTTCTCCGATACCACCTGTGAAGATCAAGGCATCAATACCGCCCAATATTGCGGCCATTGCCCCAAGTTCGCGGCGGATGCGGAACGTGAAATAGCTAATGGCCTGTCGGCTTTCGCGGGTATCTGCTTTTTCAAGAGTGCGCATGTCGCTTGAAAGTCCCGAAAGACCCAGCAACCCTGATTTGCGAAACAGAAGGTCGGAAATCTCTGAGGCGCTCAACCCTTCCTGATCCATCAGATACAACAAGACACCGGGATCAAGCTGACCGCAACGGGATCCCATCGGCAGCCCGTCCAACGACGAAAACCCCATGGTCGAACCGACGGATCGCCCCCCGATCATGGCACACATCGACGCTCCGTTACCCAAATGCGCAACCACAACCCGCCCCGCGTGCAAAAGCGGCGCGGTTTTGGCCAAATGGTCTGAGATGTATTCATAACTAAGCCCGTGAAAACCATAGCGTCGGACGCCTTTGTCGTAATACTCGCGCGGCAGGGCGAATACGTCGTTCTCCCAGGGGTGGTTGCGATGAAAGGCCGTGTCGAAACAGGCAATCTGGGCGGCATTCGGAAAACGTTCCATAGCTGCCTTGACGCCAGCTAGGTTATGCGGTTGGTGCAGAGGTGCATACGGAGAGAGCTTGTCCAACTCCTCCAAAGCAGCGGCGGTCAACGGCAAAGGCGTATCGATCTCAGGTCCGCCGTGAACAATACGATGCCCAACCGCGGTGACCTCGCAACTGGGGAAGGCCCGTGACAACAGGTTCAGTACCCAGTCCAGTGCAGCAGCGTGATCGTGAATATCACCTGCCGTGCCATTCGCCAGAACTCCACCGCCAGATGACCGCGCCTTGACGATTGGTTCTGGCTCGCCGATCCGTTCGACCACACCGGTGCACACCATGACTGGATCGTCTTCTGTCAGTTCGAACAGGCCGAACTTCATCGAAGACGATCCGGCATTCAGTGTCACGACATGTGTCATGCATATCCTCTGGTTTGCGAAAAGGTGAAGTTCCTAAGGTTTACTGATCCGCTCTGGTACAAGGTTGAGTTTAAGACATTACCCAAGACTACGAGCCAGCCAACCGCTACAAACCCCGGTCTTTGCAAATCTCCATGGAAGAAAAGATCGTTCAGCCCAATTTTTCCGGGGTGCCAACATCACCTTCATTCCTGCCAACCTAGTCGTAATCATGGATTGGAACACGTGCAAGGCACTAAGCTGAAGCTGTCAAACACGGGTTCAGAAGCACAGTTCACTTCATCCTCCGCGACGGTTTCCTCCACCCCCTTGTTTTCGCATGGTCAACCCAATGCGCTTTCTCGCGACATCAACATCGACTACACGTACTTTAACCACCTGCCCGGTTTTAACCACGTCATGCGGATCTTTGACAAACCGATCCGCCAGCTGGCTGACATGAACCAGCCCATCCTGATGCACGCCGATATCCACAAAAGCGCCGAAGGCGGCGACGTTGGTGACTGTGCCTTCCAAAACCATTCCGGGCTTCAGATCGGTGATTTCTTCGATGCCATCGGTGAAAGATGCGGTGACGAAACTGGGGCGGGGGTCGCGACCGGGCTTTTCCAGTTCGGCAAAGATGTCCCGAACTGTCGGCAGGCCGAAATCCTGAGTTACAAATTGTTCCGCCCGCAACCCCTTTAACGCGCCATCATGGCCCATGATGTTTCGGATGTCGCGACCGCAGGCGGCAACGACCCGGCGCGCAATGTCATAGGCTTCAGGGTGCACTGAAGACGCATCTAAAGGCTCGGAACCGTCCCTGATGCGCAGGAAACCGGCGCATTGTTCGAACGCACGTGGTCCAAGGCGGGCGACTGACAGCAAATCCTTCCGCGATAGGAAGGGCCCATTCAGATCACGGTGGGTGACAATCGCTTCGGCCTGCGCCGGACCCAGACCAGACACGCGTGACAGCAAAGGGGCAGATGCGGTGTTCAGATCAACCCCGACAGCATTCACCACATCCTCGATCGCGGAATCCAGCGACTGTGACAGGCGATGCTGATCCACATCATGCTGATACTGGCCAACACCGATGGATTTCGGTTCGATTTTAACCAGCTCGGCCAAAGGGTCCTGCAATCGGCGCGCAATCGAGACCGCTCCACGTAGCGAGACATCCAGATCCGGAAATTCGCGCGCAGCCAGTTCAGATGCGGAATAGACCGAAGCGCCAGCTTCTGACACCACAACTTTTGTTGGTGCTTTCACCGTCTTGGGTAGAAGTGCAAGAGTGTCTGCAACCAATCTTTCGGTTTCACGGCTGGCCGTCCCGTTCCCGATTGCGATCAGTTCGATCCGATGAGCTGATATCAGATTGAGGATACTGGCCTGTGCACCTCGCAGATCATTCTTCGGCTGAAACGGGTACAAGGTGTCGGTGGCGACAACCTTGCCGGTTGCATCAACAACAGCAGCCTTTACGCCCGTACGAATGCCCGGATCCAGGCCCAAGGTCGCCTTGGCACCTGCCGGTGCGGCAAACAGCAGATCCTTGAGGTTTCGCGAGAAGACCTGAATGGCTTCGTCCTGCGCCCGGCTGCGCAGATCAGCCATCAGTTCGACCATCATTGAGAGCGAAAGTTTCACCCGCCAAGTCCAGCCCGCGACTTTGCGCAACCACACGTCTGCTAGCCCAGTGCCACGTGTCTGTAGATGGGCGGCGACAATCGTCTCGGCCCGCGCGGCACCAAACTCCGGTTCAGGCGCGATATCCAGCGTGACGATGCCCTCTTTGGATGCCCGCAGCATCGCCAATGCCCGATGTGACGGCACGTCCGCCCACAATTCGGAATGGTCAAAGTAGTCACTGAACTTGGTACCGTCCTTTTCCTTGCCTTCTATGACCTTTGCGCTGAGCAGAGCCTCGTGCTGCATGAAACTGCGCAATTCGCCCAGCAGAGCGGCGTTTTCTGTCAACCGCTCGGTCAAAATATCCCGCGCACCGTTCAAAGCATCCCGGGTCGTTGTTACCGCCTCGGTGAGGTACGCCGCGGCTAATATTTCAGGGTCGCAGTTGCGGTCCGCCAGAATAGCGTCAACCAAAGGTTCAAGCCCATTTTCGCGTGCAATCATCGCCTTGGTGCGCCGTTTTGGCTTATACGGCAGATAAATGTCTTCCAACTGCGCTTTGGTTTCCGCGCGCGCAATGGATTTACTCAGATCGTCGGTCAGTTTGCCCTGATCCTTGATCGAGTTCAGGATGGTTTCACGCCGCGCTTCAAGCTCGCGCAGATAAGTCAGCCGCTCAGACAGCAGGCGCAATTGGGTGTCGTCCAATCCTCCGGTTGCTTCTTTCCGGTATCGGGCGACAAAAGGCACGGTTGCACCTTCGTCCAATAGCTTGATCGCGGCACCGACCTGCTCGGAACGTGCCTTAATCTCGGTGGCGATAGTGCGGGCGATACGGTCCAATGGTGCCTCCTGAAGCGACGGTGGAAGAACTTCTTAACCAGCCGTTTCGGCAAGGGGAAGACCCTTGGTTCACTCCGCAGTCAGGCCGTTTCAGTTTGGCTGTTCATCAAGTCAGCACGCCAGGCAGTGTCCACATCAAACCCACGGCATAAGTCCGCGATACGGGCTACGCGTGCTTACCGAATGGGCCATATGTGCCAAGGTCACCAGATCATAAACCGGCAGGCTCAATTCCTTCTGAATTGAGGCCGCGTAAGGCGGTAGATCGGTGCATTCCAGTACCAGCGAACGGATTTCCGGTGTATCGCGTTTCAGTTTGCGTACAGCATTCAGAACTTCAGCCTCAATCAGATCGGTATCCATTCGGGTGCGCGTATTGCGCAGGATGACTTCGGCGAACTCGGTCGTGTTCTCAAGACCCTGCACAGCTACGGGGATATCCCCTGCCCCAACTCCATCGAAATGGCGTTGCGTCAGCGCCGAGGAATCGGCGGTTATCACTCCTACCGGTGCACTGGCACCGGTCATGTAATAAGCCAGCGGCACCTGAATCAGGCTTGAGGCAAAAACGGGCACGGACACGGCTTCGGCCAGCTCTTTCTGGAACAATGCAAGAAACCCGCAACTGCCAGTGATGGCCCGCACACCTTCGGATTCAAGCCTCTGCGCGCCTTTGATGAAGGGCTCCAGCAACTCTGGTGTCGGGTTGTTCAGCAGCTTTGGTACTGTGACGCCTTCAATCATCTCATACAGCACCGGGAACGGAAGACTCGATGGGTTTTTGATATGGCCCGGAGGTTTGGGGAAATAGCTTTCCAGGCACAAAACCCCGATGGATGCCCCGCAGATATTCTGTCCACCTGGGTAGATCGGCATGACGTTGTGATCCTTCTCGAGAAGTCGCTTCGCGTGTTTCAAAACCGCGACAAGGCAAATGGGTCCAGACTGATGTTCAGACGCTGTCCAGCTACCAGATCGGCCACAAGCTCTCCGGTTTTAGGCGCCATCATCAGGCCATAGTGGGAATGACCGAAAGCGCTGAACAATCCCTGATGCCCGTCAATCGGCCCGATGGCAGGCAAGCTGTCTGGAAACGATGGGCGGCGCCCCATCCAGAATTGCGTGTCGGCGGTATTCAGATCCGGTATCATTGCCTTGGCTTGTCGCGTCAGTAACGCCTGTTTTCGTGGATCGGGCGGGGCATCTACACGCGCAAACTCGGCGGTGCCTGCCACACGCAGCCCGCCCTGCATCGAACTGGCAACCACTTTGGCATCCACATCCATGACCGAATTCTGAAGGCTCGCCAAAGGTGCGGGGAACTGAACATGATACCCGCGTTCAGCAGCCAGCGGCACAGACAGACCCAAAGGTTTCAAAAGCTCGGCAGACCACACACCTGCAGCCAATATGACTGTATCAGCCTGAAGCGTATCGGTCTGGGTTGTCAGATGCCACCGCCCCTCGTCGGTACGGTTCAGTTTTCGAACTTCGGCCCGAATAAACTCAGCGCCTTGTTGGCGCGCTTTTTCAGCCAGAACCGCGCCAATCTGACCGGGTGATGTAATCCGTGCCTGACCTTTGATAAGGATCGCTGCTTCGAAATCCTCGGATAGAGCGGGTTCAATTCGGCGCAACTCTGGGCCGTCGATCCTCTCGAGTTGCCCACCTTTCTCCTGTCGGATCAGATATCCCAGCGCCTTCAGGTCAGCTTGATTCGGGTGTCGGAAAGCATGGATGTAGTTGGAATCGACAATCAGGTCTTCATAACCAGTGTTCTGCAAATGACGTCGATACAACTCTATCGACGGTCTGCAAAGAAGCTCCATCGCATCCGAGATTCGGCGGACCGATCGTTCATCAGATGCCCTCAAAAACCTCATGCCCCAAGGGACCATCCTCGGCCAGAACGAGGCCCTGACGGACAGGGCGCTTTTGGGGTCCAGCAGCATCCGGGGGATTGCCTTCCAGATACCGGGAACCGCTTGGGGGATCACTGACCATGGCGAGACGACACCGGCATTACCGAATGAGGTCTCCTGCCCGGGCTCTCCCCGGTCAATCAACCGCACGGTTTTGCCACGTTCCTGCAATGACAGCGCGCAGCAGATGCCGACGATCCCGGCGCCAATTATGGTAACACGTTCAGACATGTCAGGCCGTTGCTTGAGTTCGGGTACGGGCGATCAACTGCGCAACGATCACGGGTGACGCCACTGCCAGCGCGATCAGGTCAGCCGTTAACGTGGGTGCCACGAAGATGATCCCGGCAAAGGCCATCAGAATACGAGAAAATACGTTGAGCGGTTGCAGCCAATAGCCGACGACCGCCGCGGACAGAGCGATGACCCCCGCTATGCAGCTTGCCGCAGTATATGTGAATTCCCAAAAATCAAACCCTGTGGAGGACACGAACAACAAAACCGGCGCATAGACGAATGCCATCGGCGCTATCACCTTGCCCAACCCGAGCGTAAACGCGGACAGCCCGGTGCGGAACGGATTTGAGTTGGCGATCGCAGCTGCCGCATAAGCCGAGGTACAGACCGGAGGTGTAATTTCGGATACCACACCGTAGTAAAGCACGAACAGGTGGCTTGCGATGGGCGGAACACCCAACTGGGCCAGCGCGGGCTGCGCGACAGAAACCAGCATGATGTAAAGCGCGGTGGTCGGAATACCCGCCCCCATCAAAATGCAGACGACAGCGATGAAGATCAGGGAGATGAACAGTTGCAGGTCTTCAATTGCAAACAGCTGGAAGCTGCCGAACGAGATCATATTATAAAGATCCGTCGCCAGATTGCCCGCCCCTTGCGTGACCATAAATCCGATACGAAAGCCGATACCGGTGGTGTTGATCACACCCACAACAATACCGACAGCGGCGGCAGCGGCACCCACCGCCAGCGAGTATTTTACGCCCAGTTCGACAGCAGCCAGCATCTCGGGTACTTCGATACGTTTTTGTGGGTTCAGTGTGGCTGTCACAGACAGCGCGCAGAGTATCGCGGTCATTGTCAGGTCGAACCCGCCATCCGAGAATTTCCACAACACAAAGGCCAGAAACGCCGCCGCGTAAATCAGCGTTGGTGGCTGCTTGATACGCGACATACCCGCGATCACCGCCAGCGATATGCCGCAGAAGGCCGACATGAATGGCGTGTAACCGGTAAACAGCACCACCAGCAGGCCAATCAGGGGCACGATATTGGCCCAACCTTCAGCCCAGACAGCTTTAAGCTGCGGTAATTGCTCTTTCGTCAGACCCTTCAGGTTCAGCTTGCGCGCCATCAGATGCACAACTGCAAAGACACCGACGTAGTGAAGAAGCGCCGGGAAGATCGCGGCAATGACAATAGTGGTGTAAGGCACCTCCAGGAACTCGGCCATGATAAAGGCCGCGGCTCCCATGATGGGCGGGGTGATCTGGCCGCCCGCCGAGGAAGCGGCCTCGACCCCGCCCGCGAAATGGCCCGGATAACCCAGGCGTTTCATGTTCGGGATGGTTAGCGCTCCGGTTGAAACCGTGTTGGCGACCGAAGACCCCGAGATCGTTCCAAAGAATGCCGATGAAACGACCGACACCTTGGCCGGGCCACCTGTATAGCGACCCGCCAGAATGGTGGCATTGTCGATAAACAACTGTCCCAACCCGGTGCGCTGCGCGATCACACCAAACAAAACGAAATGGAAGACTATGGTCGAAACGACCCAAAGCGTGACGCCATAGATGCCTTCCTGCGGAAAGTACATCGACGACACGAAGGTTTTGAAATTTACACCGGGATGCTGCAACAAACCGGGAAAATAAGGACCAAGCAGAGCGTAAGAGATGAATACGCAGATAATCAGCGGCAGCACCCAACCCAGCGTGCGACGGGCGATGTCAAGTACCAGCAGAATGATAACCACGCCAAGAAAGACATCGTAATTGTTGGGATTACCCATACGAAAAGTCTGTTCCTCGATCCCGAGAAAGGGAATACCGCGCCAGGCAAATCCAACGTAAAGCGCCGCAACGATGCCAAATGCCATGAATACCAGGTCATAAAGCGGGACGTTCCCGATACGAAACCTGCTGATTTTGAGCGCATATAGGTTTTTGGCCCCGACAATCGGAATGGTCGCGTAAACCAGTATGAATAACAGGGCCAGATAAATGCCCATGTGCCAGTGGTCCGCCGGCAAGCCGAAACCTGCGGTGAAGAATTCATAGGACGCGAATAACAGGGCAACAACCCGCAGAACCTTGGCCGTGTTCGGTGTAACCTGACGTACTGCGGCGCCTTCGTCGAACTGTTCTTCGATGGCTGCCAGTTCTTCGGCTGTCAGGTCGTGGTCATCGCGTGTTTCGGTCTCGGACATGATGGCCCTCTGATTGCGCGTGTAAGGAGAGTGCGGTGCCCCGCACAGGGGCACCGACGACAGGCTTCAATGAGGTTCGATTACTGCAGAAGGCCTGCTTCTTTATAGAACTTCTCTGCACCAGGATGCAGCGGGACACCCAGTGCTTCGACCCCGTCCAAAGCTGTGTCAGCTGTGATCTGCTTGCCTTTGGCGTGACCGTTGTCCAGCAGTTTTCGGGTGTTGTCGTTCCACAGTGCTTTGGTCAGCTGATAGACCAGTTCTTCGGACAGATCCGACGACACAACCAGCATAGCGCTGACCGCTGGGGTCTTGGTTTCGGAGTCAATCCCTTCATACACACCGCCCGGTATGGCGGAAGGGATATAGGCCGGAATGATCTCGTTAATCTTGGCAAGGTCTTCGTCACTGAACGAGTGCAGGTTCATGCCTTTTGTCGATGACAACTGCACCATAGCGGCGACCGGCCAGCCAGCTGCGTAGAAATACGCGTCCAGCTGCCCATCGGCCAGACGCTCGGCGCTCTGACTGTTGTTCAGCTCTGCTTCGTCCATGTTATCGCGGTTTACGCCCCATGCATCCAACATCTGCAGCACGGCCACCTGTGTGCCTGAACCAGCCTGTGCGATACCCACGCGCTTGCCTTTGAGATCGCTCAGGTCACCAATGGTCTGACCTGCGGGCAGAACCAGATGCAGATCCTCTGGGAACAGGTTTGCCACAATGCGCAGCTTGGGATGCGGCTTGCCTTCGAACTTGCCTTCGCCCAGATACATCGAACGGGTGACATCAGCGGCGGCCAGACCGGCCTCAAGCTCGCCATTCTCCACTGCCGCGTTGTTAAAGACTGACGCAGTTGTTGATTGTGCAATCGCGATCAGGCCGGGTACGCCGCACTGACCACCCTCTTCGCAGGGGCGCGAGCCCGGAGGGGCCGAGATCCCATTTGCGATAGTTCCGCCAATCGGAAAATAAGTGCCGCCTGCACCACCGGTGCCAATACGGAAAAAAGTTGGGTCCTGTGCAAGTGCAGGCGCGGCCATAGCGCCTGCCAAAGCCAGACCTGTCAGGCATTTCATCAGTCTCATCGTAAACTCCCAGTTTTGGATCATTGGATTCGGTTTGTCCGAACTCTGATCCAATCAGCCTATGGAGATTTACCATAAATACAAATTTGTTATATTTAACTAAACTGAAGTTTGGCTTATGGATGTGGAATGAACCTTACTCAATTGACTGTTTTTCGTGAGGTGATGGAAAGCGGCTCTATCTCTCAAACCGCAAAAAAGCTGAACCGGACACAGCCGGCCATCAGCCTTGCGCTCAAGAACCTAGAAAAAAGTTTGGGGCTGATCCTGTTCGAACGAAGAGGGCGCCGTTTGATTCCAGTACCGGAAGCGCACTACCTATTGTCAGAAACCACCGGTATTCTGGACAGATTATCTACGATTTCCAATACGATGCACGGACTTCTTAAAGGGAGTTCCGGTAGTTTGAATATTGCAGCGATGCCAGGCCCTTCCACTTTTGCCTTTCCGAATTTCATCAGCCGTTCAGTTGGTGGAAACCCCGATATACAAATTACACTTTCAACCCGCAGCTCTCCGCAGATTATGGAACTGGCGGGTACTCAGAACATCGATTTCGGGTTTGCGGATTTTGAGCATCCGACAGGTAAGCAACCACAGTTCTCAGCCGAGATCATAAGCGGCGACTGTTTTTGCGCGCTGGACAGAGACAACCCTCTGGCGAAAGAAAGCGCCATTACGATATCCGATCTTGACGGAGTTCCAATGGGCGGGCTGCATGACACGCATCCGTTTCAGGAAAAAGTGCGACAAGCGTTTCAGATGGTCTCGGCGAATTACACACCAACCGTGACCTGCCAATATTTTCTGCCGCTTATCCCCTTTGTCGGATCGGGCCAATGCTGCACGATTGTCGATCCGTTGACAGTCGTTACCGAGCGGGAGTTGAACATTTCAAACGACCGTGTCGTGTTTTTGCCCTTCAGTGAACCGTTGAGGTATGAATATGCGATCCTGTCACCGAACCACCGGCCTCCGTCCCAGCTAGCGTTGCAGATCAAAGCCGGCTGGAAGGCAGAGGTTTTGTCGATGCTACATCGAACAGGTGCCAACCCACAGACAGAAATCGCCTGAAAACATACACGTTTCCAGTGCTGCTCAGTTGCGTTGTTCAATCGATGACTCCAGCGTTGACCGCAAAAGTTGCGCATCAAGCGGTTTGTAGAGCAAAGGCAGATTGGCGCGCTTGCAGCGCCTGGCCAGTTCAGGTGATCGGTTGGCCGAAATAACGCAGCCGGGCAGAGGTCCAAATTCGTTCGTCAGGGCATGTATGGCGTCGACACCGGTTCTATCGTGGTTCAACTGAAAATCGGCAACTATTGCATCGGGCAAAATGTCAATTTCACGAAGAAGATTGATTGCTTCGTCTTCGCTTTCGCTCTCCAAAACCTCGACCCCCCAGGATTCGATGGTCATGGTCAGTGCACTACGAAGGTTTTCATCATTCTCAATCAACAATACGACCGTGTTACCAAGTACCTTGGAGCCCGGATCGTGGGCCGCAGGGGCGCTGCTAGATGTGGTCTGCTCTTCCCGCGCCAACGGCACTTCGACTGAGAATCCAGTGCCTTTGCCTACTTCGGAATACAGCTGGATTGGATGTTGCAACAGCCCACAGGCGCGCTCCACGATTGCAAGGCCCAATCCCATACCCTCTGCGGCGCTGGCATCAGAATGCAGGCGCTGAAATTCCTGAAAGACGATGTCTCTTTGGTCTGACGCGATACCGATACCTGTATCCCAGACTTGCAAGGCAATTGCGCCTTTGCGACGCCGCACACCGACCAGAACCTTTCCGGTCTCGGTATACCTGATCGCGTTCGACAGCAGGTTCTGCAAAATCCGACGCAAATAGCTGGCGTCGCTGGTCACACGCGCGTTCGTGTCAACAAATGACAGCTCAAGCCCTTTTGCCTGCGCCACCGGGCGAAATGCGTCTTCCATCTGCGAAAACAGCGTGCTCACTGATATGGTCGACAAATGCGCGGTGGCCCGTCCTGAATCCAGCTTCGAGATATCCAGCAGCGCTTCCAGAATGTGTTCAACGCTGTTCAGCGCACTTTCAGCCTTGCCTGCAACGGTCTTTGCGTCGTCTTTATCCAGGCCGCTGCCCAGCGATGCAACATAAAGCTTTGCCGCAGAAAGAGGTTGCAACAGATCGTGGCTGGCAGCTGCCACGAATCGCGACTTGGATGCATTTGCACGCTCGGCCTCGTTCAACGCGTCAGCCAGTTCCATTGTGCGAGATGTTACGCGTTGTTCCAACAGCTCTTTGGCTTCGTATAAGGCCTGAGCGGACTTTCGTTCTGCGGTTACATCGGTGAAGGATATCACAAAGCCCCGGTCCGGCATCTCCTGCGCAAACACCGAAAGAATTTTTGACCTTCCGCGGTGCATCTGAAATTGCAGAGGACGGCGATAAGTTTGCCGCGTCACCCAATCCAGCAGATCGGCTTCCGTTACCCCCTTCTGGAACTTGATGTTCGTGCCAAGGCGATTGGACAGCGATTCAAACCGGGTCCCCATCTGAAACTGTGCGATCGGAATGGCCAGCAACTCGCTGGCGCGGTTGTTCCAACCGATCAGACGGTGTTTGTTGTCAAAAATACAAACGCCCTGTTCAATATGTTCCAGCGTCGCGCGGATCAGCCTGGCCTTGTCATCCAGAATCCGGTCACGTTCCTGCCGTTCGATCCGCATGATATCAGTCACATCGGTTTGCAGAATAACAGTCCCGCCATCTGGTGTGCGGTGCTCGGACACTTGCGACCACCGATTGCCAACAAGCCGGACATTGAACACCACATGATCGTCCGTATGCCGGTCCAAACGGCTTTTGGCCCAGTCTGTCGGTGTCATTGTTTCAGGCAGGGACAGGAACCCTGATCGGCTGACCAATTCAACATATTCGGCAAAGCTCAGCCCCGGGCTCAGCCGCTCCTGAATGTCAGGCATATGCAGACCAAAACGGCTGTTGCACAGCACCAGTTTTTCGTCGCGATTGAAAAGGGCGAACCCCTCCTGCACCGTTTCGATTGCATTGGCCAGGTCAGCGCGTGCGGCTTCGGTGTCCTTGTTCGCCTGTGCCAATCTGGCATTGGAATCGTTCAGCAACTCAAGGGCACGTTCCAGATCATTCGTCCGGGCGCGGACCTCTTGTTCAAGCACGGCCGCGCGCTGAAACTGTGCATAAGCTGCGCCTGACGCATCGGTGGATTCTTCTACCCGGCGCATCAGCGCTTCAGCGATCTTGCGAAGTTTCTCGTTCTGGCGGTCAACCGAGTCCGACGGGTCTGTAAGATGCTCGATCATGCGTTACTCTTTCTCGGGTGGATATATAGCAACACCCGTCAGAGTTTGGTTCACGTGGATGGAATTGTACTGCTCTCCGTAGGTTGAAAATCCGACAACGTGATTGCGGGCCAGAATGTCCGAGATTTCGCGGGTCTTTTGCTTTTCCTGCGCTTCCAGTCGGCGGAGAATGCAGTCGCAACCCAGAATGGTGTCGGGTTGCCGTTTCTCGGTCAGAAGGCCGATTTCTTCCTCAAGATGCTCGACCATGTCCCTTGGTTCGGCCAGCGTCAGCACAAGCCCTTCATCAATGGCCGAGAAAAAGACGAGGTCCCCGTTGCCCGCCACCTGCTGAATGGCGCGGACGTGATGCTGCCCGCCAATCTGCACAACAACGGGGTGCGCCGCAAATGTGAATGTCGTCAGTTGTTCCGGATCCTTGCCAAGGATACGGGCGTATTCACGAGCGGCGGGCTCAGCGTTGATTTCCTGAACGATGCGTTTTGCCGGGTCCGCCTTGGTCACCACCATGCGCCGGTTCGTTGGTACCAGATGATCGGTTTTGAACACCTTGATCGGGCACCGCGTACGAACCTGAGTCAGTATGGCAGCATTGCTCAGCGCCTTGCCCTGATGCAGCACATAGGTACGCCCGAACCGGGTTCCATCACCGGCCGATCCGCCAAACAATGGCACCGGCCCCAAACCGACGGCCAACTCGGAGGTCAACGCATCCTCTTTGGTCGACAATCCGTCGATCATCAGGAAAGTAAACTCATGGTTCCAGTCGGGCGCCGTGACCATCATGTCGTTTCGGTTGTGGATCATCTCATTGATGATGCTTTCCGCCTCAAAATCGTTCAGATCGGAAACCAGGACCGTACGCGTGTCGAAATGGGACTGTGGCAGGCCAATCGCGACGATCTGATCCTCGCAATAACCGCTATCCGCAAGTTCTCCGGCGGTGGTACAGCCAACCACCGGAGTAGGCGCAAACACCTGCTCGGCTTTGGTAATGACCGCAGCCGCGTCCGCGTTTGGACTGACAAAAAGTATCACCAGCGCAAGCGGTTCAGCCCCGAGTTGACGTACGAGCACCCCAAGCGCCTGCCCGGTGTCGTAACGCACGAAAGCCGTTTTGACGATGCCTGTTGCACCGGTCCGGGCTGTCGCCCACCCGACTGCTTGGTCCATCGAGCCTCCTCCCTAAAGCGCGACGATGTGGTGAGAGTATGACGCTTAGCCTTGGTCTTGCAAGACGCTGGCAAACGACGCTTTCTTTGCAATCAGAACGGCTTGCGTCCGGCTTTGCACACCCAGTTTCCGCATGATTGCCGTGACATGCGCTTTGACCGTGGGTTCCGCAATGGACAGGTCATAGGCAATCTGTTTGTTCAGCTTGCCCTCACAGATCAGTTGCAGAATGCGGGCCTGCTGATTTGTCAGCGTCGCAAGCCGATTGACCGCGTCGGCGTGTTCATCCTCTTCGACATTGATCAGAACGCACCCTTCGGGCACGAAAACTTTGCCGGAATGCACTGTCTCGAATGCCAGGCGAAACACATCGCGTTGGCTATGCTTGGGCACATAACCCGATGCGCCCGCCTGAATCACCTGACTGACAACGCGATTATCCGTCATCGAGGACACCACAATAACCGGGGCATTCGCAGCAGCCTTCAGACGGACAAGGCCGTCCAGCCCTTCCACATCCGGCAGGTTGAGGTCCAGCATGACCGCGTCCGGTTTCAGCCCCCCTGACAGAAGTTCCATCGCGCCTTCCAATCGGTCTGCGGTATGGATTTCGCCGATCTGCGCCACGCTTTGCAAGGTCATCGACAGCGCGTCGCAAAACAGGGGGTGGTCATCGACGATCAGCACTTTCTCGAAGCCAGACCTTACAACGGAGTCAGCAAGCATTTGGTATTGCCTTTTTCAATCAGGTTGTCCCCAGCTTACCCAATCCTAACAACGAAAGTAATCTGCGCCTACTGGCCCAAAGTCGTACATAAGATCGGCTCGGCGACACCTACACCCAAGGTCTAATAGGCAGGGCGAAAAACACCACGTAGCGTAAGAAAAAACACCTGGAGAAGAGAAATGGAGCTTAGTGACAGCCGCGTCATTGCCGCGCCGCGATCCAAGGTCTGGGACGCGCTTCTGTCGGCTGAGGTTCTGAAAGAATGCGTTCCGGGATGTCAGGAAATGACCGGCTCGGTCGATGATGGGTTCGAAGCAACGGTGGTGCAGAAAGTCGGCCCCGTAAAAGCGACCTTCAAAGGGGCCGTTACCCTTTCTGATATCGTAACGCTTGAAAGCGTGAAGCTCTCGGGTGAAGGTAAGGGTGGGGCTGCGGGTTTTGCCAAGGGTGCGGCCGATGTCAGTTTGTCTGATGTGCCCGAAGGTACTCTGCTGACCTATACCGTCGACGCACGTGTCGGTGGCAAGCTGGCCCAGCTGGGCAGCCGGGTCATCGATGGCGTCGCCAGAAAAATGGCCGACCGGTTCTTTGAAAATTTTCAGAACGCGGTCGAACCCGAAAAAACACCTGATCCGGAAACCTCGGATCAGGTTCAAGCTGAACCTTCTGCCGAGGGTGAAGGCGGCGAAGCAAAAAAAGGTTGGTTCAAGCGCGTATTGGGCGGTTGAACCGTTAGAACTCAGGGAGGAGAAAGTCATGAAAATTTCCATGACCGTGAACGGCAAGGCCGTTAGCGGCGAGGTTGAGGGCCGGACGTTACTGTCCGGCTTTCTGCGCGAGCAACTGTCATTGACGGGCACGCATGTCGGCTGTGATACGGCCCAGTGCGGCGCCTGCGTTGTACATGTGAATGGTCAGGCCGTGAAGTCGTGCAATATGCTGGCGGTCGAAGCCGACGGTGCTGATGTTGGCACCATCGAAGGTCAGGCAAATGCGGACGGTTCGCTGAACGTGATCCAGCAAGCCTTTCAGGATCATCACGGCCTTCAATGCGGGTTCTGTACTCCGGGTATGGTGATGAGCGCCGCAGCGCTGCTGAAAGACAACCCACGCCCATCTGAGGTCGAAATACGGAAATATCTGGAAGGCAACCTGTGCCGCTGCACAGGCTACCACAATATCGTCAAGGCGATCATGGCCGCCTCAGGCCAGGACGTCGGCAGTATCGCTGCGGAATGATGCCGCTGCGGGCGTAAACGTTGCGCCCGTGGGAAAAGTGAAGGGTGCAGCAGCATCCGTTTATGGGAGGAGAACAAGCAATGCCCAAAGACAGTGGCATCGGAGCCAGTTCCAAGCGGCGCGAGGACGTCCGCTTTCTGACCGGAGCAGGCAACTATACCGACGACATCAACGTACGTGGTCAGGCTTACGTATATTTCCTGCGGTCCGACATCGCGCATGGTCGGATCAATTCTGTAGATACATCAACCGCCGAAGGTATGCCCGGTGTGGTCAGAGTATTCACCGGCAAAGACTTTGAAGGCGTGGGCGGAATGCCCTGTGGGTGGGAAGTGACCGACAAGCACGGCGCGCCGATGCAGGAACCACCACACCCAATTCTGGCACAGGGCAAGGTGCGCCACGTGGGTGATCCGATCGCTGCCGTGGTGGCTGACAGCCTGGAACAGGCCCGTGACGCGGCCGAGGCTATTGATCTAGATATCGAGGAACTGCCCGCCGTGATCGACATGAAATCCGCCGCGCAGGAGGGCGCGACGCTGGTTCATGACGATCTGAAAAACAACATCTGCTATGACTGGCAGCTGGGTGAGGCCGACGACGCCAAGGTGAACGACGTCTTTGCCAATGCGGCACATGTCACCACTTTGGATCTGGTGAACAACCGGCTGGTCGCCAACCCGATGGAGCCGCGCGTGGCTGTGGCCGAGTACAGCCGGGGCACGGATGAATATTCGCTCTACACCACTTCGCAGAACCCGCATGTCATCCGCTTGTTGATGTGCGCGTTCGTTCTGGGTCTGCCGGAACATAAAGTCCGCGTCGTAGCCCCGGATGTGGGCGGTGGTTTTGGCACCAAGATTTTCCATTACGCAGAAGAAGCGTTCTGCACCTTTGCCGCCAAGGCCTGCAACCGCCCCGTCAAATGGACCGCCAGCCGGTCCGAGGCGTTCATGTCGGATGCGCAGGGTCGTGACCATGTCAGCACGATTGAGCTGGCTCTGGATGCGGATAACAACTTCATCGGCCTGCGGACCAACACCTATGCCAATCTGGGCGCTTATCTGTCGACTTTCTCCAGCTCGGTTCCGACATGGCTGCACGGGACGCTGATGGCTGGCAACTATAAGACCCCGGTCATTCAGGTGAATGTGAAGGCGATGTTTACAAATACGGTGCCCGTGGATGCCTATCGCGGTGCTGGTCGACCCGAAGCAACCTTCCAGCTGGAGCGCGTTATAGACAAGGCCGCGCGCGAGTTGGGTGTCGATCCAATCGCCCTGCGTCGCCAGAACTTTGTCACGCAGTTCCCCTATGACACGCCGGTGGCGCTGACTTACGACACCGGGGATTATAACGGGACAATGGACAAGCTTGAGGCGGCTGCCGATCTGGCAGGCTTTGCCGCACGTCGTGCAAAAAGCGAGGCAAACGGCAAGCTGCGGGGTCTGGGTGTCAACTGCTATATCGAGGCCTGCGGCATCGCACCCTCGAATATCGTTGGCATGTTGGGGGCCCGGGCGGGTCTTTATGATGCGGCAACTGTCCGGGTGAACGCCACCGGTTCGATCAGCGTGATGGTTGGCGCACACAGCCACGGGCAAGGCCATGAAACAGCCTTCCCGCAGGTCGTGGCCGACATGATCGGTATCGATGAGTCGATGGTCGAGATTGTGCACGGGGATACCTCGAAGATCCCGTTTGGCATGGGCACCTATGGCTCACGCTCGCTGGCGGTTTGCGGCTCGGCTATGGTCAAGGCCACCGAAAAGGTGATCGACAAGGCCAAAAAGATCGCAGCCCATTTGCTGGAAGCGTCCGAGGCGGATATCGAACTTAAGGACGGTCAGTTCAGCGTTGCGGGGACCGACAAGTCTGTAGCTTGGGGGGATGTGACCCTCACGGCTTATGTACCGCACAACTATCCGCTGGAAGTTGAACCAGGACTGGAGGAAACCGCGTTCTATGACCCGGCCAACTTTACTTTCCCGGCAGGGGCTTATGCCTGTGAGGTCGAGGTTGATCCAGACACAGGTCAGGTCAGTATCGAGAAGTTCACGGCTGCGGATGACTTTGGCAATATCGTCAATCCAATGATCGTTGACGGACAAGTGCATGGCGGTATCGGCCAGGGCATCGGTCAGGCCTTGCTGGAGAACTGTGCCTATGATGAGAACGGCCAACTGCTGAGCGCGTCCTTCATGGATTACGCGATGCCACGCGCCGATGATGTCCCGTTCTACGGCGTGGATCATTCCAGCCAGACGCCCTGTACGCACAATCCGCTGGGCGTGAAGGGTTGCGGCGAGGCCGGAGCGATCGGCTCGCCGCCAGCGGTGGTCAACGCGGTGCTGGATGCGTTGAACTCGGGTGGAAGGGCTGTTGATCATATCGACATGCCGATGAGCCCGTCACGCGTTTGGACGGCGATGCATGGTTGAGAGGTTGGGGTGCGAGGGGCCAGCCCCTCGCGCTCCCCGGGATATTTATAGCCAGATGAAGGGCGGATCAGCGCCTTTCGGAAAGGAAGAACGAAATGTACAATTTCGAGTTTGAGAAGCCCTCGACCATTGCTGACGCGGTTGCAGCATTGGCAGCAGAGGATGCGCAGGCGTTGGGAGGCGGGCAAACGCTGATCCCGACATTGAAGCAACGGTTGGCGGCACCGTCCAAACTGGTGTCGGTGAGCGGCATTGCCGAGATGCAAGGCGTCTGCGTTGATGATGACGGCTCAGTCTCTGTTGGGGGTGCAACACCTCACGCTGTCGTTGCTCGCGACGCTGCAGGATCTTATCCCGCGCTGGCGGCATTGGCTGGACAAATTGGCGACCCGGCAGTGCGCAATCGTGGAACCATCGGTGGTTCGGTTGCGAACAATGACCCGGCTGCCTGTTATCCGGCGGGTGTGCTGGGATCGGGCGCAACCGTGGTGACCAACGCGCGTCAAATTGCGGCAGATGACTTTTTTCAAGGCATGTTCACCACAGCCCTGGATGAAGGAGAGATCATCACCTCGATCCGCTTTCCGGTTCCGCAGGCGGCAAGCTATCAAAAATTCCTGCAACCAGCATCGCGGTTTGCACTTGTTGGGGTATATTTGGCCCGTTTCACGGACGGCGTGCGCGTGGCGGTGACCGGGGCAAGTGAGGATGGCGTCTTCCGTTGGAGCGAAGCCGAGCAGGCGCTGAACAAGGAGTTTCGCCCGGACGCCTTGATGGACCTTCGGATTAACCCCGCCAACATGATCGCTGATTTACATGGCAGCAAGGAATACCGGGCGCATCTTGTGTCGGTCATGACCAAACGCGCCGTTGAAGCCTGCATGTAGGCATTTCACGACAAGATGCTCAAAAGTCCCGGTTTTTACCGGGGCTTTTTCGTTGAGATATGGTTTGGGTGTCTCACCAAGGTCGGGCTGGCCAGCACTTTTCCGTTGTTTGAGGGTCGTGGCCAGTGTCTGCGCAAAATGAAATCAGGCCGCCCATTTCCGGGCGGCCTGATCAAGTCATAAACTAAGCTTTCGCTTTATTCGGCGGCTTGTGCACCTGTAGCGGCGTGTTTGTCACGCTGGCTGTCGCGGAACAAAGCTTTGGCCAGAGCAATACACATCAGACCCATCACAGCAGTAAAGGGCAATGCACCGATGATCATCGCGTTTCGCAGCGCATCCATCGGGTTGTTTTCACCGGCTGCGAGGATCAGCGCGCCGATCACAGCCGTCAGGATGACACCCCAGATGATGCGGTGCTTGATGCCCGTCTCCTGGCTGCCACCCGACATGATGGTGTTCATCACCAGAATGCCCGAGTCTGCCGACGTGACGAGGAATGTCATGATCAGGATCACGCACATCACGTTCAGCATTGACAGCAGACCACCGTCAATCATGTAAGATAGTGTCACGAACAGCTTGTTGGTGTTCGATGCACCGATGATTGCACCTTCTGCGGCGCCTGCCAGTTCCAGATCAATCGCAGTTCCTCCCAGAACAGTCATCCATGCAAAGCACACCAAAGCCGGGGCGAACACACAGCCTACGATGAACTCGCGGACAGAGCGTCCTTTCGATATGCGCGCGAGGAACAGGCCCACGAAGGGCGAGAACGCGATCCACCAGGCCCAGTAGAACGTGGTCCAACCCGACTGCCAGCCGAACTGACGCCCCTGCTCACCCGCCGCATAAACGGCTGCCAGGGTTGCTTCATCCAACTCTGCTGCTGCCCCTTCCAGGCCACTCTTGAAACCGTCAAAGCTGCCCCACGCATTGGTAGCTCCGCCCATCAGATCATTGGCATGGGCTTGTGCTTCGGCAGGCAAAGCCGCAGCGAAGGCTTCAACTGACAGTGGACCATAGGCGTTAAAGCTGAGCGACAGGATATGCAGGATATAGTCGACCATTGCAGTGCCATAAGTGGTCATAGCAAAGACGAACGAGCCGAAAACAACAAACGTGCCCAACAGGATGATCGACAATACGAGGTTCAGGTTCGACAGGTATTTAACACCACGACCAACGCCTGATACGGCCGAAATAATCGACAGGCACATGATGACGACCAGACCGGTGATCAGACCCACTTTGCTGGGGGTTGGAACTTCACCACCCAGATCCATGACCCACTCCATACCGGTGATGGCATAAAGCCCGTCGATGAACTGGCTGACACCATAGCCGATGGTGACGGAAACACCGAGGATCGTTGCAACAACGCCAAGTACGTCAACCACATGGCCGAAGAAACCATTGACGAAGCGGCCAAACAGAGGCGTCAGCGCCGAACGGATGGTGAGAGGCATGTCGCGGGTATAAGCGTAATATGCCAGCGACAAACCGGTCACCACATAGATGGCCCAAGCGTGAAACCCGTAGTGCAAGAAGGTATAGCGGTAAGCCGACTGCAGTGCTTCGGGTGTATTTCCAACGACCGCCTCGGATACGATTTCGGGGTTCGAACCCCACAGCCCCAACGGTTCTGCGGTTGCAAAAACCATCAGACCAACACCCAGGCCGGCGCCGAACATCATGGAGAACCATGAGAAGTTCGAAAACTCGGGCTTTTCACCGGGTGTTCCCATCACACGGCGACCCGTGGACGGAATAGCGGCGACAACGGCCAGAAAAACGAGGAACAACCCGACAATGACAATGTAGAAGCTGTTGAAAAGCTCGAGCAGCCGCCCGTTCAGGCTGCCAAGCGTGCCGTTTGCATTTGCAGGGAATACTAGTGCCCACAAAACCAGCGCAACCATGATGGCCTTGCTGATCAGGGCAATTGGGACGCTGTAGTTTTCATAAAAACCGGCATCCGCCGTCTTTATCTCAACGTCCGTGAATGGATCGGGTATCGACATATTGCGTTTTCCTCCGTGTGTTCGCCGTTTCTTGTTCTTTTGATTTCTGCTTGGGGTGCACAGTGCCGGACGGCGTGAACAAACATGCACAATGCACCAAACAGTGAGTGGGTAGTGTTCAGATCAACTGAGATTTGCGGCAAGTCCACACGCTCAAGTGGCATCTCCTACCGCTCTTTTCCTCCCGGATTTTTGCCGCCTGCAAAATCTGTTTGTCCTTAGTGACCTATCAGTTTGCCGTTGAACCTGCTTGCAGCTTCGCAAGAAGTGGTTGCGCCCTGCAATTCGAAAAAACCTATATCGGAGGTTGGGGCTGCTCGCCCGAGAATCCGACCCTTATGCGACTCGAAACGACCATCTTGATGGCACTTATAACATGTTAGCGACAACAGATGGAGGGCGTGATTGTAACTCCATTTACAGTTTCAGAACCAGTATGTCGGACTTTGCCCGCGAAACGCATGTGCACAGGAACTCATGCGTTTCCTGCTCTTGCGGAGTAAGTATACCGTCGCGATGATCAACTTCGCCGGACACGACATCAACGATACAGGTTCCGCAAAGCCCTTCGGAGCAGCCGAAATCAACCTGCACACCATTGGCCTGCAAAACCTCCAGAATAGATTGGTCCTTGCCAACGGGATAGACCGCGCCGGTCGACTGGATCTCGATCTGGAAATCGGCGTTCGGGGCATGTTCAATGTCCGACGCGGCGGCGAACCGTTCAAAGTGTATCGCGCCGCCACGCAGCAAGGCACCTGCTTCCAGTACCGCATTCAGCATCGGTTCCGGGCCGCAGGTATAAACGTCTGCGCCCATCGGCATCGATTGCATGACCGATCTCAGATCGAATACCCCGTCTGTGTTATCACAATGCAAATGATACCATTCATCCAGTCCAAGCGCCCGGAATTGCGCATCCATCGCCGCGTATTCTTTCGAACGAACAAGATAGTAGACACGAAAATCCTGCCCTCGGTTCAGCAACTCACGTGCCATTGCAACCAATGGTGTGGCCCCGATACCGCCAGCGATCAAAGTGACGTGCCGATCATGGCTTTCGAGTTTGAAATGGTTGCGGGGACCGCCAATTTCCACGGTCGCGCCCTCTTGCAGGTCATGCATCGCCAGTGACCCGCCTCGCCCTTCGTCTTCGCGTTTGACGGCCACGTTGATCAGGCGTCCATCCTGGCTCCAGCTCCACAGCGAGTATTGCCGTATCAGACCGTCTTCAAGATGGATGTCCACATGCGCCCCGGGCTCGAGGCTGGTGAAGCGCCCGCTTTCGATCTCGAAGCAGAAATCAGAGGTGTCGGGACTGAGTGGTGTTTTTCGCACAAGGCGGGCAACTTGAGTATCCATCACTTGTCCTGTTCGGTCTCACGTGGCGTACATTCTGCGTCTTTCAGCAAACAACAGGAAAAAAGATAGATTTCAATTGCAAAATTTCTAACATTCGGGTGAATTGAGCTCACCCAGAGTTCAAAAGCCAACAAACCTCCATGTCTCGACGCCACTACAACCTTCCTCCACTTACGACACTATCGGCCTTTGAAGCCGCCGCTCGGCATCTCAGTTTCAAGGAAGCCGCAAGCGAGCTTTCCGTGACGCCTGGTGCCGTCAGTCATCAGATTAAGGCGCTGGAAAGCGAGCTGGGCGCGGCCCTTTTTGTCCGAAAGCACCGCGGCGTGGAACTGACCGAGGATGGGCAAGACCTGTTTGAGGCACTCGGCACTTCGTTCCGGCAGATTTCAAAGGCACTTGAAAAGATTCGCAGCAATGATTCCGAGAACCACGTAACCGTTGGATCAACCACTGCAGTCGCCGCACTTTGGCTGTCGCCATCTGTCATCCGGTTCTGGCAGGATTTTCCGCACGTGAAAGTGAACCAGATGGCGCAGGACAAGGCCTTCACGGACCGGCCGGATATCGACCTGTTCATCCGCTATGGCCGGGACGCCAACGCGCAACTCACGCACACGAAACTATATCGCGATATCCTGACACCCGTTTGCAGCCCCCAGATGGCCGCGGACCTTAAAGGGGCCAGCCTTGAAGACCTCGTGCAGCGGCGGCTGATCCATCTCGAAACTCAGGACAGCACCTGGACGACCTGGTCATCCTGGTTCCACGACCTCGGATTTTCTGGAGTTGTTCCCGTGGAATCGCGGGTGAACAGCTATGCGCTTGCCCTTCAGGTGGCGCGTAAAGGGGCGGGCCTTGCGCTGGGATGGAAACGTCTGGTCCAGCCCATGCTGGCTTCGGGGAAACTCGTCGCGCTGGAGGAATTCAGCCTGCCCGCCCCGGACAACTTCTATCTTGTCGGTCGCCCGGACGATCAGCTTTCGGAAGGGGCGCTGGCTCTCAAGAATTGGTTGCTCAACGAACTGTCTGAAGGTTCGGTTTAGCCTGCCTCAATTTGCCATTAGGTTTTTTAGTATTGAACGTGGACGGCCTCAGCCGCCAATGGATGCAGCGATAAACTCATTCAAAATCACTCAGGAGTGGCCGATGAACAAGCACGCACCGCTTTCGTCTGTTCTGACACCGGTAAACACCGCAAAGGGTCTGCCGAACGAGCATTATATTGATCCCGCAGTTTTTGCCGAAGAACGGGATGCGGTCTTGTTTGCGAACTGGTCCGGCATCGGCTTTGGCAAAGACATTCCCGAGGCGGGAGATGCATATCCGATCGATTTCCTCGGTGTGCCGCTGTTGATGGTTCGTGATCGCGACGGTCAGATCGGCGTGTTCCAGAACACCTGTCGTCATCGCGGCATGATTTTGGTCGACAAGCCGCAAAAAATCCGCGGCGCGATCCGCTGCCCCTATCACAGCTGGTGCTACGGCCTGAATGGTGAATTGCGGACTGCCCCTCATGTCGGTGGCCCTGGGCAGAACACCCATGAGGATCTGGACTTCGCCGAGTTGGGCCTTATCCGTATCCGCTCTTATGTCTGGCGGGATGTTGTCTTTGTCAATGTCAGCGGCGACGCGCCGGAATTCGAAGATGTCCATGGCGAGTTGATGGAACGCTGGAAAGAATTCGATCAACCGATGTATCACGGTGGCGCTGGCGCATCGGTTTATCTTGAGTTGAACTCGAACTGGAAACTGGCTGTTGAGAACTACTGCGAAAGCTATCACCTGCCCTGGGTTCATCCCGGCCTGAACAGCTATTCGCGTCTGGAAGACCACTACAACATCAACGAACTGGGCAAATATTCGGGTCAGGGCACCTATGTCTACCGCCAGTTCGAGGGTCACGATGGCGAAAAGCTGGATGATTTCGAGAATCTGAGTGAGCAGTGGAATGACGGCGCGGAATATATCGTCGTTTACCCGAATACCCTGCTGGGTGTTCAGCGTGACCACGGCTTTGCCTTCCTCATCGATCCGATCACGCATGAGCGTTCGAACGAACGGATTGAGCTCTACTACGCCAAAAAACCGGAAGACGCGCCAGAACACGAGGCACTGCGCGCCAAGAATGCGCAACTGTGGAAAACGGTGTTCGAGGAAGACGTCTTTGTGGTTGAAGGCATGCAGAAAGGCCGTCACGGCGTGAAATTCGATGGCGGCCGTTTCTCGCCCGCGATGGACGGCCCGACCCATTGTTTTCATCATTGGGTGGCCACGCAAATCGAAAAAGCCCGCGCTGAAGTGTAAGCAATCCTGAAAATGTTGATCTGGTCAGGCCCTTCTGACCAGATCGCGGATCGGTTGTAACAACAGCAGACGGGACGGCGTTGCGTCTTTTGTCTCCTAGTGGACAGCCGGTGAATTCGCTGAAAGGGTCACAGTGGATCTGGACGAACTCGACAAACACCTCTTGCGGGCCCATGCGGAAAAAGATGTACCCGCATTGATCCGGCTGTATCACCAAGCGGCGATTCTCGCCGAAGAGCGCCAGCATCATGAAGCCGCGTGCTTCTATCTGACCCACGCATTTGTGTTTGCGCTGGAATACGGCGCGCCGGAGGCAGATGAGTTGAACCTGAAGTTGTTTGAACGTGGCCGCGCACACCGATTGACGTTCTGACGAGCTCATTTGCTTAAGCGTACCGCGACGCTAGGCAATTTTCAAAGTTTGAGTTTAGCTGACTTCATTCGATCTCGAATTTTGTCGACATTGTCGATGGGCCAGTCTTCATGAAAGAACAGGCGCGAACGAAAACGCGCGAGATAGCCAAAATGCGAAACGAAGCTCAGGCCGTGGTCATCGGCGGGGGAGTGATCGGGTGCTCGATCCTGTATCATTTGACCAAACTGGGATGGTCGGATGTTGTTCTGTTAGAGCGGGACGAGCTGACCTCGGGGTCAACCTGGCACGCAGCCGCCAACATTCACGGATTGCACGACAGTACCAATATCAGCCGCATCCAACATTACACGATGAGCCTGTATAAAGCGCTGGAAGCCGAAACCGGTCAAAGCTGCGGAGTATTCCAGCCCGGCTCGTTATACTTGGCCCAGACAGAAGAACGCGAACATCAGCTGAAGCTACAGGCCGCAAAGGCCAAGCTGTATGGCATGAATTTCTATGAGATCAGCATCGAGGAAGCCCAGAAGCTGAACCCGCTGGTCAATTACGAGGGCATCCGTTGCGTGATGTTCGAACCCGATGGCGGCAATGTGGACCCGTCGGGCGTGACCAATGCCTATGCGGTCGGCGCACGTCAACGTGGGGCGCAGATTCACCGTTTCACTCCGGTCACCGCAACCGAGCAGCAGGAGGATGGTAGTTGGATCGTCAGAACACCAAAAGGTGACATCAGGACACGCTGGGTGGTGAACGCAGCGGGCCTGTGGGGGCGCGAGGTTGCTGCACTGGCTGGAATCGAGTTGCCGCTGCAACCTACAGAGCACCAGTATTTCGTAACCGAATCCATGGCGGATGTGAAAAGCCACGGCACCCGCCTGCCGTCTGTTTCGGACCGGGATGGAGAGTATTACCTGCGTCAGGAAGGCAACGGCTTGCTGGTCGGCGCCTATGAGAAAGACATGAGGTTCTGGGCCGAAGAAGGCACGCCGCTGGATTTTGCCCACGACCTGTTCCCTGATGATCTGGAACGGATCGAAGAGAACATGATGAACGCCATCGAACGCCTACCGGCGGTTGGTGAAGCCGGGATCAAGCGTGTCATCAACGGCCCAATGATCTGGTCTCCGGATTCGAACGTTCTGATGGGGCCAGTGCCCGAAGTCGATGGCTATTTCTGCTGCAATGGTATCATCCCCGGCTTCTCGCAATCGGGTGGCATGGGCCAGATGGCAGCGCAATGGATCATCGAGGGTGAAACGGAATACGACATGTTCGCCTGGGATCTGGCGCGTTTTGACAGCTGGGCCACCAAGGCATTCACCAAAGCGCGCGTGGCAGATCAGTACAGTCATCGGTTCGCAATCCATTTCCCCAATGAAGAACGCAGCGCCGGTCGTCCGGCACGGGTTCGCCCGATCTATGAGGCGCAGAAAGCCATGGGCGCGGTTTTTGGCCTGAACGCCGGTTGGGAACATCCGCTGTGGTTTGCCGCAACGCCCGGCACCAAAGACACCAATGGCTTTACCCGTCAGAACTGGTGGGGACCGGTGGGCGAGGAATGCAGGATGTTGCGCGACCGTGCCGGGATCATCGATATCTCGAATTTCGCCAAATATGTCTGCAAGGGTCCGGGTGCGGCAGACTGGCTGAACGCCGTCTTTGCCAACACCATGCCCAAAACCGTTGGTCGGTCCTGTCTGACCCCACTGATTTCAAAGCGCGGCGGTATTGCAGGCGACTTTACCGTTACCCGCGTGGCTGATGACGAGTTCTGGGTGATCAGCTCAGGCATGGCAGAGCGGTATCACAAACGCTTTTTCAAACAGGTTCCGCTGCCTGAAGGCACCGCTTTCGAAAGCAAAACCGAAGCGATGTGCGGCTTTAACGTGGCCGGCCCCAAGTCCCGCAACATCCTGCAACGTCTGACCAACACATCGCTGGCAACCGAAGATTTCCCGTTCATGCGGTCCGCCAAGATCGAGCTGGCGGGAGTCCAGGTCCTTGCCCTGCGCGTCTCCTTTACTGGCGATCTGGGGTGGGAGCTGCATTGCGACACCCAAGATCAGGCCCGGCTTTACAATGCCTTGCTTGAGGCAGGAAAAGAGTTCGGGGCTGGCCCTGTTGGCAGCCGGGCACTGATGTCTATGCGGGTCGAAAAGGGCTATGGGTCTTGGAGCCGCGAATACAGCCCGGAGTACTGGCCGCAGGAAGTTGGTCTTGATCGTCTCTGCAAATTCGAAAAGGACTTCCTCAACAAGGCGGCTGCGCAGAAAGTATTGCAGAACCCGGCTCGGGAACACCTGGTGATCCTGCACCTGAACGAAGCGGATGTGACAGCATCTAACGCCGACGCGACCGGTGGCGAGCCGATCTTCAAGAACGGTGAAGGGATCGGCCGGGTGACCTCGGGCACCTATGGCTACACCGTCGGAATGTCGTTGGCCTTGGGATATGTGAAAAATGCCCAGCCAGGTGATGAGGTCGAGGTTATGGTTCTGGGGCGCCCACACAGGGCCACAATCCTGCATGAACCGCCCTTTGATGCCGCAGGAAAAGCGCTTAGGGCTTAAAACCGCAATAGCTCAAGGCGTTGCCCTTCGGGATATTCCGTCACTTCTGCCGGGATGATCGCCAATCCATCCGCTTGCGCAAGCAAAGCAACACGACCACTGTAGGACGGCTCCATCAGACGCAATCGGGGCCGTCCGTCCGGTGTGTAACCGTCAATCTGAACCGGGCGATATTCCTGTCGGCCTGCGGTACGGTACAAAGGTTCCGACAGAACTGCCTGCACGGCTGCCTGCGGTGTGTGGTGCAGACCGGCACGGCGCGCCATCATCTGCGATCCGATAATTTGCCAGGTCACAAAAGCAGAAACCGGGTTACCCGGAAGACCAATGTAAAGAGCACGGCCACGTCGACCGAACATGATAGGCTTGCCCGGTTTCATTGCGACTTTCATCACATCCGTCACGCCACCGATCTCGGTGAACAGACGCGGCATATGATCTTCATCGCCGACAGAAACACCACCGGTTGTGATAATCAGGTCAGAGGTTTCAGTCGCGTCCAGCAAGACCTGTTTCAAAAGCTCGGAGTCATCTTCAACTTGCCCCCGGTCCGTGATTTCAATCCAGGGTTTCTGCAACAGCGCAAGCAGCATGTAACGGTTCGAGTTATAGATCTGCCCCGGCCCAAGGGGCTCACCCGGTTGGCGCAACTCACTGCCGGTTGAAAAGATCAAAACCTTCAGCTTGCGGAGGACCACGACCTCGCCATACCCGGCGGAAGCAAGGGCTGCCACCTCACGCGGGCCAATCTCGCAGCCGCGCCGCAGGATCGGCGCTCCGGCACGAAGGTCTTCACCGGCACGCCGGATATGTTGCCCGGGCTTTGGACGGCGGCTGAAGCGAATTTGTCCCTCCACAAAATCACAATCTTCCTGCATGACGATGGCGTCGTAATCAGAGGGAACGGGCGCTCCGGTAAAAATCCTCAGCGCGCTACCCACAGGTGCAGCATGAGATCCGCTGTCCCCCGCCGCGATGCGACCCGCCACCGGCATCTGGAACAGGTCGGTATCGCCAAGATCGGCTGTTCGAACCGCATAGCCATCCATTGCCGAATTGTCGAAAGCGGGCATATCGACCTTGCTGAAACAGTCGCAGGCCAATACTCGCCCAATTGCAGCGGCCAAAGGTAGCGTTTCCGTTTCTGTGATCGGATCAGCAGCGGACAGGCCCCGGCGCAGGGCCTCATCCACGCTCAGATACATATGCGCGTGTCGATCACAGCCGCATCCATCAGCCATATCCAGCCTCCAACTCTGCGAACATGCCTTCCATCCATTCTAAGGTGGGCTAGGCTCGCTCAACCGACACGACATCCGCGGTACTGTCATTGACATAGGTCACGTGAAACCGCGTCGCGCGCTTCGAAACGACGAGTTGGCTGGCCAAGCGCGACTTCCGCTACAGTGGCTTCCCGGATGGCTCTCAGGCCGGGAACAGCTCTTCCTGATATGCGAACAGCGCGGGTTGCCCACCCGTATGCAACAGCACAACTTTCTGGCCCTGTTGAATTGTGCCGTTTTCAAGTAATTCCAACAAACCTGCAAAGGTTTTGGCCGAGTAGACCGGATCAAGAAAAACACCCTCGGCACGCGCCATCTGTTCAAGCGCCCTCCGTGTGGACGGACCTATCCGCCCGTATCCAGGGGGCAATGTGCCGTCCCATGTGAGGATGTCATTCATGACCAGAGCCGGGTCAAACTTCATCATACCCGCCAACCGTTCCAATACCTTTTGCAACCGCGCATGTTGCTGGTGGCGGTCGCGGCGAACGCAGATGCCATAAACAGGTGCCGTGTTGCCAGCCAGCCGCAGCCCGGCCAAAAACCCGCCGTGGGTCGAACCGCTGCCGGATGGCACCACCGCCACGTCGAAATCGGCGATCTGATCCAGTAGTTCGGCAGCCCCGGCCACATAACCTAACGCCCCCAAGGGCGGATGATCGATGCCCAAGTGAATTACATATGGTTTTCGGCCCTCAGCGATCAGCTGATCTGCCCGCGCGTGAAGGGCATTGTCGGCCCCGGCCTCGTCTTCTCCGGTATCGTAGTGCATGTGCTCGGCACCCAGAAGCCGGGCCAGAAGTACATTTCCCGAGGAATAATAATGTTCTCCCATATCCGGCACACGCTCTTCCAATTGAAGCACGGCCTCCATCCCAAGCTTCGATGCAGCCATGGCAGCCGTGCGCACGAAATTGGATTGCACAGCGCCGGTGATCAGAATGGTATCTGCCCCCTGTTTTTGTGCCTCGCCCATATAGAATTCAAGCTGTCGGGTCTTGTTGCCGCCAAAGCTCAACCCTGTCAGATCATCCCGCTTGATCCACAGATCCAGACCAAGCTGGTCGGACAGACGGTCGAGCCGTTCGATCGGTGTAGCAGCTGTCATCAGTCTCGCGCGGGGAAAACCGGCCAGTAGCTGTTCAATCGTCATGCCTGTGTTCCATCAACTCACCCATTCAGCATCACGCCCGATAGGGCATATCCAGCAAGAATAGGAAAGATAGTGATTGCCGGAAAGATCGCAGACCGGGAATGGCCAGTTTACTATACAGAGCAACCGTCACGCGGCTCTATTTCTCGCTCGGGTCGCTTTCCGCGTAATTCCGCAATACATCCATATCTGCAATTTCCGCGTGGTTTCGGTTGATCTTAACCCCAACTGGTTTCAACCTCGAAAACGCGCGGCTCAGGCTTTCGGGTTTCATCCCCAGACGCCCGGCGATCAGCATCTTGTCATACGGCAGTTCAACTTCGCACTGGCCGGCATCGCAATCACACAGGTTCAGCAGGAATTCCGCGACACGCTGCGCACCGGTCTGGGCTTTGAGCTGTTCGAGCTGCGCCACCAGGGAATGCAGATGCGTGAATGTGGCCGCCAGGATCGATACGCAGATTTCCGGGTCTTGCTTCATCAGCGACAGCAGCACCGGACTTGGGATGTGCATGATCTCGCAGGGAGATACCGCCTCGGCCGAAACGGGATAGCGCACATTGCGCAGCGCAACGGCTTCGCCAAAGCTTTCACCACGCGTGAAAACGCTCACCACGGCTTCGGCACCGGTCGGGGAAATGCGAAACAGCTTGACCCAACCAGCCAGTACAACATGTACGGCCTTGGCCTCTTCCTCTTGCAGAAAGATCGTCTCGCCCCGGTCGTATTGCCGCCAGACGGCCTGACGCAGCAGAGTATCGACATGTTGCTCTGGCAGGCTTCGCAAGAGCAGTGACTGCCGCGCAATTATCTTTTGTGCCTCGTGTGACAAGAAGGCAGCCCCTTATTCGTCCGCTCCGGGAACACCCCCGGATGATCAACCCCGAGATATGCTATGCCAAAGCCAGCGCGGGGGTGCCACCCTTTTCTCAGTCTCCAACTTGACTATTGTCATGTAAGGGCGGGCGCCTCTGGCATAGGTTCAACGAAATTTCAGTTATCCGGGGAGCACGCCAGATGGACTTCGAGCAATTTTTCAGCCAGAGCCTCGACACTTTGAAAGACGAAGGCAACTACCGGATTTTCATCGACCTGCAACGCCATCGTGGCGCGTTTCCGAACGCGCGTCAAACCGACGGGCCGGTTCAGCGGGATGTGCGGATCTGGTGCTCAAATGACTATCTGGGCATGGGGCAGCAACCTTCGGTGATCTCTGCCATGCACGACGCACTGGATCGCTGTGGAGCAGGCGCTGGCGGTACGCGCAATATCTCGGGCACCACGCATGATCACGTTCTGCTTGAGGCTGAGCTGGCCGATCTGCATGGGAAAGAAGCGGCATTGCTGTTCACTTCGGGATATGTGTCGAACTGGGCTGCTTTGGGGACATTGGCCGCGCGAATTCCCGGGCTGATCGTGTTTTCTGATGCGCTCAACCACGCCTCGATGATCGAAGGTATCCGGCATTCGCGTGCCCAGAAGGTGATTTGGAAACATAACGACCTGGCGGATTTGGACGCCAAACTGGCCGCAGCTGATCCCAACGCACCCAAGATGATCGCCTTTGAATCGGTTTATTCCATGGATGGCGATATCGCCCCCATCAAGGAAATCTGCGATCTGGCGGACAAGTACGGCGCGATGACCTATCTGGACGAGGTTCATGCCGTCGGCCTTTACGGCCCGCACGGGGGCGGAATTGCCGAACGCGAAGGATTGATGGATCGCCTGACGGTCATCGAAGGCACGTTGGGCAAAGCGTTCGGCGTGGTTGGTGGGTATATCGCAGCCTCAGCCGCGCTGTGTGATTTTGTCCGCAGCTTTGCCAGTGGCTTCATCTTCACCACTGCCCTACCCCCATCGATTGCAGCCGGCGCCGCCGCATCGATCCGGCATTTGAAGCATTCAAGTGCCGAGCGTGAATTGCAAAAAACCCGTGTGGCGCAGGTACGCGCCCTTTTGGATGCAGAAGGCATTCCGCATTTGACCAACCCCAGCCATATCATCCCGGTGATGGTTGGCGACCCGGTGAAGTGCAAATTCATTTCGGACACGCTGCTTGAGGAGTTTGGCATCTACATTCAGCCGATCAACTATCCCACAGTTCCAAAAGGAACCGAGCGCCTGCGGATCACACCGTCACCCGTTCATACGGACGAGGATATCGATCATCTGGTGGGCGCATTGTCGGCGCTGTGGCAGCGCTGTCAGATCGCGCGGATGCCAATGGCCGCACAATAACCTAAGCGTCCCTTTGCTTGGTAACCTGCCGCCCCTTTTGGGGCGGCTTTTTTCAGATCAGGTAAAGTGCGAAGATCACGGCAGAGAACCCCGTCAAAACTATGGTGAAACCCCGCAGCCAGCCCGGGCTTTCAGCCAGGTCCAGATATCGGGCCAGGATCACACGGGCTTTGATCAAGGCAAGGAGCAGGATACCACCTGCAATGAGTTCGCCAGGCGTTTTCATCAGGGTTAAAAGCGTTGAGGCCAGACTGAGTGCCAGAAGCACCAGCCATGCGCTGGTGAGTGAGTTCGGACGCCTCCGGCGGGAGTATTTAGCAAAAGATGAAGTTGCCGGCATATTGTTTATCCCAGAAGATAAATCACGGGAAACAGCAGGATCCAGACCAGATCGACCATGTGCCAGAACTGTGCGCCCGCCTCGATGTTACGAGGATCATCGCGCCACGCGACCAGCAACAGAATACCCACCCCGGCCAGAACATGCGCCGCGTGAAATCCTGTCAGCAGGTAGTAGAACATGAAGAACGGGTGGGTTTCATAGGTAATGCCCTGCCCCGCCTTTCCAGCATATTCCACGCTTTTGATAACCAGGAATGCGATCCCAAGTACGGCCGCGCCTGTCAGGGCAAGCTTGGCCTTGAACCGGAATGCTGCGCGGCGCCAGTTCAGGGCCTGCGCGGCCAGGTAGCCAGATGTGACCAGTATTGCAGTGTTAAAGGCTGCACCTGTTCGATAAAGATGCGATTGCGCCTCGGCAAAGCCTGCAGGGTCGGTCAGGCGAACGCCCATGAACGCGATCAGCCCGGCACCAAAAACCAGCAGCTCACTGATAATCAGAACCCACATCAGCAATTCGCCCGGAAGCTCGTCGATGAAGGAGGTTTCGCTCATGCACCGACCAATTGGCGATATATTTGCGGCAACGCCATGGTCAGGCGGTGCGGGTCTGGGATAACAGCGAAACCGCCCTGTCCGAACATGCGGGGGAACCAGCTTTTGCCGGTTATGTCGATGGTGACACCAAAAACCGATTGCCCGGCGCGGCGTGCCTCACGCACGGCCATGCACGTGTCTTCAATACCGTGACGCCCTTCGTAATGGTCAAGGTCATTGGGTTTGCCATCGGTGATCACCAGCAACAGGCGGCGTTTGCGGGTCTGACTTGCCAGATCCTTTGAACAGTGGCGGATCGCGGCCCCAAGCCGCGTGTAGTGACCGGGTCGCAGTGACGCGATACGTTGTTCAACTTTGGCGCCCATCGGCTCATCAAACCGTTTGCATCGCTGGATATAGACGCGCTGACGTTTCAGCGAACTGAAGGCATGAATGGCGAAATCGTCACCGCAGGCGTTCAGGCCCCAGGCCAAAGCAGCCAGGGCTTCACGTTCAATGTCGATCACGGCGCGACCGGTTACGGCACTTTCAGTGGACCGGCTGACATCCAGCAGGATCGAGACTGCCAGGTCGCGCGCCTCGGGGCGGGATTGTTGCCAAATGCGGTCGTTGCTTTCGCCACTGGCCATGCGGTCAGTTTCGGCACGCACGGCGGCTTCGATATCCAGCTGGTCACCGTCCAGATGGCCGCGTGTCATCACACGACCGGGGCGCAGCGCCTCGAACTGGCGTTTGACCGCGCGGATGCGGCGGGCGGTGGCAGGGTCCTTGCCGAAGGCGGCAGCGTCGTCGCGGATATCCGCATCCGACAGCAGGACGTTGACGTGATCTGGCAGATACCGGCCCGAGCGCACGTCCCATTCGGGATAGAGGATGCGGCCGGACAGACGCTCGCGGTTCACATCCTCGGGTGCCAGATCAAGGTGCAGCTTCAGCCGCGTTGGGGGGGCTTTTGATATCTGACCCAGGCCAATCTCTTCCTGATCATCGGCCGCTTTCTTGGCGTTGTCGGGATCGTCATCGTCGATGCGGCGGTTGATGTTCAGGAACTCGGCCCAGCTGAGGATGGCTTCGAACTTGTGCAGGATGAAACTGTCGCTGCGCTCGGCCTGATCCGATTTGCGACGGCGGGCGCGGTGGGTTTTCTCACCGGATTCCTCGGGCGGACCTTCGGTTTCGGGGTTTTCCACCTCGTTATGTTCGGAAAAGCCAACTGCGCGCAGTTCGGGCCACAGGGGAACCGGGCGCATAGGCTGATAGCCGCGAGGGGCGATCAGGTCCTCGTCCAGTGTCAGAAGCTGTTCGGCTTTCGCCGACAGCGGTTGAGGGTCACCCAACTTATGGCGGATCAGCTCTTCAACTGCGTCCTCAATCGGTGGCAGGTTGGGGATATCGCGCCGATGCAGCACGCCCTTGCAAAGTTCGGTGTAAAGCGGGCGCAGGCCGGGGGCGTCGTCCAGCGTCGTATCAACCATTCTCTGCGCGGCGATCAGCGCGCGCAGGTCGGCGCGCAGCGGATCGTCTTCATCAATTCGCGTTCCGGCATGGGCAGCCGCAGCGGCCAGCCAGACATACAGCGCGCCGTTTGCTTCGCGGGCTGGAAAAACCGCCAGCCGGTCCGGTAGGCGCAGAACTTCACCGTCGAACGAGGCGCGTGGCATCAGTTCTGCCTCTGTCGCCAGACGACGACGCCAACCCAGACGGTGGTGTGAAACCTCGGGCGAGACCGGGCGCAACTCTACGCCCGGACCACCGCCCAGCCCTCGAAAGAGGACGGCCAGCCGCCCCGCGACCTCTGAGAGGTCGACCGCGGCTCCATCGTGCACCTGTGGTGCATCGAGGCGGCTGGCAAGGGTGTGCCACAGTTTCCCGATCGTTTCTTCGGGTTCCCATGGCTCAAAATCGATCTTGACCATCGGCCGGCCTCACCCAAAGACAGCCGTAACAAGATCGAGGAGCCCGCGTTTGATATCCTCGTCATCTGTCAGAGGTTCGATCATGGCGGCAAGGATGGCGCGGTCGGTGGACATTCCTTGTGCGATCAGTGTCGCGGCATAAACAACCAGTCGGGTGGAAACGCCTTCCTCAAGATCCTGACCCTTGAGCCCGCGCAGCTTACCCGCCAGCCGCACCAGCGGCTTGCAACGTTCCAGCGGCAGACCGCTTTCCTGTGCAACCACTTCGGCTTCCATCTGCGCGGACGGGAAATCAAACTCCAAAGAGATGAAGCGTTGCCGAGTCGAAGGTTTCAGGGTTTTCAGGATATTCTGGTAACCGGGGTTGTACGACGCCACCAGCATGAAGCCATGTGCGGCCTCAAGCTCTTCGCCGGTGCGGTCGATTGGCAGGATGCGCCGGTCATCGGTCAGCGGGTGCAGAACGACAGTCACATCCTTACGGGCCTCGACCACCTCGTCGAGGTAGCAGATCGCGCCTTCGCGCACTGCGCGGGTCAGGGGGCCATCGACCCAGACGGTTTCCCCGCCTTTCAGCAGATAACGGCCAATCAGGTCAGCAGCCGCCAGATCATCATGGCAGGCTACGGTATAAAGCGGGCGGCCAAGTTTTGCGGCCATGTGGGCCACAAAGCGGGTCTTGCCGCAGCCCGTCGGACCTTTCAGCAGAACTGGCAAGTCGTTGTTATAAGCCGCGGTGAACACATCGCATTCATCGCCTTGGGGCAGGTAGAAGGGGGCGTTTGCCGCCCCCTCATTCAGTTTTATGGAGCCATCCATATCCATCATCACTCCGCAGGGGTTTCGGCGGCGCCGGGTTCAATAACTTCTTTCCGGGGAACCCAGATCGAGTAGATGAACAGCAGCGCGCCAAGGACCACGACGATACCGGAACCCAGACGCATCCAGTAGAAGATTGCGATCTGGTCTTGTACGTCCATGAAGTAATCTCCGACCACACGTTGCATGTGCGTCTGCACGGTTCCGCCGAAGGTCAGCACGAAGGTCATAAAGACCATACCGCTGGTCATCAGCCAGAACGATCCCATGTTCAGCACCTGATTGTAAGGATCACGGTTCTTGAGGATCGGCATCGCATAGCTGAAGATCGCCAGGTTGAGGCAAACATAGGCTCCGTAGAAGGCCAGGTGACCGTGGGCCGCAGTGATCTGTGTGCCGTGGGTATAGTAGTTTACCCCGTGCAGCGTATGCAGGAAGCCCCAGACACCAGCACCGAAGAAGGCAAGCGTTGCGCAGCCCAGCGACCACAGCAGAGCGGCCTTGTTGGGATGGTCACGACGGCCTTTCCAGACCATGACGAAGGCAAAGGCCATCATCGCGAAGAACGGGATCACCTCGAGGCTTGAGAAGATCGACCCAATCCACTGCCAGTAACCGGGGGTGCCGATCCAATAGTAGTGGTGACCTGTTCCAAGAATTCCCGAGAACAGTGCAGCGGCCACGATGACATAAAGCCATTTTTCGACCACCTCACGGTCCACACCGGTCAGCTTCAGCATCAGGTAGGCCAGGATCGACGCCATGATCAGTTCCCACACACCTTCGACCCACAGGTGTACAACATACCACCAGTATTGCTTGTCCAGAGACAGGTTGCCTGGGTTGTAGAAGGCAAACAGGAACAGCAGCGCCAGACCCCACAGGCCCAACAACAGGATATTGGTGATTGCAGTCTTCTTCCCCTTCAGAACGGTCATCGACACATTGTAAAGGAACATCAGAGCGGCAACGACGATACCGGCCTTGACCCATTTGGGTTGCTCAAGGAACTCGCGCCCCTCTTTGCCAAGCAACCAGTTGCCTTCGAACAGGTTGAAGACATAGGTCAGAACCACGCCCAACGTACCGACCACAAGGATGATCAGCTGCAGATAAGCCAACTTGGGCGAATGGATTTCACGCTCGGCCTCTTCCGGGATCAGGAAATAGGCCGCACCGAAAAAGCCCAGTATCAACCAGACGATCAGCGCGTTGGTGTGCAGCATCCGCACGATGTTGAACGGCAGAAGCTCGCTCAGGAAGTTAGGCGACACATAGATCAGACCAGCCAGCAGCCCGCCGATCACCTGTATCGCGAACAGTGCCATGGCTACCGCAAAGTAGGCATAGGCGATTTTTTGGGATTCGTATTTCATTGCTCCATTCCCCTTCTCAGCCAGCCTCGTTGGGCGGCCAGTCCTGAGCGTCGATGTTGTCCGTCCAGATCAGGAAGTTGGTCAGATCCCGGATCTCTTCATCGCTGAGGTTGAATTGCGGCATCTGCCGACGACCGGGAATGCCGGTGGGTTGTGCCTCCATCCAGCCCTTGAGGGATTCAAAGGCCGATTCCGGGTCGTCCAACACGCCCCAACGTGTCATCACATTGCCGACCTCAGGGGCAAAGTACGCCCCTTCGCCAAGGATCGTGTGGCAGTTGATACAGGCGTGTTTTTCCCAAACATGTTTGCCCCGAACCACACTTTCGTCGAGCTTCGCGGCATTTTCGGAATTGACGATATACAGATGTGAATGGGCTGATAGAGCCAGAAAGATGAGGATGAAGAACAGTGACCCGCCATAGAATATGTTGCGAGCCATGCTCTTTGTCATGACTTCTCGCATCGCGCTCTCCTTTGCGCAGATTAGCTAGTGCAGGCAACATGACGTGCGGGTCACAGGGCTGCCTTAACGAAAGTCAAGACTTCTAAAGTATCCTCAGGAACGAGATCAGAGATCCGCAAACACCGAGAATAACGAAATGACCTTAGGGTCGCCTTGAAATCTGAGGCAATTGTGAACACTTTCGCGTCGACTTCTTGATATACCGGACGTAATCAACCACCTGAGAAAAGGTGAAAATTCCGCTTCAAAGATTGATGGGCAAAAATGGCGAACTATTCCTATATCGGTTATACACCCGGTGTCATCACGGTGAATACGATTGGGCCGGACACGGTTACGTTGGATGTCAATTTTGATCCCGACACGGATCGTCGTTTGTTCAGCGTGACTGACGCAGCCGGTGGTTTTATTCAAAACGGCGGCGGACCACCTATCCCCGATACAGGGGATGTTTTCAACGGTGACCGCTTTGACAACGAAGACGGTGATGACCTGACGCAGACCGGTACTATCACCACCCTCGATGGTTCGACCACCTTTCTAAGCGGCCCAATATACCTGGAAGAATCCTACGTTCTGTCCAAACCAGGCGGGGGCACAATTACTGTATATCGCGTCGAAGTTGACGGCGTATTGGGCGGCTATATTACCTCTGAACCTCTTGTGCCCGGTACGACCTACTCGATGAACATCGTGAACGTCACGCCGACCAATGCGCCCGACACAACTGACCCGGCTGCCATCATTGACGTGCCGTGCTTTACTGCCGGAACACTTATCATGACGCCAGAAGGTCCGATGCCCATCGAGGATCTGAAGGTGGGTGACATGGTCGTGACTGCCGACAATGGACCGCAACATATACGTTGGATCGGAACGCGGCATCTGGATCAAGCGGCGCTTCGCGCCCGTCCCAGGCTGAAACCCATTCGGATCGAGGCCGGTTCACTGGGCGATCGGTTACCACGGCGCGACCTGCTTGTTTCGCCACAGCACCGTATCCTGGTTCGATCCCGGATCGCCGTCAGAATGTTTGACACCGAAGAAATCCTTGTTCCGGCCCACATACTTGTTGCCAGCCCCGGAATCTGTGTCGCAGACGAAACCGTGTCAGTCACGTATTTCCATTTGCTGTTCGACCGTCATGAAATCATCTACGCGGAAGGGGCCCCGTCAGAGAGCCTGTTCACTGGTGCGCAGGCCCTGTCCAGCGTTCACCCTGACGCCCGAGAGGAGATCTTCACTCTGTTTCCGGAACTGGCTAAACCGGGGCACGTCCCTCAGGCTGCGCGGCAAATACCCGCAAAAGGAAGACGCGCACGCGCGCTCGTCCAGCGTCACGTCAAGAACGAACGCCCCTTGATATCCTGAAACGGCAAGCCGCGGCGAAACGAACGGCTCAGCCCTGCTTTGTTGCGCGCGGGCCTGTCAGCGCGGGCCACATGGCAAACAGGTACAACCCAATTGCGGCAATCCATAGCCCGTCAGCCGTCAGCATGGCCACCATATAGCCACCCGCCAGCCCGGACCCCAGCCAGCGGACCAAAGCCGCCGCCGCCATAAGCCCGTATCCGACCGCCATGGGCGACGGTGCAACAAGGGGGCGGCCACTGTGGCCAAGGGCGGCGCGGCTCATGACGGCAAGGGTCATGCCACCAACGCACCCGATCCCCAAAATGTGCAGCGCGCCGATCTCATTGCCATATCCGATGACGGCAGACCCCCACAGCAACAACCCAAGGGCCAGCATCATCAGGCCCAGGTGCAAAGCAATCAGGATCGGCTGCCGCAACGCCCAACCCGCTCTCCACCGTGCCATGCGCATCAGCTGGGCGCCGCCCAGCAACAACGCGCAGATACCTGCCAAGGAAATACTGCCCAAGGTCAGAACCAACAACGGCAGCACAAGGGCAAGCGCCATCACGGCCTTTTCCAGCGCCGCGTTTGAAACCGGCCACAGGGCTTCGGGAACACCGTCGCGTTTCATTGCATTGCGCGTAAAGGCCGGAGTAATACGTCCCCCCAGTATCGCTATCATTGAACACAAGGTCAGCAGCCCTGCTCGCACGCCGGTATTCAACGTGTCTGCGGCGACACCTATCCATTCCAGATGAACCATCAGGTTGGCCACCCACACCAAACTCAGAAGATACAGAAATATCATGTTCTGTGGCTTGGGCCTTCGTACCAGCTGGCTGGCAATTTTCAGGACAAGAATCGGAACAAAGCTCAGGTCAACAATCGCGACGGTAATCGGAGAGAGCGATCCTGAAAACCACACCGCCAACCGCCCCGCCATCCAGATCAGCGCTACGATCGTGACAAAGCGCGCCCGCACTTCGGGCGTGCCGGTCCAGTTCGGAACCGCGGTCAGAAAGAACCCACCCAGTGCTGCCGTTGCATAACCAAAAATCATCTCATGGGCATGCCACATGACCGTGGGCATTCCATAACTTTGCTCGGCATAGGGTAAGAGCCCATCCAGTGAGGCCAGCCAAACACCCCAGGCGACACCAGCAAACACACCATAAAGACCGGCAGAAAGGAAAAATACCCGAAAGCCTTCGCTGAAAATGCGCGATATTGCAGATGACATGCCTGCTCTCCATGGCCCATCTCGTCCTTCAACAAGCAGTACTGTCCGACGGGATTCGGGCACTTAACCGAAATCAAGACGACAAAAACATGTGCGAAAAAAACAGGTTTTATTGCTGAAATCTGCGTCTGGTTTTTGCCCAAAGAACGAAGTTAGCGCCGCGCCCGTTGACTTTGGTCAAGGATGACAATCCCGTGATGGATCAGTCTCCGCATTGCCTCACCACGCAAATGGAGAGTGATCATGTCACTTGGAATCAGCTACAACAAGACCGGCCGCGCTTTTGGGGTCGGATTGGCAATGTTGTTGGGCAGCGTCGCTGCTCCAGCTTTTGCCGACGAGCCAACACTTAGCGACGAAGCCTTTGAAGCTTCGAAACAACTGTACTTTGAACAATGTGCAGGCTGCCACGGGGTTTTGCGCAAAGGCGCTACCGGTAAAAACCTGGAACCGCATTGGAAGAAGACCGCAGCCGACGGCACCGTAACCGAAGGCGGCACCCTGAAACTGGGTCAGGAACGCCTTGAGAAAATCATCGCCTGGGGAACTGAAGGCGGGATGAACAACTTCTCGGACATCATGTCCGAGCAGGAAATCAAGGACATGGCGACCTACATCATGATGGAGGCCCCAAAGCCGCCTGAAATGTCGCTGGAACAGATGAAGGCAACCCGCAAGGTTTACGTCGAAGAAGCAGACTACCCGACCGAGCCGCTTCACGGCCGCAACTGGGAAAACTTCTTTGTCGTCATCGAACGCGATGTGGGCAAGGTTGCCGTCATCGACGGTGACACGAAAGAAGTGCTGACGCATATTCCGACCGGCTATGCCGTGCACGTCCTGAAGGCTTCGGAACATCACAACATCACCGAACCCGAAACACCTGGACGTTTCTGGTACACAATGGGCCGTGACGGCAAGATGACCAAGATCGACCTCTGGCAAACGCCGGACAAGATGCTGGTTTCGGAAGTCAAGATCGCCTATGACGCGCGCGATGTCGCCGTGTCCGGTGACGGCAAATACGTCATCGGTGGTGGGTACTGGCCGCCTCACTTTGCGATCGTTGATGCGCAGACCATGGAGCCGGTCAAAGTCGTTTCGACCCGTGGCACAAACGTAGATGGCGAGTATGTGGAAGAAGCCCGTGTGGCCGCTATCTACACCACGCCGAACGAACCCACCTGGATCGTTGCCGTGAAAGAGCTGGGTCAGCTCTGGCAGGTTGACTACACCGACCTCGACAACTTGCGGATTGACAAGATCAACTCGGCCAAGTTCCTGCATGACGGGTTCTTCGACCCGACAGGCCGGTACTTCCAGATCGCGGCAAACGCATCGAACAAGATGGTCGTTGTCGATACCGAAACGCACAAGCTTGAGGCGATGATCGACACCGCTGCCCTGCCGCACCCCGGCCCGGGCGCGAACTGGATTGACCCGAACTGCGGACCTGTGGCGGGCACAACCCACCTGGGTGTCGGTACCGTGACAGTCTGGGGCAACGACCCAGAAGGTCACCCGGATCAGGCGTGGAAAACCTGTTACGAGGTGGAAACCGACGGCCCCGGCCTGTTTGTCCGCACCCATCCGAACTCGGATTACATCTGGGCTGACCAGACCAAACACCCCGAGCCGGAAATTCAACAATCGGTTCAGGTCATCTCGAAAGAGACCGGCGAGATCGTGAAAACGATCCAGATCACCGAAGATGAAGGCAGCGCCGCTGTTCACTTCGAATTCAACGCCGATGGTACCGAGGTTTGGGTTTCCAAGTGGAACCTGTCGGATTCGAAAGAACCCAACGGGCAGATCGTGATCTTCGACGCCAAGACATTGGAAGAGATCGGTCGGATTGACGGGCTTTACGCCCCGACCGGCAAATTCAATGTCCACAACCGGTCGAACCACGTCACCTGACGGGTTCGCAACTTAAACCGGAAAGGGCGGGCCCCTCGCCCGCCCTTTCCTCGTTTGACAGATCCGCCAAACTCACCGGCCTGCCACCAAAGGCCAGATAAGACAGCCAAAACGGAGCCCGGATATGACTTCCGAACCGGATAAGAAAAAACCGATCTGGCGCCGGTATTTCCTGTGGGGAATGCCCGTGGCCGGCATTGCTGCGGCCTTTGCCGCCGGCATCATCTTCTGGGGTGGGTTCAACACCGCCATGGAAGCCACAAATACCAAGGAATTCTGTGTCTCGTGCCACGAGATGCGGGATTTTGTTTATGCGGAATATCAGGGCACGATCCACGACGTGAACCGGTCGGGCGTTGGTGCGGTCTGCTCGGACTGTCACGTGCCTAAGGACTGGACCCACAAAATCATCCGCAAAATAAAAGCCTCGAAAGAGCTTTATGGAAAGATGGTCGGCACCATCAACACCCGAGAGAAATTCGAAGCCAAGCGCATTCATCTTGCCATGAATGAGTGGGAGAGGATGAAATCAACGGACTCGCGTGAATGTCGAAACTGCCATGACTTTGAATCGATGATGCCTGAATTCCAGCGTCCGCGTGCACGTCAGCAGCACCTGAACGCAATGGAAACCGGTCAGACCTGTATCGACTGCCACAAGGGCATTGCGCACTCGAACATCCGAGACCGCGCCTCCGACGAATATCTGGAAGAGCTTGAAGCGCCAAATCCGGCCTTCATTCGACCAATTCCGTCAGAATACCTTGCCAGCCTTGAGCGGATCGAAGCCAAGGAAGCTGCCGAGGCCGAGGCCGAGAAAGCTGCAAAAAAAGCCCAGCAGGAGGCCGTTCAGGCCCAGATTGCGGCAGCAGTTGACGCCGCTGTCGCGGAAGAGCGGGCAACGGCTGCAGCCGATGGTTCGGCAACACCTGCCAGCAATGAAAGCGGCGATGTCGGAGGCAACATCGACTGGAATGCAGTGGCCAGTGCCGACTTGAAACTGTTCTATCCAGGCCAGGCGTCGTTTGAATGGGTGCAGAACGGAAAAACCCATGGCGGGGCCCGTCCGCTGACCAAAGGTGGCGATCAATGTTCGACCTGTCATGCCAAGGAACTGGATGCGATTGGTACCAAGATCGTTGCCGGTGGCGAGCTGGAACCCACTCCGATCCCCGGCAAACGCGGTGTGATCGACGCAACCGTTCAGGCGGCACATGATGACGAAAACCTGTACATCCGTCTGCAATGGCCGGATGCGGGGCACAACCCTGCTCCGTTTGTCGATGGCGGCAAAATGGATCCTGAAAACCAGATCAAAGTCGCTATGATGATCACCGGAACCGGTATCGAGCTGGGCGATCAGGTCGGGTGCTGGGCGTCGTGCCACGCCGACAACACCTATATGCCCTTTGCGCCTGAGGCCGATGCAATTGCCGCAAACGGGGATGCTTCCGGTCGCCTGACCGCTCAGGACACCGTGACCAAGTACCTCAGCGAAAGCCGCACCGAGATCGAGATCAAAGGTCGAGGCGGCAAGGCTTTGGGCGGTTGGGACAAGTTGCAGGCCGCCGAACAAATCGAGCAGTATCTGGCTGATGGTACCTATCTTGACCTAATGCGTGTCTACGCGGACGGCAGCGCCACAAATGGTTACCTGCTGGAACAGCGGGTGGTCAATGATGGTGAGATTGCAGCCTCAGCAAACCTGTCTGGTGGCATGTGGACGGTTGTTTTCACACGTCCGCTGAACTCAGGCGCACCCGGCGATGTCCCGCTGGAGGCCGGTCAAACCTATACGGTCGGTTTTGCAATCCATGATGACTTTGCCGCCGCACGGTTCCACCACGTAACGCTGGATACCAGCCTAGCGCTCGACGACGACAGCGCGTTTATCAACGTGGTCAAGCAATAACAGTTTGGGGCCGGTTCTCCCGGCCCCAATTACTTTGGAAAGGAGACATGGACCATGAAACCCCACCGCCTTCTTCCCGCGCTGCTGCTTCTTGCCGCGCCAGCCTGGTCAGATGAAACCGCCGAGATCTGCGCCGAAGCCGAAGAACGTTATGTCGAGCTGTTCGGCCACCCCTCGGCCTCGGTCGAGGACGCCAAAGTGGTTTTGATGTACAACTACAATTTCTGCCCGTTCGAACTGACCGTAAAGGCAGGTACAACTGTCCGATGGGTGAATGTCGACAAGCGCACCAGCCACAGTGTGTTGCTGAAAGATGGCAGCGAACCCGAAAGCGACCGGTTGTTCCCGGAAGAAACGGTTGAAATGACCTTCCTGACACCTGGCCCTCAGGATTATCTCTGCGGGCCCCATTGGGAGACACAGAACATGATCGGGGTGATCACTGTCGAGCCCTGATCCCGGGTGTTTTCATAGGCTGAACAGAGGGGCGCGGGCGCAAATCCCGCGCTCCTTAACTTATGTCAAGGAGGTTGGTTTTCGATTGCGCCAATCTGCCCTCATGACACGCCCGGCCTACCCAGCAACGTCCCGCAAAAGCATTGGATTCGCGCAGGAAACCCCGGGTTTCGAAGACATTCAGACCCAGCGAGTTTGAACATGAGCGGTAAGGTTTTTCTGATTGGTGCAGGCCCCGGCGACCCCGAGCTGATGACGCTGCGTGCCCTGCGAATGCTGCAGGAAGCAGATGTGGTGGTCTATGACAGGCTGGTGTCTGCTGATATCCTGAATCTGCACGCCGAAGGCGCGCGGCTGATCCCTGTTGGGAAAGCGCCCAAATGCCACACCGTCCCACAGGACCGGATCAACGAAATCCTTCTGGAAGAGGCCAGCGCAGGTCACACGGTCGCCCGTCTGAAAGGTGGCGATCCGATGATCTTTGGCCGCGGCTCGGAAGAAGCCGCTTATCTGATGGCCCATGGCGTGGCGGTCGAATACGCACCGGGGATAACGGCGGCGCAGGGCGCGTCCTGCTCGACCGGCGTGCCGCTGACCCATCGCGGTCTGGCCACCTCGGTTCAATATGTTACCGGACACCGGCAGGCAGACAAAGTGCTGGATCTGGACTGGAAACGCCTGGCCGACCCGGACACGACACTGGTGGTCTATATGGGTGTGGCCAATATCGGCCAGATCGCCATGGGGCTGATGACCGAAAACCTGCCAGGATCAACACCGGTTCTGGCCATCGGAAATGCGACGACACCTGATGAACACCGGCTGGTGTCACGGCTGGACCAATTGGCCAACGACGTGCGCACCTCCGGGCTGAAGGCGCCAACGCTTTTCATCATCGGCAAAGTTGTCTCACTTTACGCCGAACAGCCCATGGCGGACGTTCTGGAACGGGCCCATGGCTAAGCTGGGGTGCAGAAATCGTGTGCCGTGCCCCGCGCCGAACGGAAATGTGCCCGGCCGTGCGGGGTGGGTTGCCCGAACTTTTCTGACAACTGCGGTTCTGGCTGCAACGTCCGCCTTTGCTGCCGATGTCATTGATCCCAACGCACTGAAAAGACTTGTGCATCAGGACTGCGGCTCGTGCCACGGACTGTCGCTGAAAGGCGGCCTGGGGCCCGATCTGCGCTCGAATACACTGAAGCATTACGACGCCGAGGTTTTGACCGGTGTCATCCTTGACGGCATCCCCGATACGGCGATGCCCCCGTGGCGGCCCCTGATCAGTGAAGAAGAGGCCGAATGGATTGCCCGATACCTGCTGGAACAGGAGGCACGATGAAACACCTTATCCTCAGCCTTGCGGCGACATTGATGATGACCACGGCCCAAGCCGAGCCAATGGCGACTGGAGACCTTGGGCTGGTGATCGAACGTGCCAGCGGATCGGTCCTGCTGGTGGACCAGTCCGACCGCGCCGCTCTGGCCCGGATAGAAGGACTGGGCGATCTGTCCCACGCCTCGTTGGTCTATTCACCGGATGAACGTTTCGCCTATGTCTTTGGCCGCGACGGTGGCCTGACCAAGGTTGACATTGTCACCCGCCAGATCGTGAACCGCGTTGTGCAGTCCGGAAACGCCATTGGCGGCGCGATCTCGGACGATGGTACGCTTGTGGCGGTATCGAATTACGAACCCGGCGGTGTGCGCGTGTTTGATGCGCAAACGCTGGAGATGGTGGCTGACATTCCCACTGGCAGCAAAACGATTGGTCTGGTCGACGCGCCGGGCCGCCGCTTCGTTTTCACCATGTGGGACACGGGCGAGACATGGATCGCGGATTTCGCACAAGGCGCGCCCGAGATTACCAAGATCCCCGATATCGGCAAGAACCCTTATGACGCGCTGATCACTGCCAATGGCCGCACCTATATCACCGGCCTGTTTGGCGAGGATGGTCTGACCGCTCTTGATCTGTGGTCCGACAACCCGGAACCGATCCGCGTTCTACCCGGCTATGGCCGTGGTCAGGAGGAAATGCCGGTCTACAAGATGCCCCATCTGGAAGGTTGGGCGCTGACAGGGTCCGAATTTGTCTTGCCCGCCGTTGGCCACCACGAGGTTTTGTGGATCGACGCCACCACCCTGACCGAGACCGGACGCACGCAAACCTACGGACAGCCGGTCTTTGCCATGGCCCGCCCGGACGGGCGGCAGGTCTGGGTTAACTTTGCCCACCCGCTGAACGATACCATTCAGGTCATCGATACCGTCAGCAAACAGATCATCCACGAATTCAAGCCCGGCCCGGCCGTTTTGCACATGGAATTCACACCGCGCGGGCACGAGGTCTGGATCAGTGTGCGCGATGCGAACAAGGTCATGGTTTATGACACGCGTAGCTTCGAAAAACTACGTGAGATCGAGGCCGAAAGCCCGTCGGGTATCTTCTTTACCGCGCGTGCGCACAAAACGGGTCTGTAAGTCATGCAACACATTACAGACCCGATCGACCGCCGCTTGCTGGATGAATTTCAGCGTGATTTCCCGGTGACCGAACGCCCGTTTCAGGTTCTTGGAACCGCTCTTGAACTGGACGAAAGCGAAGTCATCCACCGCCTGACCAGAATGCGCACCACAGGCCGCATCACGCGGGTTGGCGCAACCATCACGCCCGGCGTGGTGACGGCCAGTACGCTGGCGGCAGTGTCCGTCCCGGAGGAGCGGCTGGAAGAGGTCGCCGCCCTGATCGACGCCGAACCGGGTGTAAACCACAATTATCAGCGTGAGGATACCTGGAACCTCTGGTTCGTTGCAACCGGCCCGGATCGGGCGCATGTGGATGCTACCCTCGCACGGATCAGCCGGGTCACCGGGCTGCGGGTGCTGGATTTGCGGCTGGTGCGCCCTTTCAACGTTGATCTTGGGTTCCGCATGATCGGCGGGGTCAAAACCGTGCCTACAGCACGCCAGGTGGATGCAACTGCGATGCGCGAGGGTGATCGGTGTCTACTGCAGACGCTGAGTTCGGGACTGTCTCTGGTCGCTGAACCCTATGCAGATTTGGCACATTCACTGAACCGGGACGTTGATGATGTGATGGCGCGAGTCATCACGTTGCATTCGGCCGGTATCATCTCGCGGCTGGGCGTCATCGTACGTCACCGGGCGCTTGGCTGGTCGGCCAATGCGATGGTTGTCTGGGACCTGCCAGCGGAGCAGGTCGATACAGCCGGCCCCGCTTTGGCGGCTTTCCCCGGGGTGACCTTGTGTTACGAGCGCAACCCGGTGCCCGGTGTGTGGCCATATCGCCTGTATTCCATGATCCACGCGCGATCCCGCAGCGAGGCTTTGGACGTGCTGACCCGTGCGACGGCCCTGCCAGAACTGACGGGTGCACGGAACAAGGTTCTGTTCTCAACCCGCTGCTTCAAGCAGACCGGCGCGCTGATTCAAACCAAGGAGGTCGCCGCATGATGCTGGACCAAACTGACCGTGCGATCCTGAACCGGATGCAAGACGATCTGCCACTGGTTTCACATCCTTACGCAACAGTCGCCAAAGAACTTGACCTGTCCGAGGCCGAATTGCTGGCGCGCCTGACGCGCATGAAAGAGACACGCGTCATCACACGTTTTGGGCCGTTCTTCGATGCCGCTGCAATGGGCGGTGCCTTCTGCCTCTGCGCGATGGCCGTTCCAGCCGGAGAATTTGAAGCCGTCGTGACCAAAGTCAATGCACACACCGAGGTTGCCCATAATTATGAACGCACGCACCGGCTGAACATGTGGTTCGTACTGGCCACTGAAACGCCCGAAGGCATCAGGGCCACAGCCGATGCAATCGAACGGGAAACGGGGATCGAGGTTCTTTGTTTCCCCAAACTTCAGGAATTCTACATCGGCTTTCGGGTGGCGGCATGATCGACGCAACAGACAGACTGATTATCCAAGCGCTACAGGGCGGATTGCCTCTGGTTTCTGCCCCATATGCTCAGGTTGCTGATGATCTGGGGATGCAGGAAGCCGATCTGCTTGAGAGGCTGTCAGCCCTCAAAGCGCGCGGCGTAATCCGCCGCATCGCGGCCGCCCCCAACCACTACAAGCTGGGCATGACCTCAAACGGTATGACTGTCTGGGATGTCGAAGATGACCGCATCGCCGAATTGGGCGCCCAGATCGGTGCTCTACCCTTTGTCACCCATTGCTATGAACGCCCGCGCGCCCTGCCCGACTGGCCCTACAATCTGTTTGCCATGGTTCACGGATCGGATCGGGATGAAGTCGAGAAAAAACGCGCCCAGATCACTATGATCCTGGGTGATGCCTGCCGGGCCAAGGATATCCTCTATTCCACGCGCATCCTGAAAAAGACCGGGCTGCGCCTGAAAAAGAAAGGCTGAGACGATGTTCCGCCTGACCGAATACATGCACCAGCTGGTCAAACCGACCCCGGTGCGAAAACGTCGCCCCGGTCCTGTGAAACCGGTTGTAATCTGGAACCTGACGCGGCGCTGCAATCTGAAGTGTCGTCATTGCTACACCGTCTCGGCGGATGTTGCGTTCCCGGGCGAGCTCAGCCACGAGCAAGCCATGGTAACCCTTGAGGATCTGGGCCAGTTTCGCGTCCCGGCCCTGATCCTCTCGGGTGGGGAACCACTGGACAGGTTCGATTTCTTCGACATTGCCAAACGTGCCCGCGAGCTTGTGCCGATGCTGGCGCTGTCGACCAACGGAACACGAATTCATGATGAAACAGCCGACATGATTGCCGACGTTGGCTTCAACTACGTTGGCATCTCGTTGGATGGGATCGGGGCCACAAATGACTGGTTTCGTGGTGTTGAAGGGGCTTTTGCCGACGCCCTGCGCGGTGTGCGCGAATGCAAGAGGCGCGGCATCAAGGTTGGCTTGCGGTTCTGCCTGACCGAAGGCACGCAGCATCACCTGCCGGACCTGCTTCAGCTATGCGATGACGAGGGCGTCGACAAGTTTTACCTGTCGCACCTGGTTTATGCCGGGCGTGGTGACAAGAACCGTGGTGAAGATGCCGAGCATCAGCGCACCCGCAAGGGAATGGATCTGCTGTTGGAGCGCGCGTGGGAGGCTGCCTCGGGCGGTCGCCCGCTGGACATCGTAACCGGCAACAATGACGCAGATGCGGGGTATTTTCTGAACTGGATTCGTGCGCATTTCGACGTTGACAAGGCTGCGCATGTCCGCGAGCATCTGGCCGCTTGGGGAGGAAATTCCAGCGGTTTGGGTGTGGCCAATATCGATAATCTTGGCCGGGTCCATCCTGACACCTACTGGTCTGATTACACAGTCGGCAACGTTAAGACGACATCGTTTTCCGAACTTTGGACCAGCGACGATCCGATGCTGGCCATGCTGCGCACGCGTCCGCGCCCCCTCAAGGGGCGCTGTGGGTCCTGTGAGCTAAAGGATGTCTGCGGTGGCAACACCCGCATCCGGGCCCTGCAACTGACCGGTGATCCCTGGGCCGAAGATCCGGCCTGTTACCTGACAAACGAAGAAATCGGTGTTGACGACGCAGGTGAGCGCCTGCGGGTCACGCCGTTCCGGGGGAAAAGCCATGATCCGGCGCATCAGTTCTTTTGATCCTGTCTGCTTTGAGCCTTCGACATGGGCGCCAGAGACACGTAACGGAGCCTCCGGCGGGAGTATTTTTGAAAAGATGAAGGTCGTGTTGATGTGTTCTGTACTGGGCGCCGGTGGTGCCTGGGCGGATGCACCAACGGATTATGCTGAACATTGTGCATCCTGCCACGGTGAAAACCGTCTGGGCGGCGTCGGCCCGGCCTTGATCCCAGAGACGCTCCAGCGCATGCGCGGGCCCCGCATCGCAGCGGTGATAGCCGAAGGGCGCGCGGCGACGCAGATGCCTGCTTTCTCGCACGAACTTGACGCTTTGCAGATTGAAGAGCTGGCAGGCTGGCTAAAATCACCGCTGGAAACCGACCCCGAATGGGGCGAGGCCCATATCATGGACAGCCGCACGCTGGATGACGGTTATATCCCGGTTGATGCGCCAGTGTGGGCCAGCGATCCGATGAACATCACTCTGGTGGTAGAAACCGGGGACCATCACGTCAGTGTGCTGGATGGTGACACGTTTGAGGTTCTGGACCGGTTCGAGACACCTTTTGCGGTTCACGGCGGGCCGAAGTTCAGCCCGGATGGGCGTTACGTTTTCATCATGTCCCGGGATGGCTGGGTTCAGAAATACGACATCTGGGCCCTGCAACAGGTGGGGCGCGTACGGGCGGGGCTTAACAGCCGAAACATCGCAATGTCCGGTGACGGCAAGTGGCTGGCCGTTGCGAATTATCTGCCAAACAGTCTGACCCTGCTGTCGACCGAAGACCTGTCGGTGGCAAAAGTCATTGCGATCAAAGGAAAAGCGGGAAAATCAAGTCGTGTATCCGCGGTGTATCAGGCCCCCCCGCGCGAGAGCTTTGTTCTGGCGCTCAAGGATGTTCCCGAGATCTGGGAGGTCTTTTACGGAGCCAACCCGCCGCAATCCGGGTTGGGTCACGACTTCCGCATCGAAGGGCAGTTCAAGAACCCTGACCCCTTCCCGGTGCGCAAGATCACCACGCCCGACTATCTGGACGATTTCTTTTTCGATCAAAGCTATGAATACGTGATGGGTGCCGCGCGCGATGGCAAGGGCGGACAGGTGATCGACCTTGTTATTGGGCACAAGGTGGCCGATCTGGACTTGCCGGGGATGCCGCATCTGGGCTCGGGGATTACGTGGAAGCATGGCGATACGACCGTAATGGCCACACCGCATCTGACCGACGGCACGGTGTCGGTGATCGACATGGGGACTTGGGAAACGATCAAGCGGATCAAGACCGAAGGGCCGGGCTTCTTCATGCGGAGCCACGAGAATTCGCCTTACGTCTGGGCCGATGTCTTTTTTGGCCCCAATAAGGACGCTATGCATGTGATAGACAAGCAAAGCCTTGAAATCGTGAAGACTTTGCGCCCTGCCCCGGGCAAGACCGTGGCCCATGTCGAATTCACAAAGGATGGCCGCCACGCGCTGGTCTCGATCTGGGAAGATGACGGCGCGGTGATCGTTTATGATGCGCAGACGCTGGAAGAAGTGCGCCGCCTGCCGATGCGTAAACCATCTGGGAAGTACAATGTCTGGAACAAAATCACCTTCTCGGAAGGCACCAGCCACTGAGGGCAAATGGCCGGTCTGGAAACTGGCCATTCTGCTTTATCCAGCCACCATGTTGACCGTGGCCATCAACCTGTTTCTGGCCGGGCTGATCCTGCATAGCGCCGGTTTCGGGGTGATTGGACCGGTTCCGGCAATCCTTTGGTCAATACCTTTAGGCATACCCGCGTCCTGGTTGGCAGGGCGATGGGTGCGTGGGTTGATGGACGAAGCGGACGGCTGAAGGGAAATTCCAAAGGCCTGACGAAAGTCAAGTATCGGACAGGGAAAACCGCCTACGACTCGGGAAAGAATACCGAGTTGGATTCTCCATGCCTGCCTTTAACTCTTTCCACACCCTCCCTGTTCGCGCATTACGCGCGGCGTGTGGACTGGCAGGTATTTTCCTTCTGTTGTTGCAAATGCTTGGCCCGGTTCTGGCGAGTCCCGGTGAGAGCATGTGGGTGGAGATCTGCTCGGAGGCGGGCGCGGTCTGGGTTCAAGTTGACCTTGAAGAAGAAGGCGACAACGATCCAACCGCGCCCTGCCCGAAATGCGCGGACTGTGCGCTTTGTGCGGTGACGGTGTCAGCACCGATGCCGGGCGCTTTGCAGCCCGCAAGCGTCGTAAATGTTCAAAATGTACGCTTTGAACATGGGGGGCAGTGCATTTTGTACAGCCCCAAACACCTGTGGCCCGAAACCCGGGGGCCCCCGTTCACGACCCAAGAAGAATCTGAACGCGCCCCGCGCGCGTCCATGGCGTCTACCCAATTGATCGGAGGTGCGCCGTGGTTATAAGTCGCGCAATCCATTTCCTTCTGGCCCTCGTTCTGTCCTGCGGTGTTGCAATCAGTGCACGCGCCGACAGTCTTGCCAGCTTTCTTCCTGACATTGATCCGGCTGACCTGGCCCCGGGTGCCGACGCGTTTGGCCCGGTACGCAGCGACGTGAAGGTTGCCCCGGTCCTTCGGGGTGGCGAGACCATCGCGTGGGCTTTTCTGACTTCGGACTTTGTCGGAACGACCGGCTATTCCGGCAAACCCATTCACGTGGTTGCTGCCATCGACGCAGACGCTGTTCTGACCGGTGTTCAGCTGGTCAAGCATTCCGAACCCATCGTACTGATCGGCATTCCCAATTCCCGGATGGTTGAACTGACCGAAGGCTATGCGGGCCTTGACCTGAAACGAGAGGCCGAGACCGGGGGTGAGGGGCATGACCTAGACATTATCTCGGGTGCGACCGTGACGATCATGGTGATCGATGACAGCCTTGTGCGCGGAGGGATCAAAGTGGCCCGCGCGCTGGGGCTGGGCGGATTGTCTCCGGTACAGGCTGGCGGGCCGAAGCGCGAAGTCGATATGGCGCAGGATGCCATTTACGACTGGACCACATTGTCTGGAGACGGCTCGGTCCGGCGGATGACGCTGGATGTCGGGCAGGTCAATGCTGCCTTTGAAGCCACCGGGGATCAGCGCGCGATCAAGCGCCCCGAACCGGGCGAGCCGGATGACACCTTCATCGACATGCACATGGCGCTTGTTTCGGTGCCATCGATCGGCAAGTCGCTGCTGGGTGAGGCTGAATACCAGAACCTGATCAACTGGCTGGACGAAGGTGAACAGGCCATTCTGGTACTGGGGCGCGGGGCCTATAGTTTCAAGGGATCGGGCTATGTCCGGGGTGGGATCTTTGACCGGATTCAGCTGATCCAGGGCGACAGCTCGGTGCGGTTCTTCGACAAGCAGCAGCGCCGTCTGGGTGAGGTTGCCGCGCCAGATGCCCCCAGCTTTACCGAACTGGATATCTTCAAGATCCCCGCTGATGCCGAGTTTGACCCGGCCGAGCCGTTCCGCCTGCAATTGCTGGTGCAGCGTGCCGTCGGGGCGGTTGAAAAGACCTTTCTGACCTTCGATCTGGGATACAAGCTGCCGGAACAGTACCTGTTGCCCGTCACCACCCCATCGGTTGTGGATGATGCAACCGGCGAAGCGGCCGCCAAGGCCGCCCTGTGGCAGCGCATCTGGAAGGATCGCACCGTCGAGATCGCCGGGCTTGGTGTCATGCTGCTGGTGTTGACGGCGACGTTCTTCTTCCAGTTCCACGCCACGATGAATGCGCGCGTCTTTTACTGGTTCCGCATCGGGTACCTGACGATGACCCTGTTCTTCATCGGCTGGTATGCCAACGCGCAGCTGAGCGTGGTGAACCTGATGGCGCTGGCGGGCAGTTTACGCACGGGGTTCTCGTGGGATGCGTTCCTGCTGGATCCGCTGGTCTTCATCCAGTGGTTTGCCGTGGCCGCCGCCCTGTTGTTCTGGGGTCGTGGGGCCTATTGCGGCTGGCTGTGCCCGTTTGGCGCGCTTCAGGAGCTGACCAACAAGATCGCACGGGCGTTTAAAGTGCCGCAATGGACTTTGCCCTGGGGCCTGAACGAGCGGCTCTGGCCTGCGAAATACATGATCTTTTTGGGTCTTTTTGGTCTGAGTTTCGTCTCGATCCCGCTGGCCGAGCAATATGCCGAGATCGAGCCGTTCAAGACCGCGATCATTCTGAAATTCATGCGCGACTGGCCGTTTGTGGTCTTTGCGCTGGTCCTGCTGGGGATCGGGCTGTTCGTTGAGCGGTTCTATTGCCGCTATCTTTGCCCGCTGGGCGGAGCGCTGGCGATCCCTGCCCGTATCCGCATGTTCGACTGGCTGCGCCGCTATAACGATTGTGGCACGCCCTGTCAGACCTGCGCCAATGAATGCCCCGTTCAGGCGATCCACCCCACCGGTGAGATCAATCCGAACGAGTGCGTCACCTGCCTGCATTGTCAGGTGCTCTATCAGTCCGAGGACAAATGTCCCGTCGTTATCCGCCAACTGAAACGGCGGGCCAAGACCGGGTCGGTCACACCTAAGACCCCCCTCGGGCAACCACCGGCGAACCATCCGAACGCCAAACCGAAAACCGTTTCCTAAAAAGGAGGAACGACCATGTCGGACCAAGAAAACAAACTGAACATCACGCGCCGCGGAATGCTGGGGGCCACTGCCACCGGTGCCGTCATCGCCGGGACCGGTCTGGGATCGACCCTGATGACCGCGAAAGAGGCCAGCGCTGCCGCCAAGCAGCATCTGGAGCCGGGCGAGCTGGACGAATATTACGGCTTCTGGTCGTCGGGCCAGACCGGCGAACTGCGCATTCTGGGCGTGCCGTCCATGCGCGAGCTGATGCGGGTGCCTGTGTTCAACCGCTGCTCGGCCACGGGCTGGGGCCAAACCAACGAGTCGCTGAAGGTTCTGACCGAGGGCCTGCTGCCTGAAACCAAGGAGTTCCTGGCTGCAAACGGCAAGGTCACCTATGACAACGGCGACCTGCACCACCCGCATATGTCGTTCACCGACGGCACCTATGATGGCCGTTATCTGTTCATGAACGACAAGGCCAACACCCGCGTGGCTCGTGTGCGCTGTGACGTGATGAAATGCGACAAGATCATCGAGATCCCGAACGCGCATGACATCCACGGCCTGCGTCCGCAGAAATTCCCGCGCACCGGCTATGTCTTTGCCAACGGTGAGCACGAGGCCCCGCTGGTCAATGACGGCCAGATCCTTGATGATCCGTCACAATATGTGAACATCTTTACTGCCATCGACGGCGACACCATGGAAGTTGCATGGCAGGTGATGGTGTCGGGTAACCTCGATAACACCGACTGCGACTATCAGGGCAAATACGCCTTCTCGACCTCGTATAACTCGGAAATGGGTATGAACCTGGCCGAGATGACCGAGAACGAGCTGGACCATGTGGTCGTGTTCAACCTCAAAGGTATCGAAGAGGCCGTAGCGGCCGGGAACTATCAGGAACTGAACGGCGTCAAGGTCGTGGACGGGCGTAAAGAGGCGGGTGGAAACCTGACCCGGTACATCCCGATCCCGAACTCGCCACACGGTGTGAACGCTGCGCCTGACAAGAAACACATCATGATCAACGGCAAGCTGTCGCCGACCGTGTCCGTGATCGATGTGGAAAAGGTCGATGCGCTGTTCAGCGAAAACGCCGATCCGCGTTCCGCTGTTGTCGCCGAGCCGCAGCTGGGTCTTGGCCCGCTTCACACGGCGTTCGACGGCAAGGGCAACGCCTATACCACCCTGTTCCTGGACAGCCAGGTGGTGAAGTGGGACATCGCCAAGGCGATCGAGGCCTATGCGGGTGCCGATGTTGACCCGATCGTCGACAAGGTCGACGTGCATTACCAGCCGGGCCACAACTCGACCTCGATGGGTGAAACTGCCGAAGCTGATGGCAAGTGGCTGATTTCGATGAACAAGTTCTCGAAAGACCGCTTCCTGAACGTGGGTCCTCTGAAGCCCGAGAATGAGCAGCTGATCGATATTTCCGGCGACAAGATGAAGGTGGTCCATGACGGCCCGACCTTTGCCGAGCCGCATGACTCGATCATTGTTCACCGGTCCAAGGTGAACCCGGTCAATGTCTGGGACCGCAACGACCCGATGTGGGAAGAGGCGCGTGCGCAGGCTGCCGCTGACGGTGTCGATCTGGACGAAGGTGCCGAGGAACCGATCCGGGATGGCAACAAGGTGCGGGTCTACATGACCTCGACCGCGCCCGTGTTCAGCATGGAGAAGTTCACCGTCAAGCAGGGTGACGAGGTGACCGTTTATGTCACCAACCTGGACGACGTGGATGATGTGACCCACGGCTTCTGCCTGTCGAACTTCGGTATCGCGATGGAAGTTGCACCGCAGGCCACCGCCTCGGTCACGTTCATTGCAGACCGTCCGGGCGTGCACTGGTTCTATTGCCAGTGGTTCTGTCACGCGCTGCACATGGAGATGCGCGGCCGGATGTTTGTTGAGCCGCGGAGCGCATAAACATGCGTTGGCCCCTGCTCATACCGCTCCTGCTCGGCTCGCCCCTTTGGGCGGCGGACTGGGATGTGCCCAACCGGGCGGGGGCCATCAACGAGATACTGGCGCAGGCGGCGGATGGGGACACCCTTCGCCTGAGCCCCGGCGTTTACGTCGAGCAGTTGGTTCTGGACCGGCCCGTGACCCTCGACGGGCTGGGACAGGCCACCATCGACGGACAAGGCCAAGGCAGCGTGATCACAGTGACCGGGCCGGGCGTGACCCTGCGCGGGCTGACTGTGATCGGATCAGGCTCGGATCATGACGGGATCGACAGCGGCATCCAGCTGACCAAGACGGCGCGCGCGCCGGTGGTCGAGGATAACGTGCTGCTGGGCAATCTTTACGGCATCGACATCCACGGTGCGAAGGACAGCATCGTACGACGCAACCGGATTGAAGGGCGACAGGATCGCCACATGAACGCGCGTGGCAATGGTGTCTATGTCTGGAACGCGCCGGGTGCAGTGGTTGAAGGCAATGACATCCGCTATGGCCGCGACGGGATCTTTGTGAACTCGTCCAAGAAGAACACCTTTACCGGCAACCTATTCCGCGATCTGCGGTTTGCCGTTCACTACATGTATGCCGACGACTCGGTCGTCAGCGACAATGTCTCGATCGGCAACGATCTGGGCTATGCGGTGATGTTCACGACCAATGTGCGGGTCGCCAACAATGTCTCGATCGGGGACCGCGAACATGGCGTGATGCTGAATTACGCCAACAAGAGCGTCATCACCGGCAATGTGGTGAAAGGTGCCAAGGAAAAATGCACCTTCCTCTATAACTCGAACAAGAACGAATTCACCGACAACTGGTTTGAGGGATGCGGCATCGGCATCCATTTTACCGCTGGCAGTGAACGCAACCGCATCGTCGGCAATTCATTCATCGGCAACCGGACGCAGGTGAAATATGTCTCGACCAAGTGGGTCGAGTGGTCCGAAGACGGGCGCGGCAACTACTGGTCCGATTTTGCCGCCTATGATGTGGATGGCAACGGCATCGCCGATGTCCCCTATCGACCCAATGACAGTATGGACCATGTGCTGTGGACCCAACCCGCAGCCAAATTGCTGCTCGGCTCGCCTGCCGTGCAGCTGGTACGCTGGTCGCAATCAGCCTTCCCGGCACTGTTGCCGGGGGGTGTGATGGACAGCAACCCATTGATGCAAGCCCCTGAACCCCCAGCTATGAAAAAGGTGCCTCATGACGGATAAGGCCCTGTCAATTGACCATGTCAGCAAGAACCGGGGGAAAACCTGCGTTCTTGACGATATCACCCTATCCCTTGCCCCCGGTCAGCGCGTGGCGCTGCTGGGCCATAACGGCGCGGGAAAGTCGACCCTGATCAAGTCCATCCTTGGCCTGACGCCCATTCGGGACGGGGCCATTCGGATCGGGGACGCCACCCCTGGCAGCGCGCAGGCGCGACAGGATACGGCGTATCTGCCCGAGGCGGTCTCGTTTCACCCGGCGTTGACCGGGCGCGAGCAGCTGACACTGTTTGCGAAACTGTCCGGGTCAAAAGCCGATGTGCCCGGCCTGTTGGAGCGCGTTGGTCTGAGCGATGCATTGGATCGCAGGATCGGGGCTTATTCCAAGGGGATGCGGCAACGTCTGGGGCTGGCGCAGGTGCTGCTGGGACAGCCGAAAGTGGCGCTGCTAGACGAGCCGACATCCGGCCTGGACCCGATCTCGCGGCAGGACCTTTATGCCATCATTGATGAATTGGCCGCGCAGGGTACCGCCGTGCTGATTGCCAGCCATGCCTTGACCGAGGTTGAGGCGCGCACCGACCGGATCGCCATCATGCGCAAGGGTCGGATGGTCGCCGATGACACGCTGAACAACCTCTCGGCGCTGGCCGGGCTGCCGATCCGCCTGAAGGTGCGTGCCAGCGCCAATGCGGATGCCCTGGTCGCCGAACTGGGCGGCAACCGGATCAACGGCGCGTCCGTTGAGCTGCTCTGCACACCCGAAGACAAGATGGAGGCCCTGCGCCGGATCGCCGGGTTGGGCGATGCGGTGGCGGATGTGGAAATGACACCGCCCAAGCTGGAGGACCTTTATCGCCACTACGCACAGGAGGAGAGGACATGACCCGCTTCCTTGCCATTTCCCGAACTGAAATGCTGATCCTGCGCCGCAACCGCTGGCTGCTGGTTGCCACGCTGATCATGGTGCTGTTCGCCTTGGCGCTGACCTTTGCGGGCAGCGCGCCCACCGGCACATTGGGTGTTGATATGCTGACCGTTTCGGTCGCGTCGATGACCACGCTGTCGGTTTACCTTGCGCCTTTGCTGGCGCTGATGATTTCCTTCGATGCCATCGCGGGCGATGTGGACCGGGGCAGCCTGTCGCTGCTGCTGTCTTATCCGGCTGGACGCGGGGAAATCCTGTTGGGCAAGTTCTGCGCCCATTTGGCCGCGCTAGCCTTTGCCATGACCGTGGGTTTTGGCACCGCAGGCGCGGTAGCCGCGTTCTTTGGTGGTGCGGGGCCGGAAAGCCTGATGGCGCTGGTGCGACTTATCCTGACCTCGATCCTGCTGGGCGCCGTGTTTCTGGCGCTTGGATACCTGCTGTCCGCTTTGGCGAGGAGCGCCACGGCGGCAGCGGGTCTGTCGGCCGGGCTTTGGCTGGTTTTTGTCGTCCTTTATGATCTGGGCCTGTTGGGGGCCGTCGTCATGGACAAGGGCGGCGCATTCACCCAATCCGTCTTTCCATGGGTGATGGTGGCCAACCCGGCCGACGCGTTCCGTTTGTGGAACATCGCCGCGACGGAAGGCGTGGCCATGGCCTCGGGCATGACCGGGGCCGCACAGGCCCTGCCGGTCTGGGCTGCGCCCGCGTCGCTGCTGATCTGGCCGGTGCTGGGCTTTGCCCTTGCCCGGCTGGCTTTTCGGAGGGTCGAGCCATGAGACGTCTTGCCCTGATCGCATTGTTTGCACTGGTGGCCTGCAAGGAAGAGTTCGCCGAGGCACCTGACCCGGTCGATCTGACACCGGATGCGCTGAGCTATTTCTGTCAGATGAATGTAGCCGAGCATGGCGGCCCCAAGGGGCAGGTTCATCTGGAAGGCTATCCGGCCCCGTTGTTTTTCGCGCAGGTGCGGGACATGGTGGCCTATCTGAAAAGCCCCGAGCGCGATGCGGATATCACTGCCATATATGTCAGCGATATGGGCGTCGCGCCAAGCTGGCGGCAGCCGGGGATTTCGAACTGGATCGCCGCGGATGGTGCGACTTTTGTCGTTGGTGCCGATGTGGCCGGCGGCATGGGGGCGCGCGAAGTGGTGCCCTTTGCTGATCCTGCCGATGCGCAGGTTTTCGCGGAGACCTATGGTGGGACCGCGATGCGCCTGCCCGACATTCCCGATGCCGAAGTGCTTGGCCCTGTCGATCTTGATCTGACATTGGAGACCCCCGTATGACCGCCCTGTCCCGCCGCCGTTTTCTGATCATTTCCGCCGCTTGTGCGGCCACTCCGGCCATGGCTTCGGACGCGTACTGGCGCGGAACCGCCCTTGGGGCTGCGGCCAGCCTGCGGCTGGTCGGGCTGGCGGATGCCGAGGCCGCACCGATCATTGCCGCCGTCGAGGGTGAGGTGACCCGGCTGGAGGATATCTTCAGCCTGTACCGTCCGCAGTCACAGCTGAGCCGCCTGAACCGCGACGGTGTTTTGACCGCACCCGCGCCTGAGCTGTTGGAGGTATTGAGCCTGAGCAGTGCCCTGCATCTGGCCTCCGGCGGCGCTTTCGATCCCAGCATTCAGCCCCTGTGGTATGCTTTGGCAACAGGCGCAGGCCCCGGAGATCTGGCTGCCGCCCGCGCTGCTGTGGGTTGGGAACGGGTGTCTTTCGATGCTGCGTCGGTGCGGCTGCCGGTGCCGGGCCAGTCGGCCCTGACGCTGAACGGTATCGCCCAAGGCGCGATCACGGATCGGATCGCCGCGCTGCTGCGTGGCTTTGGTTTGCGTGATGTTCTGGTCGATATGGGAGAGGTTGCCGCCTTGGGTTCGCGAGGCGACGGCACGCCCTGGAAAGTCGGGTTGGCCGCGCCGGACCAGCGGGCTCTGAAGCGGGTCGCGCTGCGTGACCGCGCTGTCGCGACGTCATCATCGCTGGGGACGCAGCTGGGACAGGGTTTCGGTCACATCATCACCCCGGACGGGCCTGCAAACCGGGACAGAACGGTTTCGGTTTCTGCCCCTGACGCGGTGACGGCAGATGGTCTGTCCACCGCAATTTGCGCGGCATCTGACAGTCAAGTCACTGAAATCTTGCGACGTTTTCCCGAGGCCCATATCGAGCTGAATGTATGACGCATGGTCGCAAATCTCAGGTGCGTCAGGAAAATTCGCGAAAAACATGATATAGGTCAATTCGTGCGCTGCTTCGCGCAGCTAGGAAGTAAGGACGCGAACCAATCTATCCACACTCGAGTCGCCAGCCATGAGCCAGTTGACCAGCAGACGCGCTTTTCTGAGCGCACGTATCCTACGGGAGGATCCTGATGCGATCCGACCGCCGGGTGCGGGCGTGACAGGCTTTGCCGATCTGTGCACAGGCTGCGAAGACTGCGCCGGGGCTTGCCCGGAAGAGATCATCACATTCGACAACAGCGGCTTTCCGGTTCTGGATCTTTCCGCAGGCGGCTGCACCTTATGCGGTGCATGTGCCGAGGTTTGCCCGACCCCGGCGTTGTTGCCCGAGCGTGTGACCGAGTGGCCGTGGCGCGCACGGATCGAGGCTGCAAGCTGCCTGTCGATGAACGGGGTAAGCTGCCGCCTGTGTCAGGACACTTGCGAACAGGAAGCCATCCGCTTTCGCCTGCAATTGGGCGGGCGGGCTGAACCAGCGCTTGAAACCGAAACCTGCATCGGATGCGGCACATGTTCTGCCGCCTGCCCCGCCGGGGCCATCACGATGCACCGCCCCGCCCCTTTGCACCCGGAGGTGACCCAATGAATATCTGTGGCTGTCTTGTCCACATCGCCCCCGATCACACCGACGCCGCACGCGCGGCGATGACCGGCACCGATGGCGTCGAGCTTCATGCCGAGGCCGAGGATGGCCGGTTCGTCGTGGTTGTCGAGGATACAGCCGACCGGCTGGCCTCGGAAACCATCATGGATCTGCACCAGATCCCCGGCGTGATCTCGCTATCGCTGACCTATCACCATTTCGAAGATCCCGCGGAGGCTGCTCCGCGTCCTGATGCTCCAAGCCAACCGTCCAGCAGGAGGCCCATGCAATGACCATCTCTGAATCCCGTCGTACATTTCTGAAAGCGTCCGCAGCGGCTGCCACGGCCTCGGCTGCCGGCATTCCAATGGCCGCTGGTTCGGCCAGCGCCCAGGCCGCCGCGCCCGATATCCGCTGGGACAAGGCCGCCTGCCGGTTCTGCGGCACGGGCTGTTCGGTTCTGGTGGGCACCAAGGATGGCCGCGTAGTCGCCACGCAGGGCGACCCGGATGCGCCGGTCAACCGGGGTCTGAACTGTATCAAGGGCTATTTCCTGTCCAAGATCATGTATGGCAAGGACCGCTTGACCACGCCGCTTTTGCGCAAAACCAACGGCGAATATGACAAGAATGGCGAGTTTGAGCCGGTCAGCTGGGACGAAGCCTTTGACGTCATGGCTGCCAAGTGGAAAGAGGCGCTGGCCAAGAAAGGCCCGACCAGCGTGGGTATGTTCGGTTCCGGTCAGTGGACCGTCTGGGAAGGTTATGCGGCGGCCAAGATGATGAAGGCCGGGTTCCGGTCGAACAACATCGACCCCAACGCGCGTCACTGCATGGCGTCGGCCGTGGTCGGCTTTATCCGTACCTTCGGCATCGACGAGCCGATGGGCTGCTATGACGACCTTGAGCACGCAGATACGTTTGTTCTGTGGGGGTCGAACATGGCCGAGATGCACCCGATCCTGTGGTCGCGTCTGACCGATACGCGCCTGACCAAGCCGGGATGCGAAGTGCATGTTCTGTCGACCTTCGAGCACCGTTCGTTCGAGCTGGCCGACAATGGCATGGTGTTCAACCCGCAGACCGATCTGGCGATCCTGAACTACATTGCCAATTACATCATCCAGAATGGCGCGGTGAACGAAGAGTTCGTCAAGAACCACGTCAACATCACCAAGACCGCCACCGATATCGGTTATGGCCTGCGCGACAATCATCCGCTGCAACAAGAGGCCGCGAACCCCAATGTCGGCAAGATGGAGCCGATCAGCTTTGAGGAATATGCCGAGGCGGTATCGGCATACACGCTGGAATACACCTCGGAGCTGTCCGGCGTTCCGGCGGACAAGCTGGAGCGTCTGGCCCAGCAATATGCCGACCCGAACCGCAAGGTCATGAGCCTGTGGACCATGGGGTTCAACCAGCATACCCGCGGGTCGTGGGTGAATTCGCTGATGTATAACGTGCACTTGCTGGTGGGCAAGATTTCCGAGCCCGGAAACTCGCCCTTCTCGCTGACCGGTCAGCCGTCGGCCTGCGGAACCGCGCGTGAGGTCGGCACTTTTGCCCACCGTCTGCCTGCCGACATGGTTGTCATGAATGACGAGCACCGCAAGATTTGCGAAACCGCCTGGAATGTGCCTGCGGGTACCATTCCGGCCAAGCCCGGCTTTCACGCCGTGCTGCAACACCGCAAGCTGAAGGATGGTGATCTGAACGCCTATTGGGTGCAGTGCAACAACAACATGCAGGCCGCACCGAATATCAACGAAGAAGGTTATCCCGGGTATCGCAACCCCGAGAATTTCATCACCGTATCAGACCCCTACCCGACCGTCACGGCCGTGTCCGCCGACCTGATCCTGCCCACCGCCATGTGGGTCGAGAAGGAAGGCGCCTATGGTAACGCCGAGCGCCGTACACAGTTCTGGCGGCAGCAGGTCAAGGCACCGGGCGAGGCCAAGTCGGACGTGTGGCAGGTGATGGAATTCTCGAAACGTTTCACCGTTGAAGAGGTCTGGGGCGAAGAGTTGCTGGCCACCATGCCGGAACATCGCGGCAAGACCATGTACGAGGTTCTGTTTGCCAATGGCAGCGTCGACAAGTTCCCGCTGTCGGAAACTGCCGAGGGCTTTGACAACGACGAATCCGAGCATTTCGGGTTCTACGTTCAGAAGGGTCTGTTCGAGGAATATGCCAATTTCGGACGCGGCCACGCGCACGATCTGGCTCCGTTTGAAACCTATCACCAAGCCCGTGGTCTGCGCTGGCCGGTCGTGGACGGCAAGGAAACCCTGTATCGTTTCCGCGAAGGCTATGACCCTTATGTGCCCGAAGGCGCGGGCGTGAAGTTCTATGGCAAGAAGGATGGCAAGGCGAGCATCATCTTTGCGCCCTACGAGCCTGCGGCCGAGGAACCGGATGCGGAATATGATCTGTGGCTGTGCACCGGTCGTGTGCTGGAACACTGGCATTCGGGGTCGATGACGCGCCGTGTCCCAGAGCTGCACCGCGCCTACCCGGCGGCTGTGGTTTACATGCATCCGCAGGACGCCAAGGACCGGGATCTGCGCCGGGGTCAGGAGATTGTTCTGTCTACCCGTCGAGGCGAGGTCACCAGCCGGGTCGAGACCCGTGGGCGCAACAAGGTGCCGCGCGGTCTGGTGTTCATGCCGTGGTTCGACGAAGGCCAGTTGACCAACAAGCTGACGCTGGACGCGACCTGCCCGCTGTCGAAAGAGACCGACTTCAAGAAATGCGCCTGCAAGGTCGAGCGCGCATAGGCAACAAGGATCGCACGGGTAAATCCTCATGTCTTTTGCCGACAAACCCCTTTCGCCGCAGCGGCGCCGGTTCCTGCAGGATTCGGCGCGGGCGGCGGGCGGCTGCGTGGTCGCCGGGACGGTGCTGGCCTATCTGGCCCGCGACGCCCGCGCCCTGCCGGCCGAGGCTTTGCGCCCGCCCGGCGCGCTGCCGGAAAAGGAGTTCCTGTCGGCCTGCATCCGCTGCGGATTATGCGTGCGGGATTGCCCATACGATACGTTGAAACTGGCCGAGTTAGGCTCGGACGCGGTGGCGACGGGAACGCCCTTTTTCACCGCCCGGGATATTCCCTGTGAGATGTGCGACGACATCCCTTGCGTCGCTGCATGTCCGACCGGGGCACTGGATCCCGCGTTGGACAATATCGACGATGCGAAGATGGGGGTCGCGGTTCTGGTCGATCAGGAGAACTGCCTGAACTTCCTCGGGTTGCGCTGCGATGTCTGTTACCGCGTTTGCCCCGTCATCGACGAGGCGATCACGCTGGACACCACGCACAACACGCGGTCGGGTCATCACGCGATGTTCATCCCGACCGTCCACGCCGACCGCTGCACCGGCTGCGGCATGTGCGAGAAAAGCTGTGTTCTGCCCGAGGCCGCCATCAAGGTGCTGCCTGCCCGGCTGGCGCGGGGCAGTTCGGCAGAGCATTACCGCAAGGGTTGGGAAGAAAAGGCCGCGAAAGGCGCGCCGGTGGTCGAGGGGATCATCGACCTGCCGGACCGTTTGCCCGGACCGGGCACGGACAATCTGGCCACGCCCGGCGGATTTGCGCCGGGATATGATCTGCCGGGGGTGGGACAATGAGCGCCCGCACAGATATGCCCACAGGTCAAGAGGCCATCGCCAGCAAGGGCTGGATCGGCGCGCATCGCTATCTGCTGTTGCGCCGTGCAAGCCAGCTGTTCTTTCTGGTTCTGTTTCTGCTGGGCCCATGGTTCGGCATCTGGGTCGTTCAGGGCACGCTGGCCGGGTCGCTGACGCTGGGCGTGCTGCCTTTGACCGATCCGTTCATCCTGTTGCAGAGCATGGTTGCGGGCCACTGGCCCGAAATGACCGCGCTGATCGGTGGGCTGATCGTTCTGGTGGTCTATGCCTTGATTGGTGGCCGTGTTTATTGTTCCTGGGTCTGCCCCATAAACCCGGTGACGGACGCGGCCAACTGGGTGCACCGCAAGCTGGACCTGCCGAAAGGCTGGCAGCCCAAGTGCGGCACGCGCCTGTGGATTCTGGCAACCGTCCTGCTTGTTTCGGGTCTGAGCGGCATGATCGCGTGGGAACTGATCAACCCGATCACCATGCTGCATCGCGGGCTGGTCTTTGGAATGGGCTTTGTCTGGGCCCTGATCACAGCCATCTTTGTCTTTGACGTCTTCGTCTCGCGCCACGGATGGTGCGGACACCTGTGCCCGGTGGGCGCGTTCTATGGCCTGATCGGAGCAAAAAGCCTGCTGCGGATTAGCGCCACAAACCGCGCCGCCTGCGACGACTGCATGGATTGTTACGCGGTCTGCCCGGAAAATCAGGTGATCTCGCCCGCGCTGAAGGGCAAACCGGGAAGTACCCCGCTGATCCTGTCACCCGACTGCACGAATTGTGGCCGCTGCATCGATGTCTGCGCGGTCGACGTCTTTACCTTTACTCACCGGTTCGACGACCACGTCGTCCAACCTTCCGATCCAGTTGCCGCGCCCGAGCCGCGCGCCGCCAGACCTATCTAGGGGAGTGCCAAGATGAAAAAATCAATCGTTACAGGCGGAATTGCCCTTCTACCCGTATTATTGCTGAGCGGATGGGCCCTCGCGCAATCTGCTCAGGTTGAATCCCTGCGCGGTGCGGATGTGGATGAGCCGGTGCCGCTGGACCAGATCCACCGCAATGTCGAAGGGCGCCAGCAGCGCAATTACCGGCAGCAGCCGCCGGTGATCCCGCATTCGGTCGAACAGTACCAGATCGACATCCGTACCAACCAGTGCCTGTCCTGCCACGACTGGACCAAAGCTGGTGACCGTAACGCGCCGACGCTGTCGATGACCCATTATCTGGACCGCGAAGGCCGCGAACTGGATCGGATCGCCGGAACCCGGTATTTCTGCAACCAGTGCCACGTACCGCAGGCCGACGCCCCGCCGCTGGTCGACAACGTGTTCCAGCCCTCCGCCGGCAATTGATCCAACGCAAGACTGAAAGGAGCACCGATATGGCCGACTCTCCTGAAAACCGCGGCTTGCTTGGTCGCCTCTGGAACGCGATCTGGACGCCGACGGTGCTGTTCAGTTCAGGCTTTCTGGTCCTGGCCGGATTTCTGGCCGGTATCCTGTTCTGGGGTGGATTTCACTGGACCCTTGAGCTGACGAATACCGAAGAATTCTGTACCTCGTGCCACACGATGGAAACCAACCTGGGCGAGTATCGCGAAACGGTTCATTACAACAACCATTCCGGCGTTCGCGCGATCTGTTCCGACTGCCACGTGCCGGATGAATGGAGCCACAAGATCAAAGCCAAGATCATGGCCGTCAAAGACGTCTATCATGAGCTGGCCGGAACCATCAGCACACCCGAGCAGTACGAGGCGCATCGCCTGAGCATGGCTTCGGCCGTGTGGAAGAAGATGAAGGAGTCGGACAGTCGTGAATGCCGCAACTGTCACAACTTTGACTACATGGACTTTACCATTCAGGAAACCCGCGCCGCGTCGGAACACCAGCGCGCCATCGACACCGGCATGACATGCATCGACTGCCATCAGGGCATCGCGCATAATCTGCCCGCGAACTATCTGGAACAGTACCAGAAGATAAGCGAGGCCGTGGAGGGCGTGGTTCTTCAGGAACATGCTTCCGCCTCGGGCAGCGACATCCGCGCGTTTCTGAACAACAGCTCGAATTAGGGTGGGGGCAGACATGTTAGACTTACTTGGAACAATCGGCGCCAATGTCCTGGGCCTGCCCGGCATACTGGGACTGGCGCTTGGAATGATGACCCGCAAGCTGTGGTTGGGTGCGGCACTGGGGGCCGGTGTCGGCATTCTGGAAACGCTGGTTTTCGCGGGCTTTCAGTTCGCCCATGTGGAAGCGCTGGAACTGGGCATCTCGGTTCTGGTCGGGCTTTGCGCGGGCAGCCTTGGCACTGCCATCCGCCTGAAGGGCGCAACCGTCTGAAGAAGAAACCGGTTCTGCCCATTGGTGGAACCGGTATCCTGCCGGGTCACGTTTCCAGCGCCAAAGCGGGTGCTTGTACCGCGCGCGACACGTCCATTGACGTAGGGGAAGCGCTTAAGGCGCGCGGCAGTGTCGAAAATCGGCAGGGTCTGATTTTCGCATTTCCACAACTTCGATAAAAGCGCACGAGGCCCTAGCGCCTATGGGAAAACACCCTTCCCCATTACGCGCGGCAAGGCAGCATGCCGGGTTCAGTTTTGCGCGTGAAAAATCAATATGAAACTGAAAGCCAATGATTCGACACGAAAAACTCAAAGTGGAGTGGAATTTCAACGCTACATCTGCCACAGCAGATAACAAGTTAACAATGGTGTCCCTGCGTCATGTGGATTGAACGTAAATTCCTCTCTATTTTTGCTTATACAAATACAATATGTTTTGAGGGGAGTAAGGGGAGAAGGAAAATGGGCGGGGGCGCAGAACGATGACGGGGGTCCTTGAGGCATCGCCGCGTATCTCAAAAGTTCTTCGACTGGCTGATCTGGAAAACCATGCCACCCTGTTTCGGCAGGAAGGCGTGGATGATGATATTCTGGACGAGTTGACAGATCCCGAACTGCGCGATCTGGGGCTGACGGTTGGCGAAAGAAAGCGGTTTCGCAAGGCGCAGGCCCGTCTGAAATCTGAGGAGGCATCGACCCGGCAGGAGCTTAGGTCCGAAGCCGAGCGGCGGCAGCTTACGCTGGTTTTCTGCGATCTCGTGGGGTCGACGCAGCTGGCCCAGCGGTATGACCCGGAAGACCTGATGCAGATCATGAATCTGTATCTGGATACGGCGATCGGCACCCTGAAACAGCATGGCTGTCATCTGGCCTACAGGCAGGGCGACGGGATCATGGTCTATTTCGGATATCCCAAAGCCATGGAGGACGATGCCGAACGCGCCGTTCGCGCCGTGCTGGAAACCATCGAAGCCGTACAAAACCTTGAAAACAGGTTTGGCGAAAAACTGGATCTGCGGGCGGGAATTGCCACCGGTATGGTTGTTGTAGGGGTGGTTTCGTCGACAAGTCTTGGGTCGCAGGACTTTCTGGTCGGTGAAACTGCAAACCTTGCATCCCGCCTGCAAGGTCTGGCCGAGCCGGGTGAGGTGATCGTTTCCGCAGAGACGTGGCGATTGACACAAGGCGCATTCGAATTCGAGCCCCGTGGCAGCCAGAACCTGAAAGGGTTTGACAATCAGCGCACCGTCTATCGCGCCATTTCCGAAAGCGTCGCGACCAGCCGGTTCGATGCGCGTGTCGGACGGTCAGCCGTTGATCTTGTCGCCCGGGGCGACGATCTTTCGGTCCTGACCCAGCTTTGGAAAGATGCACAGGCGGGCTCCGGCAGGTTCGCGTTTGTCGGCGGCGCCGCAGGCATTGGCAAGTCGCGGCTGATCAAATCGCTGTCCGAAACAATTGGCGTCAAACCCTTTACGTTGCAGTGCATTCCGCATCTGGCCAGCCTTCCGCTTCACCCGATCGTGGGTGAGTTGAGGCGGGTTTCAGGCGACAAATCCGATGACAGCATCAGGGCCGCGATTTCCGATTTTGTTCAGGCCGCCTCTCGTCTGAGCGACGCGGATTTGCCTGTTCTTCTCGATATGGCCGGGGTCGAAACGGGCGCAGCGCCGGATCCCGACCCCCTGAAGAAGGCCCGCAAGTCGCTGGACGTGTTGTTGCGCAGCATTGGCAGCCTGTGCGACAGGCGCGGCACCTTGCTGCTGGTGGTGGAAGATGTTCACTGGGCTGACGCAACCACGCTGGACGTGCTGGAGGCGCTGGCATCAGGACTGGACGGGTTCCCGATACTGGTGGTCCTGTCGCATCGCCCTGAATATGAGCCGCCAGAGCATTACGAAGGCCGCGCGGCGCGCATCGATCTGACGCCTTTGGCCAGCAGTGAAGCCTCGGAACTGGTCCGGCGCGTGGCTGAGCCGTACAGTTTGCCGGTCATCCTGATCAGGCAGATTGTCGAGAAAGCCGATGGCGTTCCGCTTTACATCGAAGAGATGACCAAGGCGGTTCTGGACCAGCTGCCGCAAGATGCGCCGATCAACGCCGAGGTTCTGGATGCCCTGAGTATCCCCGCAACCCTTCAGGATTCGTTGATGTCGCGTCTTGACCGGATGGAAAACGCAAAGCCCATTGCGCAGCTTGGGTCTGTTATCGGGCGCAGTTTCACCTCGGCGATGATCCAGGCGGTGGCGCAGGAAGACATGGATGTGAAAAGCGCGCTGATGCAGCTTATGGCGGCTGGCGTTGTGCTGATCACGGGCGAAGCCGGAACGGCCACCTATACGTTCAACCACGCGCTGGTTCAGGATACGGCCTATAACTCGCTGCTGCGCGAAGACCGGCAGAAGGTTCACCTGAAAATCGCACGGGCCTTGCTGGCCGGACATAACGCATTCGGAAGCCCCGCCCCCGATACCGTGGCGCATCACTGCGACCATGGCGGGTTGAAGGATGAGGCGGTGTCCAACTGGTTTACGGCAGGCGAACAAGCCCTGACGCGGTTGGCGAACCTGCCTGCGATCTCGGCGTTTCGCGCGGCACTGCGTAATATCGGAACGATGCCCGCCAATGCCGAGCGTGACGGATTCGAGCTTCGGGTGCAGATGAATATCCTTCCGGCTTACATGGCGATCTATGGATGGTCCTCCGACCAGGTCGGAGAGACAGCCGCCCGCGCGATGGAGCTTGCCCATGCATTGGGCGATGGCGAAACCCTTTTCGCGGCCACCTTCTGCCGCTGGACCAATTTCTTTGTCGCGGGCCAGATGAACCGCGCAATGGAGATGGGACAGGCCCTGGACGCGATGGCCGGTATGAGTGGCGATCCTGTCGCCAACGTGCTGGCGGCCCGCGCGCTGAGTTTCACGCATTACTTCCGCGGGGAATTTGCGGATTGCGAGCAGCAGCTTGACCGTGCCTTTGCGCTGATCACGCCCGAGCTGGACATGGCCATGATGCCGATGACCCAGTCCTCGACCACGGCGTCGTTGCTGGCCATTCAGGGGTGCCTTCTGTGGCAGCAGGGCAAGTTTGATGAGGCGGAGGCCGCACGTCTGAAAGCCATCGACGTCAGCCGGGCACTGAACCACGCACCCAATCTTGTCTATGTCATGGGCGCGTGCAGCATGTTCCTGCCCTACGCGGGCGAATGGGACCGGCTGGACGTCACTATGAAAGAAGCGCGCAAGATCGCCGATGAGGAAGGGTTCCTGTATCTTCACGCCATGCAGGATATCTACATGGGTCTTGCGCAGGCGGGAAAAGGTGACATCGAGGGCGTCCCGGCCCATATCGAGGCCTGCATGAACCTGATCTCAAAGTCTGGTGGAAACTTTACTTTTCCGCAGAATCAGATTGTTCTGTCTGAGTTGATGATCGATCACGGGGATATTGATCAGGCCCTGGACCGGCTTGAAACCGTGTGTACCCCCGGTTGGGAACGAGGAGAAACGCTGAACAAACCGGAATATCACCGCGTGCGGGCCAAAGCCTTTGCTGCCAAGGGTGATCGGGATAGCGCGATTGCCGAGGGTGAACTGGCATTGGCGCTTGCCCGCGAATGTGGTGCCGTTGTTCAGGAACAACGCGCCGGGGCACTTCTGGACAGTTTGACGAAAGCCGAATGAACGAGACGGACTGCCCGGCCAAACAGGGCAGCATGACCAAGAGGGATTTACAATGACCGATGCATTGGATTGGAACACCGAACAGTGGAATGCCGTTAACAAGGCGGTCCATGATGAGGCGCTGCGTGCGCGGGTGGCTGCGAGCTTTCTGCCGCTTTATGGGCCGCTGCCTGCGGACACGCAATCTGTTCCCCTGAACAAGCTGGGTCTGGTCGACAACGCATCAGGCGCGGCCAAGCGTCTGGAAGTGAATGATTATGACACCCTGCGGCTGACGACGGTTTCCGTCAACGTCTACCTGAAAGGCGCGCAGGTGGCTGATCCGGAACTGGCCGCAGCCATGATCATGTTCCGCCGGGCCGCCGCCGTCGTGGCCAAGGTCGAGGATGACATCGTTTTCAACGGCCAGCCAGGCAGCAGCGAAGCCCCCAAACATGCCGGTGGCGCACCTGCCGATCTGCCGCCGATCTATACCGTCAGCGGTGGCGGCAAATACCCGGGGCTGCTGGAGGCTGGCGAAGGTCAATCCATATCGATCAACGGGAAGAAAAAACCCTGTTCCGGCCCCGAGGTTTTCGAGGCCGTGGTCGCGGGCATCAACAAGCTGGAAGCGCATGGATACCTTGGGCCTTTTGCCTGCGTGATGGGCAATGGGCTGTTTCAGGCCGTGACCACGCCGATCGAAAACTCGATGGTGCTGCCGCGTGACAGTATTCTTCCGTTCCTTGATGGTCCGCTGCTGCGATCGGGCACCCTTCCCGCAAACAAGGCAGCACTTGTATCGCTGCAAGGCGCGCCGGTCGAGATTGTCGTGCCTTCGGATATCGCGGTGAAGTATCTGCAAACCTCGTCTGACGGTGAGCACATCTTCCGCGTGCAGCAGAAGTTCCACCTGAGGATCAAGGAAGCACAGGCGATCTGCACCATTACGTGCTGACCGGAGAACTGGTCATGCGAGAATTCACAGACCGGGGTGTGACATTGCGTTGGTCCGAAGTGATCAACGAAAATGGGCTAAATCGCGTGCTGATCGAAGCCGGACCCGCCGTGTCTTCGCATGACGTGGTGCGTGTGATCTGTTCCGAAGATGGCGGCCCCGAACGCGCCATTCGCGGCTGGCCCTTGCAATGCGACCCCATGACGGGGTTTCAGCAGTTTGCAGCCATGCTGCCATCTGTGACCCAGGAAAAGACATTGACCTGGCGACCGGTGCTGACGACCGGTGGTCGCGAATATGATCCCGGCCCCGGAAAGGCCCCCGAGCCTGCGCCGCCAAGCCCGGCAAAGCCTGTCACGCAAATGCCCGCGCTTGAACACGTTGGCAGGTTTGTGGTGCCGTTCACCGACGAGTTCTATCCGTCAGGTGAAACACCGGACGGCATCTGGCTGCATTTCGGGATCAAAGAGGGCGGAACGGTTGAAGGACCTCATCTGAAGGGGACGATCGATCCGCTGGGGGGCGACTGGATGCGCGTGCGATCCGACGGAGTTGGGCTTTTGCACGCCCGAGCGCTTATTCAACCCGTTGAAGGGGGTGCGCCGATCCTGTTTGAAGATACCGGCGTGTGTGACTTTGGCCCGGATGGGTTTGCCGGGCTGGCGAAGGGCACTCTGCCCGCCTCGGCCCCGGTCCGGCTGGCACCGCGATACCTGACGTCAAACCCGAATTATGCCTGGATGAACAGGTTGCAGGGGTTCGGCATCGGCGAAGCCAGCCTGTCCGATATCACCCTGCGCTTTGACGTCTATTCCGCGAAAGGAACATCCGATGGCTGAAAAGGTTGTCATACTGGGCGGTGGCGTGGCCGGAATGAGCGCCGCGCATGAGCTGATCGAGCGCGGGTACGAGGTCGAGATTCACGAGCGCCAGCTGATCCCCGGCGGTAAGGCACGCAGCATCCCCGTGATGAAGGGCGAAGGCGATCACGGGTCCAAGGCGAAACACATCAAGGCGCTTGAACAATGGGCCGAGATGGACGGCGCCAGTTATCCCCCAGGCGTGAAACGCCCCTGGTTGCCCGGCGAGCACGGGTTCCGGTTCTTTCCGAATTTCTACCGCCATATCACCGATACGATGGCGCGCACGCCCTATTACGGCAAAGGCACCTGTTACGATAATCTGGTGTCCACCACTCAGGTTCTGGTCAGCCAGTTTGACGACCCAGGCATCATCGTTCCCGAACGGTTCCCCCGCACGCTGAAAGACGTGGCCGACGCGCTCAAGACGGTTGCATTCACGCTCTCGCCCCGGGACCAGATCGCCTATGAGGATGTCGAACATTTCATCGCCTGCATGTGGCGCATCGCGACATCCTGCAAGGAACGCCGGTTCGACGAATATGAACGCATCGGGTGGTGGGATTTCATCGGTGCCGAACAACGCTCGGAAGCGTATCAGAAGTTTCTGGCGATTGGCCTGACCCGTTCGCTAGTGGCCGCGAAGGCGACAACTGCCAGTACAAAGACGGTGGGCGACATTGCCGTTCAGCTTCAACTGGGTATCGCGACGCCCGAGCCGCATGGCAACCGGTTGTTGAACGGTCCCACCAACCTTGTCTGGATACAGCCGTGGCTGGATTACCTCAAAAGCAAGGGGGTCGTGTACAAGTTCAACTCAAAGGTTACGGGCATCGACTGCCAGGAGGGCCGCATCGTCAGCGCGACGGTTGAACAGGATGGCGAGGAAAAGCAGGTCACCGGGGATTGGTTCATCAGTGCGATGCCGATCGAACGGATCGCGCCGCTGATCACCCCTGCGATGACGGCAATTGACCCGTCTCTGGCCAAGCTGCCCCTGCTGGCCGAAGACGTGCAATGGATGAACGGAATTCAGTTCTATCTGACAAAGGATGTTGAACTGACGCACGGCCATGTCATTTTCATTGACAGCCCCTGGGCCCTGACCGCGGTTTCACAAAAACAGTTCTGGTCGGCCATCAACTTTGAAAACTGGGCAGAAGGCAAGACCAAGGGTTTGCTTTCAATAGATATCTCGGAATGGGACAAGCCGGGCCTGAATGGAAAAACCGCGCGTGATTGCAGCCGTGAGGAGATTGCGCAAGAGGTTTGGGAACAGCTCAAGCGGAGCGTCAACGTGGATGGCCAGACCGTCCTGCGCGACGAGGATATGCATTACTGGTTCCTTGATCCGGATATTGTGCAGGATCCCAACGACCCCAAGCGCCAAACCAATGTGGAGCCGCTGTTGGTCAATCGCATCAACAGCTGGCGGTTGCGCCCTGAGGCGGCCACATTAATCCCGAACTTCATGCTGGCGTCGGATTATGTGCGCACCTACACCGATCTTGCCACCATGGAAGGGGCGAACGAAGCGGCGCGCCGGGCGGTCAATGCCATCCTGCAACGCGGTGGATCAAAAGCTGAGCCCTGCCAGATCTGGGACCTGCACGAGCCGGATATCCTGAAACCGCTGCGCGCCTATGATTTTGCCCGTTATCAGGCCGGCCTGCCCTGGGACAACCGGTTTGCGGTTGCGGTCGAAGCCGCGCTGAGGATGGGACAGGATTCCGTGGGTGTTGAGCGTGGCGGCGAAGGGCCGCTTGCCGTCATTGCGAAACCGGCTACGGAATATTCAAAACCCGGCGGGATTACCGAAGACCCTGCGATTGCGGACGCGTTGCGCATGATCTGCCCTCCGAAAGAGCTGTTTGACCTGATGGTGGCCTACGAGCCGACCGCTGATCTTCCGATCCCGGGAGAGGAGATTGCAGAGGATGTTGCCTTTGATCTGGGCCGGGACAGCGGCCAGACAGGGGTGTTGTCCAAAGCCTTGCCGCTGACGGATTCACCTTTTTCCGCAACCGGACCAAACCTTGCCGAGACGGGCAGGAACGAGACCAAAACCCGTGTGATCATCACCCAGAAGGGATGACCCTGTGGCCACTGGCACAGCACATCTGGATCCTGCGGTACAGCAGGATTTTCTGAAAACGCTGACCTCATACGGGGATCGGGCCCGTGAGACGCTTTTGCAGCTGCTGCCGACGGGCGAGCCGCAGGCCTATCTGTACGGGCCGATGCGGGATTACATCGAAACCTCGGGCAAGGGGTTGCGGCCCGCGCTGTTGCTGGCCACCTGCGAGGCTTTCGGTGGTGACAGCGAGACCGCGCGAGTGTCAGCCGCCGTTCTTGAACTGCTGCACAACGCATTTCTGATCCATGACGATATCGAGGATCAAAGCGATTTCAGGCGCGGGCGCGAATGTATGCATAAGCGTCTTGGGGTCCCTTTGGCGATCAATACCGGTGACGGGATGCAATCGCTGGCCCTGCGCCTGTTGCGCCAGAACCTTGGGCCGCTGGGCCCTGAAACCGGCATACGCGTGGTGGACGAGTTTGATCATCTGTTGCAGCAGTCCATTGAAGGTCAGGCGCTGGAGCTTGGCTGGATACGGGACAACCGGCTGAACGTGGATGCATCGGATTATCTGACGATGTGTCTGAAAAAGACCTGCTGGTACAGCTTCATTCACCCCATGCGCATCGGGGCGCTGATTGCCCGGCCTCATGATGTGGCGTCTGGCGCGTTGAACCTGGACGATTTCAACGCGTTTGGGTTTTTTCTGGGGGCTGCGTTTCAGATACAGGATGATGTTCTGAATCTCGTGGGCTCGCAGGACAAATATGGCAAAGAGATCGGCGGGGACATTTACGAAGGCAAACGCACGCTGATGCTGGGGCGGCTTAGCTTGCAGGCGGACGAGCCCGAAAAAGCGCGCCTGTCGGAGATGCTGTCAAACCCGCGTGACAACCGTTCGACGCAGGATGTCAGCTGGGTTCTGGATCGCATGGATCACTATGGCTGCATCAGATATGCACAGGACGCGGCCAATGACTTGCTGGCCTCGGCCCGTCAGGAGTTTGCGCAGGTTTTTGCAGCCACCGAAGAGGTGCCGCGCGCGTTTCTGGGTCATTTCATGGACTATCTCGTAACCCGTCAGGTTTGAGCGCCCGCCACCTCATACATCACGACGATCGAGGTTTGCACTGTGCCTGTGCAGGCGATCCGGCCGTGATATTCGCCGGGATCGGCAAGATCCGGCACGGTTACAATGACGGCAACATCTGTTGACTCGCCGGGGTTTAGCTGGATTTGCGGGGGGACAACATTGACCCGGTTTGCCGGAAGAGTGTCGCCGTTCCGGTTGATCAGGTCGCCCGGTTCGAACTGTAATGCGACAGGCCCACCACCATTTGGTGCGTCAAAGGACAGCAAAATGGTCGCAGTGCCGCCGGGATGGCAGGTTTTGCGGCACGCAAATGGCCCTTCAAGCGGCTGTTGCGCGCCCCGTTCAGCCCCAAGCACGCGGCGGGCAATGTCCGAGATCGGTTGCGCATCCGGCTGCGGCGCGATCGGGCTGACCGGAAGTGGCGTGCTAACGTATGGTTTTCGTTCGAAATAAGGCATACCCAACTGTGCACCTGTGACGCGGATCAGTAAATGGGAAATTTACCGGATCCGCGCGACAAACACACCGCGTTATTATTTGCCTTTCCAGACCGGATCACGTTTTTCAGCAAATGCACGCGCGCCTTCAAGCTGGTCCTCGCTGGAATAGAGGACATCCACGCTGCGCAGTTGCCGCTTGGTTATGCGGTTCATGGCGTCCTGAAACTTGGCGTCTTCGGCATCGCGCACGATTTCCTTGATGGCCGCATAGACCAGCGGTGGCCCTGACGCCAGCAAGCGGGCAAGGTCCCACGCGCGGTCCATCAGCTGATCAGCGGCGACAATTTCGTTCACCAACCCCCAGCGGTTGGCTTCTTCGGCATCAAACCAGCGGCCTGTCAGCAGCAGCTCCATCGCGATGTGATAGGGGATGCGCTTGGGCAGTTTGACGCTGGCAGCATCCGCAACGGTGCCCGAGCGGATTTCCGGCAAGGCAAACGTGGCGTGGTCAGCTGCAAGGATCATGTCTGCTGACAAGGCCAACTCTAGCCCGCCGCCGCAGGCGATACCGTTGACGGCGGCAATCACGGGCTTGTTCAGATCGCGCAGCTCTTGCAGGCCTCCGAACCCGCCGACGCCGTAATCTCCGTCCACCGCGTCGCCGTCGGCGGCAGCTTTCAGATCCCAGCCGGGGCAAAAGAATTTTTCGCCCGCACCGGTCAGGATGGCCACGCGCAGGTCCGGGTCGTCGCGGAATTCAGCAAAGACTTCGCCCATTCTGCGGCTGGTGATCAGATCGATCGCGTTTGCCTTAGGGCGGTCCAGCGTAACCTCGAGGATCGAGCCATCGCGGCGGGTTTTGATCGGGTCCATGTCTCAGGCCTTTCTTATCAGGGCGTCCACGGCAACGGCCTTGTCCGGCGTGCACAGGAGCGGGTTAATCTCGACCTCGCCAAGCGTGTCGGCATTTTGCATGACATAGGTCTGAACGGCCTCGACCGCGGCAACAATCGCATCCATATCAGCCGCCGGTTGGCCGCGATAGCCCGCCAGCAGAGGGGCTATCTTCAGTTGACCGAGGGCGGAGCGGATGTCTTCGGGCGAGCTGGGCACCAGCAAGGATACCGTGTCGCGCAGCAGTTCGGTCAGCACGCCCCCTGCCCCAAGGGTCAGAACAAACCCATGCGCAGGGTCACGCACCACGCCAATCAGAAGCTCGGCAACGGGTCCGGCGACCATCTCTTCGATCAGGATGTCTTCGGTGCCGATATCTGCCGCGACAGCCGCGACGTCCTGGGCCTGGATGCCCAGCCGAACGGCGCTGTGTTCGGATTTATGCGCAAGCCCGACACCTTTGACGGCAAAGGGGCCTTCCATCTGGTCCGCTGCGGCACGGGCAGCTTCCGCGCCCCGCACCGTCCGGTTCTGCGGGATACGCAGGCCGCATTCCGCCAGCGCCGCCTTCGAGGCGCCTTCGGTCAGGGTTTGGGTTGGTTCCATCATGCCCGGTTGCAAAACGAGCGCAGCGGATGGGGCCTTGACCTGCCCTGCGGCGCGGGTCGCAGATAGCGCCTCGCGCAGGCCCATGAAGGGGACAACACCCCCGGCCATCAGCTGTTGTGCGATGTCTTCCGGCAAAAGTTCCGGCAAGGTGGCGACAATCGCAAACCGGGCGCCGGTTTCTGCCCGTACGTTCAGCGCTGCCTGCGTTGCGCAGGCCCAATCGGTGGAGTCGGTGGTCGGGTAGTCGACGATCGAGAATGTCATGTCGATATCGTCGCCCGTCATGCCCGACCAGGCCCGCGTCATCGCCAGCTCGTCACGCCAGATATAGGTGTGATAATCCAGCGGGTTGTTCAGTGCGACCATGGGCCCGAGCGCGCCGCGCAGGCGTGTCAGCTTTTCACCGCTCAGCCGTGGAAAATGTAACCCCGTGCCGACAGCCATATCGGCAATCAGGCTCGCCTCGCCCCCCGAACAGCTGATCGAGGAAATGTTGCCCCCCGGCAGCGGCCCGTAGCAGTGCAACAGTTTAAGCGTTTCAAGGAAGTCAGGCAGCGCCGAAAGGCGTGGAATGCCAAGCCGGTCAAGCAGCGCCTGCGCCCCGGCATCGCTGCCCGCCAGTGACGCGGTATGGGAAACGGTTGCCGCCTGCGCCTGTTCCGATGCGCCGACCTTGAGGGCAACCAGCGGGACGCCTTTTGCATGGGCTTTGGCGGCCAGTGCTTCCCATTCGCGGACGTTCTTGAAGCCTTCGATATGCAGGCCCACTGCGGTCACGCGCGGGTCATCGATCAGGGCCGAGGCGATCTGCGCCTGACTGGTCTGAGCCATATTTCCGCAGGTCACCATATAGGCAATCGGCAGCCCGCGTTTCTGCATGGTCAGGTTGATCGAGATGTTCGAGCTTTGCGTCAGGATCGCCACGCCCTTGTCGACGGGCACAACCCCGTGCTGATCCGGCCACAGCAATGCCCCGTCCAGCGCGTTGATGAAGCCATAGCAGTTCGGGCCCAGAATGGGCATGTCACCGGCCGCGTTGATCAGTTGATCCTGCAAATCCCCGCCGGTGTCGTCCTCGGCCACGGCCTCGGAAAAGCCCGAGGCGAAGCAGACAGCGCCACCTGCACCCATGCTGGACAGGACTTGAACCGCTTCAATCGTGGCGTGGCGGTTGATGCCGATGAAAACCGCGTCAGGTGCGTTGGGCAGATCTTCGATATGCCCATAAACCTTGTGGCCCGCAATGTCCGAAGCCTTGGGATGGATCGGCCAAATCTGACCGGCATATCCCATGCGTTCGGATTGCAGAATAACCTGTTGGCACCATGCACCGCCGCCAATGACAGCGATGGATTTCGGGCGCAGCAGCCGGGTCAGGTCTTTGGTCATGGTCAGGCACCCAGCGGACGCAGAAGATCGCGGCTGATGATGTGGCGCTGAATCTCGCTGGTGCCGTCCCAGATCCGTTCGACCCGGGCGTCGCGCCAGAACCGTTCAATCGGGAAATCATCCATCAGGCCCATGCCGCCGAAGATTTGCAGCGTCGTGTCGGTGACCCGCGCCAATGCCTCGGAGGCGTAGAGCTTGGCCGAGGCGATCTCGCGGTTTGCGGGCAGGTTCTGATCCAGACGCCAAGCAGCGGCAAGGGTCAGCCAGTCGGCGGCATCAATCTCGGTGATCATGTCGGCAATCTGAAAACCGACACCCTGAAACTTGCCGATGGGCTGGCCGAATTGCTTGCGCTCGGCGGCGTAGTTCAGCGCATAGTCAAAGCAGCGCCGCGCGCGCCCGACCGAGAAGGCCGCAACCGTCAGGCGGGTCGCGTAGAGCCATTCGTTCATCACCGCAAAACCGCCATCGACCTCGCCCAGAACCTGGGCATCGGACAGGCGGCAATTGTCGAAATACAGGATACAGTTTTTATAGCCCCTGTGGCTGACGGATTTGTAGCCGTCGCGCACTTCAAAGCCCGGTGTGCCGCGATCCACCAGGAAAGTGGTGATGCGTTTTTTGGGGCCTTTCGGGGTCTCATCCACGCCGGTGGCAACGAATACAATAAAGAATTCCGCGTGTTCCGCGCCCGAGATGAAGTGTTTCGATCCGTTGACGACCCAGTCGCCACCGTCGCGCACCGCCTGACATTTCATGCCGCGCACGTCCGATCCGGCATCCGGTTCGGTCATCGCCAGCGCGTCCATCTTTTCCCCGCGCACAGCAGGCAGCAGATAGCGTTCGCGCTGTTCATCGTTGCAGGCCATCAGGATGTTCTGCGGGCGGCCAAAGAAATGCGTCAGCGCCATCGACCCACGACCCAGCTCACGCTCGACCAGTGTAAAATCCAGATGCGACAGGCCCGCGCCGCCCACTTCTTCGGGAAAGTTGCAAGCATAGAACCCCAGATCGATACATTTCTGCTTGATCTCATTGCCAAGCTCCAGCGGGACCGTTCCGCTGCGTTCCACCGCGTCTTCATGCGGGTAGATTTCTTTTTCTACAAAGCTGCGGACCGTCGAGACGATCATGTCCTGTTCTTCTGTCAGACCAAACTGCATGGCGCGTGTTCCCTGGATCGGTGGTTGACCAACCAAACGCCATCGCTCATGGTCGCGGCATGCAGAGATAGATCATTTTCATGCCGAGTTCGAAAATATTATCGCAGCAATACAATGTCCTTCTGTTCGACGGGTTCTCGAACCATTGCCTTGCGAACATGGTCGAACCGTTGCGGGCGGCGAACACCCTGTCACGGCAGGCATTATATGCATGGCGCTTCTGTTCGCTTGACGGCAACCCTGTTCAAAGCTCCAGCGGCCTTGTCGTCACCCCGAACGGGGCCATCGGCGATCAACAGGGGGATTTTCTTGTTGTTATGCCGTCATATGGATACCTGAAGCTGGATACGCGGTCGACCATGCGTGCCGTGCTGGCTGCGGCCAAGAAACACAAGCACCTGGCCGGGCTGGATACGGGAAGCTGGCTGCTTGCCAGCGCCGGATTGCTGGATGACCACAGGGCAACCATTCATTGGGACGAATTTTCGCGGTTCGAAGAAAGGTTTCCGGCGGTAGAGGCCGTGCAGGAACGGTTCGTCATCGATGGCAACCGTCTGACCTGTTCCGGGGCCATGGCAGCCTTCGATCTGGCCCTGACCCTTATCCGCCGGGATCACGGCCCGCTGCTGGCGATGGAGGTCGAGCACCTGTTCATGAGCCGGAACGGGCGTGGCCATTATGACCTGCCTCTGAAATCCGAGGACACGCTGGTCAATCGCGCGCTGACTGTCATGCAGGCGCATCTTGAAGCACCGCTTTCGGTCCGGAGTGTGGCCCGGAAAATCGGATGTTCGCAAAAACGGCTTGAAACACGTGTTCAGGCGGAACTGAAAACAACTCCGCAAGCGCTGTATCGGCGTCTGCGCCTGAACCGCGCGCGTAATCTGGCCGAGGATACGGAACAATCCATCGCCGAGATCGCGGGGCGCTGTGGATATGAAAACGCCAGCGCCATGACCCGCGCGTTCAAGGCCGAGTTCGGTCAAACGCCGACCGCATTTCGGAATGGAAACCTGTCGGGGCGATGAGCCCGGACTGGCGGGAAGCCGTTTGTTGCTTTTCACAACCTGCAATAAAGCATGCGGTTTTCTGATGTCACTCCAGCGAAACCCACAGAATCCTGGCGTCTTCGTCGCTGGTCGAGATACAGCCATGGCCCATTCCACTGTCGTAATACAGTGAATCCCCCGCCTTCATGGGCAGGGGTCGGTAATGTTCGGAAAGGAAAATCAGCTCGCCGCTGAGTACATACATGAATTCTTCGCCAGAGTGCCGAATCCAAGTGTCGAACTCGGATACATCCCGCGCCTTGATCGTTGCGATATAGGGTAGCATCCGTTTGCTGGTCAGTTCAGAACACAGCAGTTCGTGATGATAGGTGGGCGTGGTCTTGAATTCCCCCTCGCCTTTTGGGGTGAAATCGCGGCGACCCGAGATGCCCGACTGACCCGATTGCAGGAACAGCTGTGGCGTGCTCATATCGAGCGCCTGTGTCAGGCGCCGCACGATTTCAAAACTAGGCCGTGTCTGGTTGTTTTCGATCTTGGACAGAGTGGACCGACCAATACCCGCAGCACGGCCAGCCTCTTCCAAAGTCCAGCCTTTTGATCGCCGCGCATCGCGAATGGAGCGGCCCAAAGCCTCGCCTTCGTCCGGTTCTTCCAGCCCGGAAACATCGTTTTGGCTTTCATCGACCATGGATTTCCCCCTGTTTTTCAAAGGCTACAGGTTTTCCCATACATACGCAACTTCTTGAATAAGAGATTTATGTTGCTTTGTTGGATCATTTTCCACTATTGGAAACAAAGTTTCGTACTGAGGATTCGGAACCGGAGGAGGGGATAATGTTCAAAACGTCGCTGAATGAGGCTGACCCGGTAATCGCCGCGTCGATCGCGCGCGAAGGAATACGGCAGGCGGAACAGATTGAATTGATCGCGTCCGAGAACATCGTCTCGAAAGCTGTGATCGAGGCTCAGGGCTCGGTCCTGACCAATAAATACGCCGAAGGTTATCCTGCGCGCCGCTATTATGGCGGGTGCGAATATGTCGACGAGGTCGAAGTCGAGGCCATCGAAAGGCTGAAACAGCTGTTCGGTTGTGAATACGCCAACGTTCAACCCCATTCCGGCGCTCAGGCGAACGGGGCGGTCAAACTGGCGTTGCTGAGCCCCGGTGACACCATCCTGGGCATGTCGCTGGATGCGGGCGGACACCTGACACACGGTGCAAAACCTGCCCAATCCGGCAAGTGGTTCCGGCCGGTACAATACGGTCTGACCCAAGCCGGCCTGATCGATTACGACCAGGTGGCCGAGCTGGCACGGGTGGAAAAGCCCAAGCTGATCATCGCAGGCGCATCGGCCTATTCCCAGAAGATCGACTTTGTCCGTTTCCGCGAGATCGCAGATGAAGTTGGTGCGTGGTTGCTGGCGGACATGGCGCATATCGCGGGTCTGGTCGCAACTGGCCTGCACCCTTCGCCCATTGGGCACGCGCATATCGTCACCTCAACCACCCACAAGACACTGCGCGGCCCGCGGGGCGGGATCATTCTGACCAATGACGAAGCGCTGGCGAAAAAGATCAACTCTGCCGTATTCCCGGGCTTGCAAGGTGGACCGCTGATGCATGTGATCGCCGGCAAGGCGGTTGCATTCGGAGAGGCGCTGAAGCCGGAGTTCAAAGAATACATGCAGCGCGTTGTCGACAGTGCATCGGCTTTGGCCAATGTCATGATGGCGCGTGGATGTGACATCGTTTCGGGTGGCACCGAAAACCACCTGATGCTGGTCGATCTGCGCCCGATCGGTGTGACCGGCAAGGATGCCGAGGCCGCGCTGGAACGTGCCGGGTTCACTTGTAACAAGAACAGCGTTCCGGGCGATCCCCAGAAGCCCACCATCACCAGCGGTATCCGTCTGGGCACTGCCGCCGGGTGCAGCAGGGGTTTTGGCCCTGAAGAGTTCAAACAGATCGGCCATCTGATCGGCGATGTTCTGGACGCGTTGGCGCAGTCGCCCGAAGGCGACACGGCCATCGAAAAAGAAACCCGCGAAAAGGTTCGCGCGCTTTGCGCAAGCCACCCGATCTACTGAAAGTGCGCGAAATGAACACCTACGATCTGATTGTCATCGGAGGCGGACCGGGCGGCTATGTTGCCGCGATCCGCGCGGCTCAGCTGGGACTGAAAGTTGCCTGCGTCGAAGGGCGCGGCGCTCTTGGCGGCACCTGTCTGAACGTGGGGTGCATACCCTCCAAAGCGTTGCTGACCTCCTCGGCCAAATATGCCGAGCTTGCACATCTCTCCTCCCACGGTGTTGCGGTCGAGGGGGCCAGCATCAATGTCGGCGCGATGATGGAGCGCAAGGACAAGATCGTGGGCGACCTGACCAAAGGCATCGCATTCCTGTTCAAGAAGAACGGCGTTGACCTGATCGAAGGTTGGGCCAGCATCCCTTCAGTCGGGCAGATCAAGGTTGGCGCTGACATCTATAAGGCAAAGAACATTCTGATCGCGACCGGGTCGGAACCTACCTCGCTACCGGGGATCGAGATTGATGAGCAGGACGTCCTGAGTTCGACCGGCGCGATTGCGATGGAAAGCGTGCCGGATCATCTGGTGGTGGTGGGCGCAGGTGTGATCGGTCTGGAACTTGGTCAGGTCTGGGCGCGTCTGGGCGCGAAAGTCACCGTCGTCGAATATCTGGACCGTGTGCTGCCCGGCATAGATGGCGAGATTGCAAAACTGGCGCAGCGGGCGCTGGCCAAGCGCGGCCTGAAGTTCCAGCTTGGTCGGGCATTGAAATCCGTCAACAAGACCGCGGCCGGATTGACGCTTGCTCTGGATCGGGTTGGCAAAGACAAGGAAGAGGTGATCGAGGCCGACAAGGTTCTGATCGCCGTCGGACGCCGACCAGTAACGCGCGGGTTGGGGCTGGAAGAACTGGGGATAGCCTGCGACCCGCGCGGATTTATTCAGGTGGATGACACATTCTGTACCGCTGTTCCCGGCATCTATGCCATTGGCGACTGCGTTCCAGGGCCGATGCTGGCGCACAAAGCCGAAGAGGATGGCGTTGCCTGTGTCGAGATGCTGGCAGGCGAAGCGGGACATGTTGACTACAATACCGTGCCCGGCGTGGTTTACACCGACCCCGAGGTCGCCTCGGTCGGGCTGACCGAAGAAGCCTTGCAAGAAACGGGCATTGAATACGTGGTCGGGAAGTTTGCCTTCATGGCCAATTCGCGGGCGCGCTCGACCGGCGAGACCGACGGGGCCGTCAAGGTGCTGGCCAGTTCCGAAGGCAGGATCTTGGGCGCGCATATTTGCGGTGCGCATGGGGGAGATCTGATTGCCGAGCTGGTTCTGGCCATGGCCCAGGGCATCACCGTCGCCGAGGTCGCAGCCACCTGCCATGCCCACCCGGCGATGGGCGAGGCTGTGAAAGAAGCCTGCCTTGACGCCCTGGGCCGGGCAATTCACGCGTAGCGGGGAACAGCCAGATGACCATCCAGCTAAGACCACGTCACCCGGAAAAAGCCAAAAAGGCCGACAGCGTCATTCCGCGCAAACCCAAGTGGATACGCAAGAAACAAGGCGACAGCTCCGCCTATTACGAAACCCGGCGCCTGATGCGGGATCACAATCTGGCGACGGTCTGCGAAGAGGCGGCCTGCCCCAATATCGGCGAGTGTTGGTCCAAGCGCCACGCAACCATGATGATTATGGGCGAGGTCTGCACACGCGGATGTTCGTTCTGCAACGTATCGACTGGCCGCCCCGACGCGCTGGACGCTTTCGAACCCGGTCGCGTTGCAGCGGCGGTCAGGAAGCTGGGCCTGCGCCATGTCGTCATCACCTCGGTCGATCGCGACGATCTGGCCGATGGCGGGGCCGAGCATATTGCCCAGACCATTCGGGCGGTACGCCACCAAAACCCCGGCACCACGGTCGAAGTTCTGACCCCCGATTTTCTAGGCAAGGGCGACGCCGCCAAGGCAGTCTTTGACGCCGCACCGGACGTGTTCAACCACAATCTGGAAACCGTGCCGCACCTATATCCGACCGTCCGTCCTGGCGCGCGGTATTACACGTCGCTGCGGCTGCTGGATGATGCCAAGCGCGCCAATCCGGAACTATTCACCAAATCCGGCCTGATGGTGGGCCTGGGGGAAACACTCGCGGAAGTGCGTCAGGTCATGGATGATCTGCGTGCAGCGCAGGTCGATTTCCTGACCGTTGGCCAATATCTGCAACCAACCCCGAAACACCATCCAATCGACCGGTTCTGGACACCGGAAGAGTTCGCCCAGCTGGAACAGATTGCCCGGTCCAAGGGCTTTTTGCACGTGTCAGCAACCCCGCTGACCCGGTCGTCGTTCCATGCGGACGAAGATTTCGCTGCTCTCAGGCAGGCTCGCCAGCGGGCTATCGCCAAAGGGGCATAAACCAAACGCAAATGGGAGGGAATCCATGGAAGCGTTAAATTCAATCGTAGGGGCCATCAATGGCGTCGTGTGGGGGCCGCTGATGCTGGTTCTCATCCTTGGCGTCGGCTTCTTCCTGCAGGTCGGACTGAAGTTCATGCCGATCCTGCGCATTGGCACGGGCTTCAGCCTGCTGTTCAAAGGCCGTGAAGGTCAGGGCGAAGGGCAGATCAGCCCGTTCAACGCGTTGATGACTTCGCTGTCGGCCACCATCGGTACGGGGAACATCGCCGGTGTTGCCACTGCTGTCTTCCTGGGCGGTCCGGGCGCATTGTTCTGGATGTGGATGACCGCCCTGGTGGGCATGGCCACCAAATATGCCGAGGCTGTCTGCGCGGTGAAATACCGCGAAAAGGACGAGCTGGGCAACTTCGTCGGCGGCCCGATGTACTACATCAAGAACGGTCTGGGCGCGAAATGGGCGTGGCTGGGTGTTGCCTTTGCCCTGTTTGGCGCAGTTGCGGCCTTTGGCATTGGTAACGGCGTGCAGGCCAATGGTGTTGCACAGGTTCTGGAATCGAATTTCGGAGTAAACACCTCGGTCACCGGTGTCGCTCTGATGGTTCTGACCGCCGCTGTTATTCTGGGTGGTATCACCCGTATCGGTGCGGTCGCCGGTAAACTGGTTCCGTTCATGGCGATTGCCTATATCGTTGCCGGACTGCTGGTCCTGATCATCAACATCGGCAACATCGGTCATGCGCTGTCGCTGGTCTTCACCTACGCCTTCACCCCATCAGCCGCCGAAGGTGGTTTCGCAGGTGCAGCCGTCTGGGCCGCCATCCGCTTTGGTGTTGCGCGCGGTGTTTTCTCGAACGAAGCGGGTCTGGGTTCCGCTCCGATCGCGCACGCGGCAGCCGAGACCAAAGGCCCGGTCAATCAGGGCCTGATCGCGATGCTGGGAACGTTCATCGACACTATCATCGTCTGTTCGATCACCGGTCTGGCGATCATCTCATCAGGTGCTTGGACATCGGGAGAATCCGGTGCGGCGCTGACCTCGCTGGCGTTCGAGACCACTCTGCCGGGTATCGGCGGGTCGATCATCGCCATCGCTCTGTCGATCTTTGCCTTTACCACCATCCTCGGCTGGTCCTTCTATGGCGAGAAATGCGTCGAGTTCCTGCTGGGCGTGAAATCCCTGCTTCCCTACCGCATCCTGTGGATCATCGCGATCTACTTCGGTGCAACCGCGGATCTGGGCTTTGTCTGGCTGCTGGCCGACACGCTGAACGCCATGATGGCCATTCCGAACCTGATCGCCCTGGCCCTGCTGAGCCCGATCGTCTTCAAGCTGACGAAAGAGTTCTTCGCCTCGGGCGGCAAGTCCGAAGAGCCGGGCGGCGCGCCTGCCGAATAAGCTTGGTCTGACTTGAAACCGGGGGGCCATTCCGGCCCCCCGCCTTTAAAAACAGAATTCCATATCTCGAGGAGAGACGTGATGGCCACGAAAATCCTGCTGCCGATTGATCACACCGACGACCGTTCGTGGAAAAATGCCCTGCCAGTCGCATTGGAACAGGCCAGGTTCTACGGGGCTGAGCTGCATGCGGTTGCCGTTATCCCCGAGATCATCCAGCTGCCGAACCTTCCCGCAAACTATGGTGCCGGTGCCAAAGACCACGTGCGAAATGCGGTTCAGGCCATTCTGGATCATGGCAACGCATCGGACGTGCCTATCCATGTTGAAGAAGGCAGCGTTTACCGTGAAATCCTCAAGCGCGCCTACAAGGACGGCTTTGACCTGATCGTCATGGCCTCGACCAAGGGTGATTTTCCGAATTATGAAATCGGTCCGAACCTGGCCCGTGTCGTGCGCAACGCGCATTGCACCGTCATGGTTGTTCGCGACCAGTCCCGTTGAGTGAAAGGTTGGATCAATGACCGAGATTAGACGCACGCCGTTGTATGGGCTTCATGTTGAGTTGGGCGGCAAGATGGTTGATTTTGCCGGGTGGGAGATGCCAGTT
>NZ_JBQERC010000014.1:0-93305 GCF_056534665.1 Ruegeria sp. P8
CGCCCGCCGGCACCTGAAACCATCATCCCGATGGATCACAGGCCGATGATGCACTAACAATCAACTTGGACCAGTCAGATGAGGCTGCTCAGGGTGAGGCGTGGTTTCGGCGGTTGACCCGCAGACCCGAGGGCCGCAAACGGCCAGAGCCCCAACGGCGCAAGCGCAGATACAACCGCCCAACCAACCCCGCCCCGTAGGGCGGGCTTCAGCCCGCCACCGGACACAGCCGATCCATGCGCATTGGTTTGGGGTCGGGGATATGGGGGAGTGGAGGATTGGCGGGCTGAAGCCCGCCCTACGGCACATTAAACCCGGTTGGGCGCCGGAACCGAGGGCAGCGCCGGCCCGAGGGGAGGCGCAAACGCGCCGCCCGTTATGCCGGAGGCAAACCTATGGTTTGACGGGGGCGGGTCGGCGCGGCCCGGCGGTGCCGCCGGGCGGGTGGGTAGAATTCGTTGTTAGTCAGAAAAACAACAGTTTTTGGGTTGGGAGACGAAATGGGCAACTATTCGCAATCTTTGAAGCAAGGCATATTTTCCCAGTAAGACTTACAGTAACTAAGAAATTGATCACGAGAACTATTGTAGTCGGATACGTCGCCTAGAACCAAATGGCGCATCCTCTCGATCAGCTTCAATGAATCCTCTGAGAACTCGTATAGGTCGTAGCGAGTGACTTTGTGATTTTCGAAACCATCAGGAAACAGCCTTGCTCGATCTCGGCTTTCGGCAACCAGATGCGCCAAGTTCTCAGACCTCATTACCCTCAAAACGTTCTTTGTTCTGCAGTTGAGCAGCCTTTGATATTCTGACAAAATCTTGCTCAGCATCTGATGCTGCTTCTCTTCCCAAGAACTGACTATAACTGAATCTAAGTCGGCCTTCCTTCGCCGTAGTATCGCCGGACATAGCTCCAAGATCAGTTGCATCGCATTTGGTACTGACTCAGCGTCTCTGCTCTGGTCCCAAAGCCTACTACACAGCAGGATCAGTGAGTTTTCTACTGCCACAATCTGCATATTCACTACGTTTCCTGCATAACTGCCGCCGTACTTCTCCCATCGGCTTTCGTTATCGGCAATGTCTCTAAGGAATGTTGCGAATTGAATGCCAGGACCGCGCTGTGCATTCAGGCGTTCAAGTATTCTGTCCAACTGCTCCACAGTACAAACCCATAGACTGATTTCATATTTGAATTGGATGCACGCAAGTCGGCACGTCAAGACTGTTGCAGAGGCGGTTGAGCCACCAACAACCCAACCCTGTGGGCACGCAGTTGGCTGCGCCAACCGCTTTCGCCCACCGTCACTAAAAATGGACAGCCTTAGCTGTCCATTTTTAGTGCTGAAATAAACGCCTCCTGAGGGATATCAACTTTCCCGAACTGGCGCATCTTCTTTTTACCCGCCTTCTGCTTGTCCAGCAGTTTGCGTTTCCGGGTGGCGTCGCCGCCGTAGCATTTGGCGGTCACGTCCTTGCGCAGGGCGGACAGGGTCTCGCGCGCGATGACCTTGCCTCCGATGGCGGCCTGGATCGGGATTTTGAACATGTGGCGCGGGATCAGGTCCTTGAGCTTTTCGCACATCGCGCGGCCCCGCATCTCGGCCCGGTCGCGGTGAACCATGGTCGACAGCGCATCGACCGGTTCGTCATTCACAAGGATCGACATCTTGACCAGCGCGTCCTGACGGTAGCCGGTCATCTGGTAGTCAAAGCTGGCATAGCCCTTGGTCACCGATTTCAGGCGGTCGTAGAAGTCAAAGACAACCTCGTTCAGGGGCAGGTCATAGACGACCATGGCGCGCTGGCCCGCATAGGTCAGGTCCATCTGGATGCCGCGGCGGTCCTGGCAGAGTTTCAGCACGTCGCCGAGATATTCGTCGGGCACCAGAATGGTCGCCTTGATGCGCGGTTCCTCAAGGTGGTCGACCTTGGACAGGTCGGGCATGTCGGCGGGGTTGTGCAGCTCGATCATCGCGCCGTCTTTCATGTAGACGTGATAGATCACGCTGGGCGCGGTGGTGATGAGGTCGATATCATATTCACGCTCGATCCGGTCGCGGATGACCTCGAGGTGCAGCAGGCCAAGGAAGCCGCAGCGGAAGCCAAAGCCAAGCGCGGCCGAAGTTTCCATCTCATACGAGAATGAGGCGTCGTTCAGGGCCAGCTTTTCGATCGCGTCGCGCAGGTCTTCGAATTCGGCGCTGTCTACCGGGAAGAGACCACAGAACACCACCGGCTGCGCGGGTTTGAAGCCCGGCAGGGCGACTTCGGTGCCATTGCGGTCATTGGTGATGGTGTCGCCGACGCGGGTGTCGCGGACCTGCTTGATCGAGGCGGTCAGAAACCCGATCTCACCCGGGCCGAGGCTGTCGATCATCTGCATTTCCGGGCGGAAGACTCCGACGCGGTCGACATGGTGCAGGGTGCCGTTCGACATGAACTTGACCCGCATCCCCTTTTTCAGCGTGCCGTCCATGATGCGGACCAGAACGATGACGCCCAGATAGGCGTCGTACCACGAATCCACCAGCATCGCCTTGAGCGGCGCGTCCAGAGTGCCCTGCGGCGCGGGCAGTTTGTGCACGATCGCCTCCAGCGTTTCGTGGATGCCCTGCCCGGTCTTGGCGCTGACCTGAATGGCGTCGCTTGCGTCGATGCCGATCACGTCCTCGATCTGTTCGGCCACGCGGTCACAGTCGGACGCGGGCAGGTCGATCTTGTTGAGGACCGGCACGATCTCATGATCGGCGTCGATGGCCTGATAGACGTTGGCCAGCGTCTGCGCCTCGACCCCCTGGGTCGAATCCACAACCAGCAGAGAGCCCTCGACCGCGCGCATCGACCGGCTGACCTCATAGGCGAAATCCACGTGGCCGGGGGTGTCGATCAGGTTCAGCACATATGTCTCGCCATTCTCGGCGGTGTAGTCGATGCGAACGGTGTTGGCCTTGATGGTAATGCCACGCTCGCGCTCGATATCCATGCTGTCGAGCAGCTGTTCCTTCATGTCACGATCCTGCACTGTCCCGGTCTCTTGGATGAGCCGGTCAGCAAGGGTGGATTTGCCATGGTCGATATGCGCGACGATGGAGAAATTGCGGATATGAGCGAGGTCTGTCATGGAGTGGGGATATGTAGAGGAATCGTGGGTTGGTCAAGGTGGGATAACAGTGTGTTCGATCCCACAATTGATCAATGATAGATGTTCCGAGTATCCGTCCACTTGCACCAACCGGACAACTATGAGGCCGGCGCACAATCCTCAGTCAGCTTGTAGTGACTTTCTCTTTGTGCTGTTTGAGAAAAATCCGGAGACAAGATGAGATCTTTGAGAAAAACGCTATGGCAAGAAATATCTCTTGCGTAGAACTGGCGGCGATCAACTGCGATCAGGTCGAATGGTCGAACTCTTTCAACAAAACGCACACTTACTTCAATTGAGAAGGGTGCCTCACCCTCATTCACAACAAACGATTCCTCCACGCCCAATTCGGTGGCTATTTTCAACTCGCTTGCTTCCTCAAACTCATCCACGAGTGCAAGAAGCATGTCAAAATCTGACAGATTGCTCGACGGAAAGCTGAAATCAATTTTCTTGTCCGCATCTAAGACCTTCACTTCCTGAAGAAGCTGATTAGTAATTCCCACCACAAGAACTCTGACGGGCCTATTTAGTTCATCTGACCGATCTTGAGCGAAGGTGTGCTCTACCGTTCCGATCACAGACATCAGCGTCGCAACAAGCAGGTAGGCAGGTATCCGCAGTTTCTTATATCTTTCCGCGTTCTTAGGATATTCACCGAAGCACCCTAAATGCGTGAAACTGGTGATCAAGTTGGATCGCAGAGCGCAACGAATTCGATTGCCGTTGGCAAAAGCCGGGCTGAAGCCCGGCCTACGGGGGTGGTGGGGATGTATCGTTTCCGGATCGTGCAATCACTTTTTCGCAACGTATGATTGATCCGCGCGCCCGTTTGATTCATACTCCGCCGCAGACCGAGAGGGGCGCCAGACCCGTCCGGGCAGGCAAAAACGAGGCTCGAGTATGAAACAGTTCCTCATTATCGCATTTTGTGCGGCATCGCTGACGGCGGTGGCTCAGGTCGCGGATGCGGCGCAGATCAGGCAGGCGTGCATGGCGTCGGATCGCTCGGCCGCGACGCGGGACCGGTGCAGCTGCATTCAGCGCGTGGCGGATCAGGCGTTGACGCGCAGCGATCAGAAAACCGTGGCGAAATGGTTCAAGGACCCCCATCAGGCGCAGGTGCTGAAGATGTCGAAAACCGCGCGCGATGATGCGCTGTGGGATCGGTACCAGAACTTTGGCCAGATGGCGCAGGCGATCTGCAGCTAACCCGTTCAGAATGCTTGACCTGATCCACGCTGCGCCCCAGAAAGGCGCAGCGAAAGGTGTATTGCATGGTAATGAAAGGGCTGACCCTGCGGGGCCTTGAAGTGTTCGAGGCATTGGCGCGGACGGGATCGGTGGCGCAGGCTGCCGAGATCACGGGGCTCAGCCAGCCATCCGTTTCGCAGCAATTGCGCAATCTGGAAAACGCGCTGGGGACCGAATTGGTCGATCACGGACGGCGGCCGATGCGGCTGACGCAGGCGGGGCGCAGTTTCCTTGCGCGGGCCGAGGCGGTTCTGTCCGAGTTGCACATGGCCCAGAGCGAGCTGTCGGTCATGGATCTGGGGCATCTGACCACGCTGTCGATCGGGCTGATCGACGATTTCGACAATGATCTGACGCCGCGGCTGGCCACCTTGCTGGCCGACAGCCTGACCCGGTCGAAATTCAAGCTGATCACCCTGTCGAGCCTTGATCTGTTCGAGGCGCTGGCCGAGCAGCGCCTGCATATGGCGGTCACCGCCCATAGCGGCGAAGTGCTGGAGGGGGTGGTCGAATACCCGCTGGTCCACGATCCGTTCATTCTGGTGGCCCCGCAGGGATCGGGGGGCGTCGAGGCCGTGCAGGAGCGGCTGCCGTTTCTGCGCTATGCCCGCGAGCAGCTGATCAGCCGCCAGATCGAGGCGCATCTGGCGCGCCGGTCGCAGGTGTTCGAGGAACGGTTCGAGATCGGCTCGCACATGGCGCTGATGGCCATGGTGGCGCGGGGTCTGGGCTGGGCCATCACGACGCCGCTGGGCTTCATGCGCGCGGCGCGGTTCCATGAGGGGCTGGAGGCGCACCCTGCCCCGTTCGGGGAGTTCTCGCGCAACATATCGCTGCTGGCGCGCACCGAGTGGTCCGATCAGGTCCCGCAGGAGGTTGCGGGCATGACCCGGCGTCTGATGCAGAACCAGATCGTGGACCCGGCGGTTGCCAAGCTGCCCTGGCTGAGCGGCCAGTTGCGGGTGACCGGCGGCTAGGTGTCCAGATAGGCGGCGAGCCCGTCAACTGCGGCCTCGATCAGGTCCAGCGCGCCGTCGAAATCCCGCGTGTAATACGGATCGGGCACATGATCGGCACCGGTCTGAGGGGCGAAATCCGTCAGCAGGCGAACCGGTGTGCCGTTGCCCGGTGGGCGCAGGTCTTCGATATCAGCGATGTTTTGGGCATCCATGCCGATGATCAGGTCGAACCGGTTGAAATCCGCGACGGTGAACTGGCGCGCGCGCAGGTCGCCGAGGTCGATGCCTTTGCGGTTTGCGGCCTTCTGCATCGGGCCATAGTGTGGATTGCCCGTGTGCCAGCCCATGGTTCCGGCACTGTCGGTTGCATGATGCGGTGCGCGGGCGCGAAAGACGCCCTCGGCCGCGGGAGAGCGGCAGATATTGCCCAGGCAGACAAAGAGGATACGGTGTGTCATGGCCAAGGTGTAACGCGCGGAGGGGATATGGGAAAGATCGTCATTCTGACCGGGGCCGGGATTTCGGCTGAAAGCGGGCTGAGCACCTTCCGCGACGAAGGCGGGCTGTGGGCGCAGCACCGGATCGAGGATGTGGCCACGCCCGAGGGCTTTGCCCGCGATCCCGCCTTGGTGCAGGGGTTTTACAATGCGCGCCGCGTTCAGGCCGCCGCTGTGCAGCCCAACGCGGCCCACATGGCGCTGGCCCGATTGCAGCAGGGCTGGCCCGCAGAGGTCGTGATCGTGACCCAGAACGTCGACAGCCTGCATGAAGCGGGCGGTGCGACGGGTGTCATCCACATGCATGGCACATTGGCGGGTGCCTTGTGTTCCGGGTGTGATCATCGCTGGCCGGCACCGCCCGAGATGGCCGTTGCCGAGCCCTGCCCCGCCTGCGGCCAGCCCACCGCCCGGCCCGATGTGGTCTGGTTCGGTGAGATGCCTTATTACATGGACGACATCTACGACCACCTTGCCAGCGCATCGATCTTTGCCGCCATCGGCACCTCGGGTCAGGTCTATCCGGCGGCGGCCTTTGTCCACGAGGCGCAGGCGGCGGGTGCGCGGACGGTCGAGATCAATCTGGAACCGACGACCGGGCCCTCGGGCTTTGATGAGCGCATTGTCGGCAGGGCATCCGAAACGGTTCCGCGATGGGTCGGTCAGCTTCTTGCGGAAAATTCTTAAGCTACAGACAACGCTGGCTTAATTTGTGTACACTATCTGCGATAGCGACTGGAGGATGCGCCATGACTGATCAAGACCCCCGCACCGGTGAAATCCTGGATGACGGCAGCATGGCCGGGCGCGACATGCTGGGGGAACAGCTTTCCAGCCTGTGGTGGACTTTTCTGCTGCGCGGGGTGCTGGCCGGACTTGTGGGCATCGCGGCGCTGTTCTGGCCATCGGGCAGCATCGCGCTGCTGCTGCGGCTGGTCGGTGTTTTGCTGATCCTCGACGGTGGGCTGACGCTTTTGGGTGTTGGCCGTCGCGGGGTGCTGGGTGGTGCCGCGATCGGCGCGCTTCTGATCGGGCTTATATTGCTGATCTGGCCGGAAGGCACGGTGAAACTGGCGTTTTTCCTGTTGGGTGCATGGGCGCTGATCATCGGGATCGGATCCCTGGCAGCTGCCGGGCAGATGCATCCAAATGACCCGCAGCGCGGTTCCATGCGGGTCTCGGGATTTGTCGCGCTTGTCGTCGGGCTTGTCCTGATGATCTGGCCGGCGGTGGCGCTGGTTGCGCTGGGATGGGGTATCGCATTCTCGGCGCTGGCCATGGCCGCTGTGATGTTCTGGCTGGCTTCGCGATTCCGGCAGGCGGGCGACCGCGTCGGTATGAAAACCATCAACAAATAGCACTGTCCGCAGCCGCGTGGAAAACAGGCCGGGCAGAGCCCGGCCTGACGCATGGATGAGGGCCGCAGCGCGGCCTGAAGACAGGCGCTGCCCTAGTTCGAATGTGATCCGTGGCCGCCTTTGTCCTGACGCTCCAGATCGACGGGGATCTCGATCTCGACCTCGCCTGCCTTTTCAAAGATCAGCGTGACCGGCACCATGGCGTCCTGTTCGAACGGGGCCGTCAGACCCATGAACATCACATGGTCGCCGCCGCGTTTCAGCATGTGGGTTTCACCGGCCGGAATTGCAAAGCCTTCTTCGACATGCACCATCTTGGCCACGCCGTTTTCATCGACCTTGTGGGTGTGCAATTCCACACGCGCTGCCGCGTCCGAGGTTGCACCGATCAGCCGGTCATCCGCGTCGCCCTGATTGTGGATCATCATGAACGCGGCTCCGGCGATGGCGGTCTTGCCCGAGGAGCGGGCATAGGCGTCGTCAACCTTGATGGGGCCTTCGGCAAAGGCGGGGATGGCCAGCGACACGGCGGCCAGAGTTGCAAGCAGAGTGGTTTTGAGGGACATCGTGCCTCTCCTGTATAAAGGTTTGAAAAGGGTGGGTTTCAAACGCTGACAGGAGGCGCGCGGGCCGGGGTTGCGGGAACCGGCAGGGCGATCTGGTTGCCCAGATGCCGCAGCGGTGACGGCTGCGCCTGTTCCGGTGCGGCTGGCAGTGCCGGTTCGGCAACTGCAACGGCCCCCAGCAGGGATATCGCGTAGTCCGGGCAATAATGCGGCGGGGCGGTCGGTTGCCCGTTTTCGTCCATATAGACGACGACCGGTCCGGTGCCCGTACACAGCACCATCTGACCCACGGCTTTGTCCATGCCGCGCGACATGGCCAGCCCCTGCCCGGTCAGAACCAGCAGCAGGGACAGCGCATAAGGCAGAAATCTGGTAACAGCAGGTCTCATCCTGACCCAGCTATAGGTCAGCAGCGGGAAAAGCTTCAAGCGCCAAAGGGTCGCGCTTGAAGCTGTTTTTCAGTAATCCAGTCCGGGTCTTTTTACCGTGTCTGCGGTGAAGCTGGTATGGGACCGGTTCACCCAGCGCTGCATCCGCGTACAGGTTGCAATCGCCTTGCGGAATACCGCGGCCAGAAACAGGAAAAGATAAAAACTTTTTAACGTCATAATGTGGCCCCCGCCTGATGAATGACAGTGACGTTAGGTCAGATTCGGAAACTTGTATGTGAAGAAGTTCACCAATGGCGAAAAATTAGTTCCAGATTGAGAACAATGGGGGCCGAAAGGGGCTGGCCCAACAGAAAAGGCCCCGCACCGAGAGGGTGCAGGGCCTGAAATTCTGTTGGTTGAAAGACCTTAGGCCGAAGCTTGCGCCTTGGCGATTTCTTTCTTCACTTTCAGAGCGTTTGCCGACAGCTCATCATCCTTGGCTTTGGCCAGGAACGCGTCCAGACCACCGCGGTGGTCAACCGAACGCAGCGCAGCCGCCGAGATGCGCAGCTTGACGCCACGGCCCAGAGTTTCGGACTGCAGGGTAACGTCATTCAGGTTCGGCAGAAAACGACGACGAGTTCTGTTTTTGGCGTGGCTGACATTGTTGCCAGTCATCGGGCCTTTTCCGGTCAGTTCGCAACGGCGCGACATGGTTTCTTCCTTTGTTTCTGGAGGCCGGGCTGGATACCCGCGGCCAAATCACAAGGGGCGCAACCCGAAGTCGCGCCCGAAAACTGGTTGGATGCGTGTAGTGGGAATCGCGCGGGGGGTCAAGACGGGCTACGCGAAATCTTTCATTTTGCCTGCCATGCAGGAATGGCCCGGACGGGCCATGCCGTTGGCAAGAGTATTTGGCAAAAGGTGAAACGTCTATGACGGCCCTTTAGCCGAGCGTGTCCAGAAGCTGACCGGCAGCGACCGCCGGGCTGAGTCGCCCTTGCGAGACTTCGTCGTTCAGGCGCTCCATCTCGGCGCGGGCCTGCGGTGTGTCGAGGCGGGCGAGAAGGGCGTGGCGGACCTCCTGATCGAACCAGTAGCGGGCCTGGGCAGCGCGGTTTGCCTCCCAGATACCGGTGTCGCGGCGCCATTGGGTCAGGGTTTGCATTTCGTCCCATGCCTGTTCCAGCCCGTGTTCTTCGACGGCGGATACGGTCATCGCCTTGGGGAAGCCTTCGGGGTCCTGTGGGCGTTTGCGCAACAGCCGCAGGGCACCGGCATAATCCGCGCAGGTGCGGGTGGCGGTCGCTTTCAGGTCGCCATCGGCCTTGTTGACCAAAATGATGTCGGCCATTTCCATGATGCCGCGTTTGACACCCTGCAACTCGTCCCCGCCCGCCGGGGCCAGCAGCAGCAGAAACAGGTCAGACAGTTCGGACACCACCGTTTCCGACTGTCCCACGCCCACGGTTTCGATCAGCACTACGTCATAGCCTGCGGCCTCGCACAGGGCGATAGCCTCGCGGGTGCGGCGGGCGACGCCGCCAAGGTGGCTTTGGCTGGGAGAGGGCCGGATGAAGGCGTTCTGCTCGCGGCTCAGGCGCTCCATCCGGGTCTTGTCGCCCAGGATCGAGCCGCCCGAGCGGGCCGAGCTGGGATCGACCGCCAGAACCGCAACGCGCAGCCCCTGCCCGGTCAGCATCATGCCAAAGCTTTCGATGAAGGTGGACTTGCCCACGCCGGGCGTGCCGGACAGACCGATACGCAACGCCTGACGGCCCGAACCGGCAAGCTGTGCCAGAAGGTAGCTGGCCTGTGCCCGGTGATCGGCGCGGTTGCTTTCAACAAGGGTGATCGCACGCGCCAGCGCCCGACGCTCGCCCTTCAGAATTCTGTCGCTCAGGCTGTCTGTCTGCATTCTTGTCCCGATCCTAGAGGCAGGAACAGTTGCCGTGCTTGGGGGGTGTTTGTCCAGACCGGAGGCGGCAGGAATTGCGAAGATCGCGCAGCCTGCGTCATTTCGTGCGGGGCGATTTGCTGATGTGAGCGCGGAAACTGGACGCCACCTGCGGGATCGCGGATAAGGGCCGGATGACCCTACGCCTGCCCATAGACGACGCCATACCCGGCCTGCTGGACACCCTGCGCGCGCAGGGGCGGGCCGTGCTGCAAGCGCCGCCCGGTGCGGGCAAGACCACGCGGGTTCCGCTGGCGATGCTGGAGGCGGGTCTGTGCGGCGGCAGGATCGTGATGCTGGAGCCCCGGCGGCTGGCGGCACGGGCCGCGGCAGAGCAGATGGCAGAAACACTGGGAGAGCGCGCAGGCCAGAGTGTTGGCTATCGCGTGCGGGGCGATGCGAAAGTGTCAAAAGACACAAGGATCGAGGTGGTGACCGAGGGTATTCTGACCCGGATGCTGCAATCGGACCCTGACCTGCCGGGCATCGGGGCGGTGATCTTTGATGAATTCCACGAACGCTCATTAAACGCGGATCTGGGGTTGGCGCTGTGCCTTGAGGTCACGGGCGCGCTGCGGGACGATCTGATTCTGCTGGCCATGTCGGCCACGCTGGATGCAGACCCGGTGGGGCGCCTGATGGCCGCGCCGCTGGTTACGTCGGAAGGGCGGAGTTTTCCTGTCGAGATGCGCTGGCTGGATCGGCCATTGGGGCCACAGGCGCGGCGGCTGGATGCATTGGTCGATCTGGTTGTTGAAGCCGAGCGCGAGACCCGCGCCACCGGCGGCGGGATCTTGGTGTTTCTGCCTGGTGAGGGTGAAATCCGGCGGGCTGAGGCAGCTTTGACCGGACGCCTGCCCGCCAGTTGCACGCTGCGCCCGCTGTTCGGGGCCATGCCCTTTGCGGCCCAGCGCGAAGCGATTGCCCCGGTTGAGACCGGGCGCAAGGTGGTTCTGGCGACGTCGATTGCAGAAACCTCGCTGACGATCCCCGATATCCGGGTGGTGGTGGATATGGGGCAAGCACGGCGGGCGCGGTTTGATCCGGGCTCGGGCATGTCCCGGCTGGTGACCGAGCGGGTGACACGGGCAGAGGCCACGCAACGCGCGGGTCGTGCAGGCCGTGTGGCTGAAGGGCTGTGTTACCGGCTTTGGTCAAAGGGGGAGGATGGCGCGCTGGCCGCTTACCCACCCGCCGAGATCGAAGCCGCCGATCTGACCGGGCTGGCGCTGGAGCTGGCCCTGTGGGGCGCGGATGCCGCCGATCTGGCCTTTCTGACCCCGCCACCCGAAGGCGCGATGGCCGAGGCGCGTGCCCTTCTGGCGATGCTGGGCGCGCTGGACGGCAAGGGGCGGATCACCGAACACGGGCGGGCGCTGGCGGCGCTGCCGTTGCATCCCCGGCTGGGGCATATGCTGGTGCGGGCCGGACCGAATGCCGCGCCTTTGGCCGCCTTGATGGCCGAGCGCGACCCCCTGCGCGGCGCGCCGGTGGATATCGCCTTGCGGCAAGAGGCACTGCGGGATGTGCGCACCTTTCAGCGCAACCGGGTCTGGCAGGTGAATAAGGGGGCCGTGGATCGGATCAATGCAGAGGCCAAGCGGTTGACGAAACAGGCCGGAAGCAAGACGGATGATCTGAGCGCTGCCGCCATGGCCGCCCTCGCCTATCCCGACCGCATCGGGCAGCGCCGCAAAGGCGATGCGCCGCGTTATGTGCTGTCGGGGGGTAAAGGCGTCGTGCTGGACAGTGGCGATTCACTGGCGGCCGCGCCTTTTCTGGTTGTCACCGACACCGATGGCAACCCGCGCGAGGCAAAGGTGCGGATGGCCACCCAGATTTCGGAACGCGAGATCCGCGAACTGTTCACCGACCAGATCGATTGGGTCGAGGTTTGCGCCTGGTCGAAACGCGAACGGCGGGTCGTTTCCCGGCAGCAGGAGCGGTTCGGGGCGATCACGCTGGACGACCGCATCTGGAAGGACGTCCCGGACGACGCCGTGGCGCTTGCGATGCTGGACGGGGTGCGCGATCTGGGGTTGCGGCTGGACGGGGCCGCCGCACGGCTGGCCGCGCGAGTGGAACTGGTGCGTGCCGACGGGGTGGACCTGCCCGACTTTTCGGTCGAGGGTCTGATGGCTGAGCTGGACGACTGGCTGTTGCCGATGCTGTCCGGTGTCAAAAGCGCAGAGGACTGGAAACGGTTCGACCTGCTGCCCGCCTTGCGCGCGCGGCTGGACTGGGCCCAGACCCAGGAACTGGACCGGCGCGCCCCGGGATCGTTTGAAACACCCCTGGGGCGCAAGGTACCAATCGATTATGGCGCGGCGGTCCCCGAAATCTCGGTTCGGTTGCAGGAGCTGTTCGGAGTGACCCGGCATCCGGTGGTTGGCGGACAGCCCCTGAAGATTACGCTGCTGTCCCCGGCGCAGCGCCCGATCCAGATTACCCGCGATCTGCCGGGGTTCTGGGCCGGGTCTTATGCGGATGTGCGCAAGGATATGCGGGCGCAATACCCCAAACATCCATGGCCCGAAGACCCGACACAGGCCGACCCGACGCTGAGGGCCAAACGCAGGCAGGAATAGACCCATTGCCGTGTTGCTTCCGGCAAGCGGCTTGGGCTTTCGGGGCTGTTGCACGAAATCTCACAAATCACAGTAAATTGACCGAAGAACCGGTCATAATCAGAAATAAGCGGACATTTCATTGAAGTCTGGCATTATTGTTGTTACGTCACACAGGTTTCGAAGACAGAAACAGGATTTGAAGACATCTCATGAGTGCTTGGCTGCGAAATATCTGGGAAGAGGTCGGACGCCCCTTGTTCCTGCGTCCCCAAAGGGTGCAGTTTGCGGCCCTGTGTACACGCAGGCATGAGGATCAGGACGAGGTTCTGCTGATCACCAGCCGCGAAACCGGGCGCTGGATCATCCCGAAGGGCTGGCCTGTCAATGGTCTGGACGGGTTGGAGACGGCCCTGCTGGAGGCATGGGAAGAGGCTGGCGTGCGCGCAGAAGCGGTCGACAAGGAGCCCGTCGGCCAATTCACCTATGACAAGATCTTCAAGGGCGGGTCGGCACAGTCGGTCCTGACCCGTGTCTACCGGGTTTCCGTGCACGAGCTGGCGGATGATTTTCCCGAAGTGGACAAGCGCAAACGTCAGTGGTTTTCACCGGCAGAAGCCGCCAAACGGGTTCAGGAGCCCGAGTTGCAGGCGCTGCTGCGACAGATGTAGCCGTTTCGCAACAATTTGATGGCTGCGCGCTTGCCCCTGAACCGGGAAACCGTTAGCTGCGGGCGATCTGCCAATCTTTGACCAAGCCCATGTCTGACACAAACTCAAAACCGCGCTGGCAGGCGCTTGACACCGACCTGCAACGTATCTCGCGCGTCGAAATTGCCAATCTTCATGTCGCCCGCCCGCTGCTGGCGCCGGGAATCGCACTGGCGTTCATGGTGCTTGCCGGATTGATGGCGGCGGTGCTGTTCGGACGGGCCGACGGCACCTATATCGTCGTGGCTGCGGCCGCGTTCGGGGCCTATATGGCAATCAATATCGGCGCCAATGACGTGGCCAACAACATGGGTCCCGCGGTGGGTGCGAACGCGCTGACCATGGGCGGTGCCATCGTGATCGCCGCCGTTGCCGAAAGCGCGGGCGCTTTGCTTGCGGGGGGCGATGTGGTCTCGACCATCTCGAAGGGGATCATCGACCCGGCCTCGGTGCAGAACAGCAACGTGTTCATCTGGGCCATGATGGCGGCGCTGATCTCGTCAGCCATGTGGGTCAATCTGGCGACCTGGATCGGTGCGCCGGTGTCGACAACACATTCGGTTGTGGGCGGGGTCATGGGCGCGGGGATTGCCGCTGCCGGGCTGAGCGCGGTGAGCTGGGGCACGATGGGCGCGATTGCGGCCAGCTGGGTGATATCTCCGGTTCTAGGCGGCGTGATTGCGGCGGCATTCCTGGCGCTGATCAAGACCAAGATCCAGTATCAGGACGACAAGATCGCCGCCGCGCGGCGTTGGGTGCCGATCCTTGTGGCGGTGATGGCGGCAGCGTTCGCCACCTACCTGTCGGTCAAGGGTCTGAAGCGGATCGTCAAGATTGATCTGCAGATGGCGCTGCTGATCGGTCTGGGCAGCGGTGTGCTGGTCTGGGCGCTGACGGTTCCCTGGGTGCGTCGCAAGTCCGAGGGGCTGGAGAACCGGACCCGGTCGCTGAAAACCCTGTTTGGCCTGCCATTGGTGATATCGGCCGCGTTTCTGAGTTTTGCCCATGGCGCAAATGATGTGGCCAACGCGGTCGGCCCCCTGGCGGCGATTGTCCACGCGGCAGAGTTCGGCGATTTCGCCCAAAAGGTTTCGATCCCGTTATGGGTGATGATCATCGGCGCGTTCGGGATATCGTTCGGTCTGTTCCTGTTCGGGCCCAAGCTGATCCGGATGGTCGGCAGCCAGATCACCAAGCTGAACCCGATGCGGGCGTTTTGCGTGGCGCTGTCAGCGGCGATCACGGTCATTGTCGCCAGCTGGCTGGGCCTGCCGGTCAGTTCCACGCACATCGCCGTTGGCGCAATCTTTGGCGTCGGGTTCTATCGTGAGTGGCAGTCGGATCGCAGGCGGAAACAGAACAATGGGCGAAACGCGACAGCGCAGAAGCTGGCCCCGGAAGAATACCGGCGGCGCAAGCTGGTGCGGCGGTCGCATTTCATGACGATCATTGCGGCCTGGGTCGTGACCGTGCCTGCCGCAGCCGCCATGTCGGCCGTGATTTTCTGGACATTGACCAGACTCGTCTGACGACTGCGATCAGAGCCTGATCTGTTCCGGGGACAGCGGATGATCGGGCGCGTGTTTGATCAGGTCAGACACTTTCGTGCAAAGGGGGGTGGGCACCCCGGTTTCGTGCCCCAGCCGAATGATATGGCCCTGAAGGCTGTCGATTTCCGTTTGCCGCTCGGCCATCAGGTCATAGGCCATCGAGGTCCGGGCGGTGGGGTCGATGGTGAGCATCCGCGCCGCGATCCGGCTGAACAAAGGTGTCGGCAGCCGCAGGATATGCGGCGTCATCCACGCCGGAAGCGGCGTTGTCGAGGCCACCGGATGCCCGGCCGCCTTGAGAACGGACAGCGCCTCGGCCATCTGATCGGCCATAAGGTTGCGCCAGTCACGGCTGAGCAGCTGATCCACAAGCGGCAGGCCCGACAGTGCGTTCAGCGCGTTGTTGAGGTTGATCACCAGCTTGCCCCATTGCACCGCCTCGATCCGGTCAGTTGCGATAACGGGCAGGTCCGGGCTGCTGAGGGCGGTGGCCAGATCGCCAGGGCCGTTCTGGATGACAATTTCGCCCGACGTGGCGCGGTGATAGGTAGCGGGGCCGTTCGGGACCACGTTGAAGGGGACCATACCCGCGCGCACATCCCGACCGGGCAGCGCCTTGCGCAGGGTTGCCGCATTCTCGATCCCGTTTTGCCAGGACAGGACGGGCGCGTCCCGACAGGCGGCGTCCGCGATATGACCGGCCATATCCGCCGTCGCCCCGGATTTGACGGTGACGATGACCAGTTCGGCCTGATCCAGGCAAGCGGGATCGGTGCTGAGTGTCAGGGCTTCCGCCGCAACATGGGCATTGAGGTCATCGTAATCCGTGACCGTCAGCCCATGTTCGCGAATGGGGTCCAGTACACGGGCACGACCCAGCAAGGTCACCGCATGCCCTGAGCGGGCCAGTAAACCGCCGCAGTAGCAGCCGATGCTGCCCGCGCCTGCGATGACAAGTTTCATGATACCCCCTCTGGTATACCAGAAAGGATCACCGCAAACGGACGGTTACACAAGCCCACCCGCCCCTGACGCCGCGCGCGGGCGGGCCAGCCGGGGCTTTGTCCGCTCAAACTGTTCTGAAATGGCGATAAATTCGCGGTCATCCCCTGTCGGAAGGCGGAAGGCGCCATTGACCCAATCGGCGCTTTTCCACTCATGAATCGCCGTCTCGATCTTTTCTTTCGAGGATGAGACGAAGTTCCACCAGATATAGCGATCATTATTCAGGGTCGCGCCGCCCAGCAGCATCAGTCGCGCGCCCTGCGGGCCTGCCCGGGCCGATAGCCTGTCACCGGGGCGGAACACCATCATGCGGCCTTCGTCGAACATGTCGCCTGCAATCTCGATCGATCCTTGCGTGACATAGACACCGCGATCCTCGTGGTCGTCGGGCAGCGGGAAGGACGCGCCGGGGGCAAGCTGAACATCCAGATAGAAGGTCTCGGACAGCATCGTCACGGGGCTGGTTTCGCCATAAGCGTTGCCGAGGATCAGCCGTGCGCTGACGCCCTTGTCTTGGATATGGGGCAGCGCGCCTTGCTTGTGGTGTTCGAACTCGGGGGCCATATCCTCCTGCGCTTCGGGCAGGGCAAGCCAGGTCTGAATGCCGAACAGCTTGTGGCCTTTGCCGCGCGTTTCTTCGCTGGTGCGCTCGGAATGGGTCACGCCACGGCCTGCAACCATCCAGTTGACCTCGCCGGGATAAATCATCTGGTGAGTGCCGAGGCTGTCGCGATGTTCGAATTCGCCCTGATAGAGGTAAGTGACGGTTCCCAGCCCGATATGCGGGTGCGGTCGCACGTCAATGCCACCTTCGGTGACGAATTCTGCCGGGCCGACCTGATCGAAGAAGATGAATGGGCCAACCAGTTGGCGTTTGACCGAGGGCAGCGCGCGGCGCACCTCGAACCCGCCCAGATCGCGGGCGCGGGGAATGATGAGTGTTTCCAGCGCGCCGTTTTCAGCTGCGTCGGTGGTGTGGGACGGGTTCCAGCTCACATTCGTATCCTCGGCCTTTTTGATCATCCAAAGCAGGTCTGCATTCGCTAAGTCAAAATATATGCAGGCCCGGGCCCGGCGTCAGTGCAGCCCTGCACGGGAGACGTGCATATTTGCGGCATTCGCGCGTGGTGGTGCATCTTGATACTACCCCTAACTAGAGATAAATGACTGCCATGACACACGAGACTCAAAACCGAGAAAACCAGGCCCTGGTATTGGCCCTGTTGCGCAGCCAGCAGTTGTTCATGCGTGCCATGGGACCGGTGTTTCGCGCCGGGGGTCTGACGGCACCTCAGTGGGATGCGCTGGAGACCCTGAACACCAAAGGCGCGCTGTCGATCAATGACCTGTTGCGCCTGACGCTGTCCACATCCGGCAATCTGGATGTTGTCGTCAAAAACCTGATTCAGGCCGGTCTGGTGGAAAAGACCGTTGATGAAACCGACAAGCGTGCCCGCGTTTTACGCCTGTCAGAAGCCGGAAAACAGAAAGTGGCCGCGTTCATGCCCGTCCACAATCAGGCGCTGGAGCAGATATTCGGACGCCTGAGCACCGAAACCAGACGCGAAACGATCAGAACGCTCAACCAGCTTCGCAAAAAGCTGCCCCAACCACAGAAAGGCGAGACATGACCAACAAAACCTTCCTGACCGCGCATGGTGTGATCTACATGTTTTTCGCATTGGCGCTTTTATTTGCGCCAACCATCCTTTGGCCCAATTATGGACTGCAACTGAACGATCGGTATGCCGTGTTTCTGTCGCAGCATAATGCGATTTTTCTGGGTGGCATCGGCCTAATCAGCTTCCTGTTTCGAAACACTGAATCCGGTACCGAGACGGCACAGAACATCCTGAAAGGTCTGATGGGGACCAACATATTGGGCGTTGTCATCACGCTTTATGCCTGTCTGACCGGGGTGTTCACCGGCTTTGGCTGGTCCGACCCCATCTTCTTTGCGCTGCTTGCCATTCTGAGCTTTGTGCAGCTTGGCAAGAACCGCTGATCACACCCCCTCCCCCCCTGAACGTGGAGCATTTGACCATGAGTACGATGAAAATCTGGGATCTGCATCTGGCCTATGACGGACCCGTAACCGCAGAGTTTCTGGCCGGAACAAAGGAACTGGCTGAAAGCATCGCCCAGGAACCCGGTGTCGTCTGGAAAATCTGGACCGTCGAAGAAGGCACGAACCATTTCGGATCGACCTATCTGTTTCGCGATCGCGCCAGTCTGGAGACCTACAAGGCGATGCACCTGAAACGCCTTGAGGCCATCGGGGTCGCAGTGACCTCGGATCATGTCTTTGATATCATGGAAGACCTCAGCGCGATCAACAACGCGCCGATACACGGCTGACGGACCCGGAGAGTACCCGCGCCATCAACCTGCCAGGCGCTTTGCATAGGTGGCGCGGGTCATCTCGACATCCTGCACGGTGATGCTGCCGACCTCGGGCAAGGTCTGGGCCAGAACGTCCAGAATGATGGCGTTAAGCTCGGCCCGTGTGGCCTCATCCCGGCCACGCATCAACAGCAGCGTGGCATGCACGAAGGTCTGTGGTTGCGTTCCGATGTAGGAATAGGCAATCGGTGCGGCGCGGATCTTGAGCGCTGAGGCGTCGATTTCATCATGTTTTGCGAGAACAGCATGCAGCCGCTCGCAAATCATCTGGAAATCATGAGTGTCGTCCAGAGATTTGGAAAATTCCAGTGTGACGTGAGGCATTGAATGCTCCGAAGGTCATGAGAGAGCCTGATGGCCCTCTCGAAACTGCAAGGTGATCCTAAACGCCAAGACACCAGCGCATGACGGCCTTTTGTGCGTGCAGGCGGTTTTCGGCCTCGTCGAAGATGACCGAGTTCGGTCCGTCCATGACCTCGGAGGTTGCTTCTTCCTCACGATGCGCGGGCAGGCAGTGCATGAACAGCGCGTCGGGTTTGGCATGTGACATGAGTTCCGCGTTGACCTGATAGGGGCGCAGCATGTTGTGGCGGCGTTCTTTGGCGGATTGGCTGTCATGCATCGAAACCCAGGTGTCGGCCACCACCAGATCAGCGCCCTCGACCGCTTTGTGCGGGTCCCGTTCGATGACGACTCGGGACCCCTTCTGGCGGGCAAACCCCATGAACTCTTCTTCCGGATCAAGCTGGGCCGGGCCGGAGAAGGTCAGATCGAAGCCGAACTGACCGGCGGCGTGCAGGAAGGAGGCGCAGACATTGTTGCCGTCGCCGGTCCAGACCACTTTCTTGCCCGCAATGGGGCCGCGGTGCTCCTCGAACGTCAAAACATCGGCCATGATCTGGCAGGGATGGGTGCGGTCGGTCAGGCCGTTGATGACGGGCACGTCGGAATATTCGGCCATCTCGGTCAGGATGGTTTCATCGAAGGTGCGGATCATGATCATGTCGACATAGCGCGACAGCACACGGGCGGTATCGGCAATGGTTTCGCCGTGACCGAGCTGCATGTCCTTGCCCGACAGCACCATGGTCTGGCCACCCATCTGGCGCACACCCACGTCAAAGGACACGCGCGTCCGGGTCGAGGGCTTTTCGAAGATCAGCGCGACCATACGGTCTTTCAGCGGCTGTTCGTCGTCAGGGGCGGCCTTGGGACGGCCCAGACGCGCCAGTTTCATCGCGCCCGCCTGATCGATCATGGACCGCAGCGCGGTGGCATCGGTTTTGTGGATATCGAGAAAATGGTTCATATCGCTTCGCTTTTGGCTGGTCGGGCGGTGGGGGCCAGCCCCCACACCCCCGGAGTATTTGGGAAAAGATGAAGCTCAGGCAGTTGCGAGCTGGGTTTCGATCTGATTGGCGGCCTTTTCGAGGCGGATCATGGCCTGGGCGATGTCATCCTCGGTCAGGGTCAGGGGGGGCAGCAGGCGGATGACGTTGTCGGCGGCGGGGACGGTGATGACCAGATTGTCATAGCCCGCATTGACCACATCTATATTTGGCGCCTTGCATTTCAGGCCGAGCATCAGGCCCGATCCGCGCACCTCTTCGAAGACCTCGGGGTGATCGGCGACCAGGCCTTCGAGTTTCTGGCGCAACAGGCCAGCCTTGCGGTTGACACCTTCGAGAAAGGCGGGTGTGGCGACCTGGTTGATCACCGCACAGCCCACGGCGCAGCCCAGCGGGTTGCCGCCATAGGTGGAGCCATGCGTGCCTGCGGTCATACCGGATGCCGCATCTTCGGTTGCCAGCACAGCGCCGAGGGGGAAACCACCGCCGATGCCTTTGGCGACCATCATGATATCCGGGGAGATCCCCGCCCATTCATGGGCGAAGAGCCTGCCGGTCCGACCGACGCCGCATTGCACCTCGTCCAGGATCAGCAGCAGACCGTGTTCGTCGCAAATGGCGCGCAGGGCCTTGAGTTCGGCATCGGGTACGGGGCGGATGCCACCCTCGCCCTGAATCGGTTCGATCAGGATGGCTGCGGTATTTTCCGTGATGGCGTCGGTGACACCGTCGAGATCGCCAAAGGTGACGTGGACAAAGCCCGGCAAAAGCGGGCCAAAGCCTTTGGTCATCTTCTCGGACCCGGCCGCTGCGATGCCCGCCGACGACCGGCCATGGAAGGAACCATCGAAGGTGATGATCTCAACCCGTTCGGGCTGGTCTTTGTCATAGAAATACTTGCGGGCCATTTTCACGGCCAGTTCACAGGCTTCGGTACCGGAATTCGTAAAGAATACCGTATCCGCAAAGGTGTGTTCGACCAGCTTGTCTGCCAGTGCCTGCTGTTGCGGGATGTTGTAGAGGTTCGAGACATGCCACAGCGCATGGGCCTGTTCCGTCAGGGCGGCCACCAGCGCCGGATGGGCGTGGCCCAGCGCGTTCACCGCGATCCCTGCACCGAGGTCCAGAAAACGTCGGCCATCCGCCTCGGTCAGCCAGGCGCCTTCGCCCTTTACAAATGACAGGGGCGCGCGGTTATAGGTCGGCAGAACGGACGGGATCATGGGATCATCCTTTTCGGGTCGTTTGAGCCTCGTGAGTGATACACGAAGGCCCGGTTCGTCAACAGATTTGGTGAGATTTGTGCCAATTTGGCAGGCACATGGGATCAAACAGGCCGATTACGCAGAGAGGCGTCGGCGTCGGAGCAACTGGATATGTGCGCGTTTGATCATGGCCGCTCTATAGACGTGAAAAGACAGCCTGAAAACCCTATTATTGCCGCAGGGTCAAAATTGCCGCCGGATCATCCCGCCGAGCGCCAGCGGTCGAGCTTGCCCATACCGCGGGTGAAAGCCCAGGCAAGGATGCGGGGCATGCCTTTGGCGACGAGGGCATCGACGCAATGAGACTGAAACTCTTCCAGCGAAGCGTCGGGGTGGCGGAACGCACCGTTTTCGTAACACAGCGAGCAGTAACGCGTGCTGCGCCCGCCGTCAGCTTCGGACCCGCCGCCCTGGGGATCTTTTGACAGCGGCATGCCGCAACTTTGGCATTTGGGACCCATGATGCTTGTCCTTGCAGAGAATGACTGTCTGACATAGGATCAAAACCATGGAGTTGAGTCAACGGTTTTGAAACATGCGGATCGGGGAACTTGCGCGGCGCAGCGGGCTGAGCCGCGACACGCTGAGGTTTTATGAACGGCAGGGGTTGATCCGGTCAGGCCCGGGGCCGGACAACACGAACAGCTATCGCGACTATCCCGAAGACGCGCTGATCACGCTGGAGCAAGTTGCCGATGCACAGGCGGCAGGCATCAGCATTGCAGAACTGGTCATGTTGCTGGGGCAGTTGGAAGCCGCCGATCCCGACAGCTTTGATGGCGAGGCGTTTTTGCAGGACCGGATTGACGAGGTCGAAGCGCGGATTGTGCGGGCGGAGCGGTTTCTGGACAGCCTCAAACAAGCCAAGGCGGCGCTGGCGGCCCCACCGGTTTTGCGCTGAGCGCAGAATTGCGTCTTGCCAAGGCCCCTTTTTTGGCGCACCGCTTTCGCCCATGTTCACCCCGAAGGCGCAAAATCCTGCTTTGGCCGCAGGGCTGATCTTTGTCGCGACCGCCTTTATCGCGGCGACGACGCTGTTGGCCAAGGCCTTGGGGACGGATACACTCGGGCCACCCTTGCACGCGATGCAGATCAGTCACGGGCGGTTTCTGTTTGCTCTGCTTGCCATCCTGTCGGCGGTCGCAGTGCTTCGTCCCCGGCTGGGACGGCCCCATTGGGGGCTGCATGTCGGGCGAACCAGCTTTGGCTGGGCCGGGGTGACGTTGATGTTCGCGTCTGTTGCGTTCATTCCGATGGCGGATGCGACGGCGATCTCCTTTCTGAACCCGGTCTTTGGCATGGTCCTGGCCATTCCGCTATTGGGGGAACGTGTCGGCCCGTGGCGTTGGCTGGCGGCGGCCGTGGCCCTTGTGGGTGCAGTGATCCTGCTGCGCCCGACACCTGCAAGTTTTCAGCCCGCCGCCCTTCTGGCGCTGGCGGCGGCTGCGTTTATCGGGATGGAGCTGATCTTTATTAAGAAACTGTCGGGGCGCGAGGCCCCGATCCAGATTCTGCTGATCAACAACACGATGGGGCTGGTGATCGCCACGGTCGCGGTCAGCTTTGTGTTTCACATGCCTACGCCACAGCAATGGGTTGCGCTGGTGGGGATCGGCCTGCTGATGGCCTGCGCGCAGGTTTGTTTCATCAACGGCATGGCACGTGCGGACGCGTCATTCGTGGCCCCGATCAGCTATGCCACACTGATTTTTGCCGCGCTGTACGATTTTGCGGTGTTTGATGTGATCCCCGACCGGATCAGCCTGATTGGTGCAGTCACGATTCTGACCGGAGGGCTGATCCTGGTCTGGCGCGAGGCGGTAAACCGCCGGACCTGACTGAAAAATCCGCCCCGGCGGTTCAGGGGCGACCTTTGTGTCGCAAATCCCCATGAACGGCAACGTGACCGACGCATTCTGGGCTGAGTTGATTTGCGAGTTTGTTATGCATGAACGCCGAATACCTGAATGGGTACGCCACGCGCCTGCCCCATCGGTGCGCGATTTCGGGATTCTGGCCGGAATCGAAGCCGTGGTGCGCGGTATTCTGATTTCGGTCTTTCCGCTGGCGATGTACCGGGCGCTGGGCGATGCCTCGTCCGTGTCATTCCTGTATTTCCTGATTGGCATCCTGTCCCTGCTGGTCGGGTTGATGGTGCCGTTCCTGATCCGTTTTGTACCGCGCAGATGGGCCTATTCCACCGGTTGCGTCATGTTCATCTGTGGTGCATCGCTGGCGATCGTGGGCAGCCCCGAGGCCGTGGTCGGCGCATTGGCCCTGAATACCATGGCCGCGGTTGTCACTTTCATCTGCTTCAACACCTATGTGCTGGATTACATCAGCAAGATCGAACTTGGCCGGTGCGAGACCAGCCGCATGTTCTACAGCGCTTTGGGATGGACGGGCGGCCCAATGGCCGGTGTCCTGCTGATGGAGCTGTGGCACCCTGCCCCGTTTGTCATCAGTGCCGGTGCAGCGCTGGTCATGCTGGCGCAGTTCTGGCGCATGCGTCTGGGCAATGGCAAGCTGATCACCAAGGCCCGTGGTCCGGCCAACAACCCGTTGGCCTTTCTTCCCCGGTTCTTTGTTCAACCCAGATTGGTTGCCGGATATCTGTTTGCAATGATCCGGTCCTGCGGGTGGTGGATATATGTGGTCTACCTGCCCATTTTCGCCATCCAAAACGGGCTGGGAGAACAACTGGGCGGCATCCTTCTGTCGTGCACAAACGCCATGCTGCTGGCCGCCCCTTTGATCCTGCGCTGGGTCCAGACGCGGTCGCTCAGGTCGGCTGTTCGCATCGGGTTTGCTGCTGCCGGGGGCTGCTTTTTCGCAGCCGGATTGGTCGCGGGATGGCCTGTCGCCTCGGTCGCTGCGCTGGTTCTGGGGTCTGTCTGGCTGATCGTTCTGGATATCTGCGCCGGATTGCCCTTCCTTATGGCCGTGAAACCGTCTGAGCGAACCGAGATGTCGGCGATTTATTCCAGTTACCGCGATGTCTCGGGCATTCTGACGCCCGGTATTGCAGCTCTGGTCTTGCTGGCGGCACCGGTGGCCGGTGTGTTCGCGGCAGGCGGGATTGCTTTGTTTGGGGCATGGGCTGTCTCGGCCCGCTTGCATCCGCGGCTGGGCGAACCCAAGCCTGCCCTGTCGCCCGATAGGCTGGCAGAGCCCGGTTAAGCCTTAAGCCGATAACCGGTACGCAGCATCTGCCAGGTGATCAGCCCGATGGCCAGCGTGGCAAAACCACAAACCGCCATGCCCAACCACGGTGAGCTGTCGGACACGCCGATCATGCCGTAACGCAGCCCATCGATCAGGTAGAAGACCGGGTTCAGATGGGTCAGGCGGTTCAGGACAGAAGGCAGCGCCTCGACCGAATAGAAGGTGCCCGACAGGAAGGCCAATGGCGTGACGATGAAGTTGGTGATCGCGGCCATCTGGTCGAACTTGTTCGCAAATATCCCGGCAAAGAGGCCCAGCGCGCCCATGAATGCGCCACCCAGAACAACAAAGATCAGCGCAATCAACGGGTGCTGGGGCGCGATGGACAGCAAAACCAGCAACGCAATCGAAATCACCAGCGCGATCATCAGGCCACGGGCGATGCCACCGGCAAGATACCCCAGCAGGATCTCGAGTGGGGACAGCGGCGGCATCAGCGTGTCGACGATATTGCCCTGCACCTTGGCAATCACCATCGAAGAGGAGGTATTGGCAAAGGCGTTCTGGATCACCGTCATCATCAGGATCCCCGGTGCCAGAAACACCACAAACGGCACGCCCATGACGTCAGGGCGGCTGGGCCCAATGGCGATTGTGAAGATCAGCAGGAACAGGCCAGCCGTGACCAGAGGCGCCAGAACGGTCTGGGTCCAGACCGAAAGAAAGCGCCGGATTTCGCGCTGCGCCAGCGTGTTAAGCCCCATCCAGTTGACCGCCCCAAAGCTGCGTTCGGTCTGTTCTGCGGGATTCTGCATGCTTTGCCCTCAACCTGATTCGAAGACAGCTTGTAACTCGGGCCGCAGTGTTTAGAATAGGGGGCTGAGACGAATTCCCAAGGCGGCCCGAATCCGGGGCCGCTTTCCGCTTTTGAAAGGCTGACGATGTCCTGGACAGACGAGCGCGTAGAACTGCTGAAGAAGATGTGGGGCGAAGGCCAGTCGGCCAGCCAGATCGCCAAGGAACTGGGTGGCGTGACCCGCAACGCGGTGATTGGCAAGGTCCACCGCCTGGGCCTGTCCAACCGGACAGCAGGCGCAGCCCCGGCCAAGTCCGAACCGAAAGAGAAACCGGCACCCGCGCCCAAGGCCGAAGCCAAGCCCAGACCCATGCCAAAGACAGAACCGGCGCGCCCGGCTGCTGCTGCCGAGGCGAAACCCGCCGTTCCGGCGCGCCGCCAGATCATCCCGGCCGGTCAGCCGCTGCCGCCGCAGCCCTCGGCCAACGAAATCAGCCCCGAGGCGCTGGCCAAGGTCAACGAGATCGAGAAGAAAGCCAAGAAGCTGACGCTGATGGAACTGACCGAGAAAACCTGCAAGTGGCCCGTGGGCGACCCCGCGACCGAGGATTTCTGGTTCTGCGGACTGCCGGTTGAGGCAGGCAAACCCTATTGCGAGGCGCATGTGGGCGTGGCCTTCCAACCCATGAGCTCGCGCCGCGACCGGCGGCGGTAATTGCGAACACAAGAACCTAAATCTTGTCTATGGAACGTGAAAAGGGCGCAGGCGTTTCGCCACGCCTCTTACCGGAGGCGTTGCATAGTCAAGAACGACGCAAGACGTAACGAGCTCTTACAAAGAAAACACCCTCGCTGAATGCTGCTAGGGTGTTTTAGTTCGGAGCGTCAACTTTGCGGACAAAGCCGCCGTCTGGTTTTCGGCCTCGGCCCCACAAAAAATATGCTACACCAACCTCACCATTATCAGGTGGAGGAGAGAGATGACATACGAGCGCAAGCTGATATCGAACGGGAATCCCATGGAAGACATCGTGGGCTTCAGTAGAGCTGTCCGGGTAGGACCATTCATCTCGGTTGGGGGCACTGCACCCGTTGATACAGATGGCAACACGGTGGGCGTGGGCGATGTTTTCGCCCAAACAACGCATTGCTTTGAAATCATCAAAGCCGCGCTGGAGGAAGCTGGCTCTGGTCTTGATGATATGGTGCGTACTCGCGTGATCCTCACCGATATCAACTACTGGAAAGAGGCGATTGAGGCCAGAAAGGCCTATTGCCGGGATGTCAAACCTGTGGACACGATTATGGCGATCGACAGGTTCATCAATCCTGAATGGCTGGTTGAAATCGAAGTGGATGCGTTTGTGGCCAACGCGTAGATCATTTCCGCTTTGGGCTCGAACCTGACATTGAAGTGCAGGTGATCTTGGTGCCACTGGCACATGGTAGCCTTTCACTGCGCGGGATGTGTCGGCAGGTTCGGCATCGCCACCCAGCCCGGCAATTCATCCGGCGCGACCGAGACATGCAGGCGTTCTGACTGGTCCCGCCCGACCTTGCGGTGTTTGCGCAGCAGAAAGATCTTGCCCCAGCCGCGCCAGGTTCCAACCGATTGCGCATGGGCATCCGTGGGGAAACGGGTGCGCCAGCCTTCGGGCATCGGCAGCCCGTGCATCTCGGCCTTGTCCAGCATCCAGATCAACGAGATATTGCTGAGCGGCCGGGCCTCTTCATAGCCGTTCAGCTGGCCGCCGATATCGCCATGGGTGCCACGGAACCAGACCTGTTCCACATGGCCATTGAACTCGGGCTTGCATCGCCACAGAACCGGCTCGAACACCTCGCGCGTTTCGTCGAGGGCCAGCGCGTGATAGCCATGCAGAGTGGCAGGGCCCAGCTGGTGGTTGTGAAAGGCATGACGATCCTCGGCCCAGCGCCACAGAAGCGGCAGGCGCAGGCCCAGCGCCTTGACCGTGTCCCAGACACCGACCATCTCGATCTTGACGTTGTCATGGCAGAACTTGCGGCGGAAATCGCGGGCGGCGGTGCCGCTGACATTACATTCATAGTGGCGGTAGGCTTGCAGGATATTCCGCTCGGTCGCGTGTTCGGCCTTGAGCAGGCCGATCATGTCGATCACTCCGGCCAGGCTGCGCACGCCGTAGGCTCCACGGGAATAACCGATGAAATAAATCCGGTCACCGGGCTTGTAGCGTGACGCCAGATAGCCATAGGCGCGGCGAATCTGGCGGTTGATGCCCCGGCCCATCATCACGTCCATGGTGGATTTCCAGCTTTCCCACTGCACGCCCGACTCGTAGAACACCGACACTTTGCTGCCCATTTCGCAGCACAGGCGATAGGTCTGACCGGCATGGGTTTCGAACCCCGGTTCGAGGGTGGACATGGTGCCATCTAGAATAATGACGTGGCTGATCGGCTCGCGGTGCCGCGTTTCGGCGGAGTGCTCGGACCGTAAGGGCCGCCCGAGCCATCCCAGAACCTTCCTACTCAGCCGCGACAGTTTCATGCGTCAGCAATTCCCAAACTTTATGAGGTGTGAAAGGCATATCCGCCTGCCGCACCCCGTGATCCCAGAGCGCATCCTGAACCGCGTTCGCCACAGCGGCCAGAGCGCCCACCGTGCCGGCCTCGCCGCATCCTTTCATCCCCATCGGGTTGGAAGTTGACGGCACCGGCGCCGAGGTAAACTTTATCATGGGTACGTCCACCGCGCGGGGCAAGGCGTAATCCATAAACGATGCCGTGAGCAGCTGTCCGTGATCATCATGCACCACATGTTCCGACAGCGCCTGCCCGATGCCCTGAACCACCCCGCCATGCACCTGCCCTTCGGCCAGCATCGGGTTGATAAGATTTCCGAAATCATCAACCACGGTGTAGCGGTCCACACGGGTTTCGCCGGTGAAGGAATCGATCACAACCTCGGCAACATGTGCGCCGTTAGGATAGCTGCGGGCATCCAGTTGCGCGCGGGACTCATGCGTCAGCAAGTCCAATCGCCCGTCGGCGCGGGCCATGGCCGCGGCTTCGGTCAGGGTCGGCGTCAGGTTCGAGCCCGGCGCGCGGAATGTTTCATGGTCAAATCGCACATCACTGTCCTCGACCCCCATCTTATCGGCCAGATAAGGCGTGAATGCGGCGATCATTTTGTCAATGGTGGCGAGGGTCGCGGTACTTTGCACCGTCACCGAGCGCGAGCCGCCCGTTCCGCCGCCATGGCCAAGCAGGTCGGTATCCCCCTGAATGACGGTGATCCTGTCCATCGGAACGCCGGTCTGATCGGACAGGAACTGGGCATAAACCGTCTCGTGCCCCTGCCCGTTCGATTGTGTACCGACATAAAGGTTCACAGTGCTATCCTCGCAAAACTCGACCTTCGAGTTCTCGGAAGGGTCGCCCAAAATACTTTCGATATAGTAACAAAGACCCTGCCCCCGGATCAGACCGCGTTCGGCATCGGCGGCCTTGCGGGCCTCGAACCCGCTGGTCTGGCTGGCCGCACGGCGCAGGACCATGTCGAAATCGCCGACATCATAGGTTTCACCCGTGGCAGAGGTGTAGGGGAAATCGCCGGGCCTGATGAAGTTTTTGCGCCGCAACTCCCACGGGTCAACGCCCAGTTCGCGTGCCGCGCGGTCCATCACGCGTTCCAGCACATAGATCGCCTCGGGGCGTCCGGCACCGCGATAGGCGTCGACCTGTGTTGTCGTGGTATAGAACCCCTCGACCCGGAGGTAGGTGGTCTGAACGTCATAGACCCCCATCAGCACCTTGCTGAACAGGCTTGTCTGGATCGCCTGCGCGAAATGGCTGTTATAGGCACCAAGGTTGACTTTGCTGTGGACGCGGTAGGCGGTGATCCGGTGATCTGCATCAAAGGCCAGCTCGGCCAGAGAGGTCAGGTCGCGGCCGTGGTGATCGGAGAGCATTGCCTCGGACCGGTCGGACATCCAGTGCACGGGCTGGCCTAGTTTCATCGCGGCCACGGCCACGCAGAAATATTCGGGATATGGCATCACCTTCATGCCGAACCCGCCCCCCACATCCGGGGTGGTGACACGGATCGCATCCGCATCGAGTTTCAGCTTTTGCGCCAGCTGTGCCTTCATCGCCCAGACACCCTGCCCGCCATAGGAAAAGTGCAGACGCCCGCCAGACCAATCGGCCTGACAGCCCCGCGGCTCGAGCGAGCTGATGATGACGCGGTTGTCTTGCACGTTCAGCGACACGGTGTGGGCGGCGGCCTGAAAGGCGGCCTTGGTCGCGGCCTCATCCCCCAGACCCCAATCAAACGCGCGATTGTCGGGCGCTTGAGGGTGCAGAGCCTCACCCCCCGCGTTCACGTCCAGCTTGGCGGGGCGTTCCCGGATGTCCATCCAGATCAGCTCGACCGCATCCTGCGCCTGCGCCAGCGTATCCGCGATGACAACGGCCACGGGTTCGCCCACAAAGCGCACACGGTCCTTGGCCAGCATATGCCGATCCGGCGCGGCAGAGCCGCTCCCGTCGCGGTTGGTCAAGGTTGCGGCATTCATCACCGTGTCGATGCCCGAGGCGGCAAGATCGTCCAGTGTCATGACCAGCCGCACCCCGTCAGCATCCCGCGCGGCCTCAAGATCCAGCGCAGTGATATCGCCATGGGCCACTGGGCTGCGGAAGAAAGCGGCAAACAGCGCATTGCCGGGCACGGCATCGTCCATATAGCGCCCCTGCCCGGTCAGGAACCGCTGATCTTCGGTCCGTTTGACGGGCTGGCTTTTGCCGAATTTTTCCATGGGATGCTCCTGTCGCTGCCTTGATGGCGACACTAGCCCTGTGCTTGCTTATGTCCAGCGCCTTGCATGAAAGCGTGTGGCGACACCGATGTCGTAAACAGGATTGCGGGAGCCGCAGAGGGATTCGTAGGCTGTTTTAAGATACAGCCTGCCGGAGGTCCCCCATGCCCGAACCCATTTCCCTGTCACAGGGCCGTCTGGACGCCCCATCGGTCGACGCGTATTGGCAAGACGGGTTTGCCTTTCCCATCACTGTCTTCTCGCCGGATGAGACCGCACAGTTCCGGGCCGAGCTGGAGCAGATCGAGGAGACCTGGCGCGTGGCTGACCTTCCGCTGCCGCTGAACATGTACAAGCGCCTGAACGCCCATGTGGTGATGCCGCTGGTCGCCCGTATCGCATTGGATCCAAGGGTTCTGGACGTCGTCGAAGGAATACTGGGACCGGATTTGCTGCTGTGGTCTGCGGAACTGTTCATCAAAGAGCCACGCACGACCCAGGTTGTTGGAATGCATCAGGACCTGACCTATTGGGGGATGGGCGAAACACCGGATCAGATGACCGCGTGGATCGCATTGTCGCCTGCCACGGTAGCAAGCGGCTGCATGGACTTTGTCAGAGGCAGCCACAAAAACCCGATCCTGCCCCATAACGATACGTTTTCAGACAACAACCTGCTGTCGCGCGGGCAGGAGGTGGCTGTCGATGTGGCAGACGAGGACAAAACACATATTGAACTGCAGCCGGGTCAGATGTCGCTGCACCATGGCCTTACAATCCATGGCTCGGGGCCCAATATGTCGGACGATCGGCGGATCGGGCTGGCGATCCGGTATCTGAACCCGAACGCACAGCAAAAAGTGGCGGACCGCGATTACGCGGTCTTGGCGCGGGGCGAAGACCGGGTGGGCAATTTCATCCTCATCGAACCGCCGACCGAGTTGTTTTCGGCACCAGCCTTGGCGCTTCACGCCCGCATCCGGGAGGATCAGGCCAAGGCGATGACACAAGGCGCGGCGCAAAGCACGCACCTGTACGGAAGCGAGGCGACCGGCACGGGGTGACTTCAGCAATCGTCGCCGCACAGGGCCTTCCCCTTCCCGTCTCCATTCGCTATTGCAGGCGCTGACCCGAATTTGTTGACGCAGGACGCATCCCATGGCGATGGAAAAGACATTCAACGCGGCCGAGGCCGAGGCCCGTATCTATGAGGCCTGGGAACAGGCCGGAGCCTTCAAGGCAGGCGCGAACCGTTCGCGTGATGAGAGCTTTTGCATCATGCTGCCACCGCCCAACGTGACCGGCGCGCTGCATGTGGGACATGCCTTTAACCATACACTGATGGATATTCTGATCCGCTGGCACCGGATGCGCGGGTTCGACACTCTATGGCAACCTGGTCAGGACCACGCCGGCATCGCCACGCAGATGCAGGTTGAAAAGAAACTGATGGCCGAAGAGGGCAAGAAGCGCACCGACTACGCGCGCGAGGAGTTTCTGGCCAAGGTCTGGGATTGGAAGGGGCAATACGGCCGCAAGATTATCGAACAGATGACGCGGTTGGGGAATTCCTGCGACTGGTCGCGCAATGCCTTTACCATGGCGGGCGCACCAGGTGACCCACGCACCGGGCACGAAAACTCACCCAACTTCCATGATGCCGTTATCAAGGTCTTCGTCGACATGTACGAAAAGGGCCTGATCTATCGCGGCAAGCGACTGGTCAACTGGGACCCACATTTCGAAACGGCGATTTCGGACCTTGAGGTCGAGAATATTGAAACGCCGGGCCACATGTGGCACTTCAAGTACCCCTTGGCGGGCGGCGAGACATATGAGTATTTGGAAAAAGATGAAGATGGGAATGTGATCTTTCGCGAAGAGCGGGATTATATTTCCATTGCAACCACGCGGCCCGAAACCATGCTGGGCGACGGCGCCGTGGCAGTGCATCCGTCGGATGAGCGCTACGCGCCGATCGTCGGCAAACTGTGCGAAATCCCGGTTGGACCGAAAGAGCATCGCCGCCAGATCCCGATCATCACCGATGAGTATCCCGATCCCGATTTCGGCTCGGGCGCGGTGAAAATCACCGGCGCGCATGACTTCAACGACAATATGGTCGCCAGGCGCGGCGGTATTCCGATGTACCGCCTGATGGACACCAAGGGCGCGATGCGGGCTGATGGCGCGCCTTACGCCGAAGAGGCGGGCAAGGCGCAGGAATACGCGCGTGGCAAAGCGTTCACCGAGAATGAGATCGACGCGATCAACCTGATCCCCGATCACCTGCGCGGATTGGACCGGTTCGAGGCGCGCGCCAAGGTGGTCGAAGAGATCACCCGCGAAGGTCTGGCTGTCATGTGTCCAGCGGACGATCCGCGTCTGGGATCGAGCCGGACTGAAGCCCGGCCTACAGAGGACGATGACGGTGGGCCGGGCTTCAGCCCGGCACTCGTCCCGCTGGTCGAAAGCAAACCGATCATGCAGCCGTTTGGCGACCGCTCGAAAGTCGTCATCGAGCCGATGTTCACCGACCAGTGGTTCGTCGACGCCGAAAAGGTCGTCGGCCCTGCGCTGGATGCGGTCAGGGACGGCACGGTCAAGATCATCCCCGAGTCGGGCGAGAAAACCTATTACCATTGGCTGGAAAACATCGAGCCCTGGTGCATCTCGCGCCAGCTTTGGTGGGGGCATCAGATTCCGGTTTGGTATGGGCCACACCCAGATGACGTAGAAAGCCATGAACGTGTATTGGAGTTCACTAGAAGCATCCCCGTCGGTGGAACATTGCCAATTCCTGACGAACTAAAGGAAGACTTTCGTATCGTCGCGCAAAATAGGAAAATTGAGTTCTGCGCCTCTTCAGAGGAAGATGCAAAGAATGCTGCTCGCAAGGTGTATTCGGAAGATTTTGAAATCGCTTCCCAAAGCTATGAAAGAAAGGTGTCTCATAGAACGGGGCGCGAAGATTTTATCTCTGGAGGCGGCCCGCTACGGATTTCTGAGCGCGCAAAAACAGTTGTCATCTGGCGCGACCCCGACGTCCTCGACACATGGTTCTCGTCCGGCCTCTGGCCCATCGGCACGCTGGGCTGGCCCGAGCAGACCGAGGAGATGCGCCGCTATTTCCCGACAGACGTTCTGATCACCGGCGCGGATATTCTGTTCTTCTGGGTCGCCCGGATGATGATGATGCAGCTGGCCGTGGTGAACGAGGTTCCGTTCCACACCGTCTATCTGCATTCGCTCGTCCGCGACGAGAAGGGCAAGAAGATGTCCAAGACCACCGGCAACGTCATCGACCCGCTTGAAATCGTCGACGAATTCGGCGCCGACGCGCTGCGCTTTACCAACGCTTCGATGGCGGCCATTGGCGGCGTTCTGAAACTGTCGCGCGAGCGCATCACCGGCTATCGCAACTTCGGCACCAAGCTGTGGAACGCCGTCCGCTTTGCCGAGATGAATGAGGTCTTTACCGACGCCGTACCGCAGCTGGATGTGGCAGACCTGAAACCCAAGGCCGCCGTCAACCGCTGGATCATCGGCGAAACCGCCCGCGTGCGGGCGGAGGTCGACGCGGCGCTGGAAAGCTATCGCTTCAACGATGCCGCCAACGGGCTTTATGCCTTTGTCTGGGGCAAGGTCTGCGACTGGTACGTGGAACTGTCCAAACCGCTGCTGCAAGGCGACGACGCCGCGGCGCAGACCGAGACTCGCGCCACCATGCGCTGGGTTCTGGATCAGTGCATGGTCCTTCTGCACCCGATCATGCCCTTCATCACCGAAGAGCTGTGGGGCCTGACCGGCAACCGCGCGAAAATGGTCGTCCACGCTGACTGGCCGACTTATGGTACCGAACTGGTCGACGCCGACGCGGATCGTGAAATGAACTGGGTGATCTCGGTGATCGAGAACACCCGCTCGGCCCGTGCGCAGATGCGGGTGCCTGCGGGTCTTTACGTGCCGATGCTGGTGACCGAGATCGACGCAAACGGACAAGCTGCGTGGGACCGCAACGAGGCGCTGATCAAACGTCTGGCCCGCATCGACAGCCTGACCAGCGCGGACGCGCTGCCCAAGGGCACCATCTCGATTGCCGCCCCCGGAGCCTCCTTCGGCCTGCCGCTGGCGGATATCATCGACATTGGCGCGGAAAAGGAGCGGTTGGAGAAAGCAAAGGGCAAGCTGGCCAAGGAACTGGGTGGCCTGCGTGGGCGTCTGAACAACCCCAAATTCGTGGCCTCGGCCCCGGATGAGGTGGTCGAGGAAGCCAAAGCCAACCTCGCCGCACGCGAGGAAGAAGAAGCCAAGCTGAACGAGGCGCTGGCCCGTCTGGCCGAGATCGCCTGATCTTCATCTTTTCAAAAATACTCATACCCCGAACCCCGCCGCTGATCCGGCGGGGTTTTCTTTTGCGCGTTCAGACCTTGCCCGTCCCTGCCGCCGCTTGTTAGCAATCACCAACCCCAACCGCCCGAGGCAGTCATGACCCAGTTTGCCCCACCGCTCCAGACAGTCTCGACCGGGCTTGTAGTCGCCATTGTCGGATTCTTCAGTTCATTTCCTATCGTGTTGCAGGGGCTGGCCGCGATGGGGGCGTCTCCGGCGCAGGCGGCCTCGGGCCTGATGATGGCGGCCATCGCAATGGGACTGACCGCCATTGTTCTGAGCCTGTGGTACCGGCAACCGATCAGCGTCGCCTGGTCGACGCCGGGGGCGGCGCTGCTGGCGGTGTCCGCAACACCGGCGCTGGGGTTTTCCGAGGCAACGGGCGCGTTCCTGTGTGCAGGGGCGCTGACGGTTCTGGCCGGGCTCTGGCGGCCATTGGGGCGGCTGGCGGCCGCCATTCCGACGACTCTGGCACAGGCCATGCTGGGGGGCGTTCTGCTGCCGCTTTGCATTCTGCCCTTTCAGGCCGCAGTCGAATTGCCCGCGCAAGCCCTGCCGGTGATCCTGACATGGTTCATCGCAGGCCGGATCAACCGGCTGTTCGCTGTTCCGGCGGCCGTTTTCGCCGCCGCGCTGGTTGTCGTGCTGAACGCAGGCGACGCATCGGTGACCCCGGCGCGATGGCTGGCGGCACCGGTCTGGACCACGCCCAGTTTTTCGCTGGCCTCGACCATCGGGATCGCCATCCCGCTGTTCATCGTCACGATGGCGACCCAGAATATTCCCGGCATCGCGGTGATGCGCAGCTTTGGCTATACCCCGGCTCCGGGCAGGCTGTTTTCATCCGTGGGTGGGGCGAGCCTGTTATCGGCACCATTTGGTGCACCTGCCACCTGCCTTGCGGCGATCACGGCTGCGATGTGTTCCAATGAAGACAGCCACCCAGACCCTGCGCAACGGTACTGGTCAGCCATTATGGGTGGCGTTTTCTATGGCGTATTCGGCATCTTTGCTGTAGCGATTACCGGCTTTGCCTCCCATGCCGATCCTCTGTTGATGGGGACACTGACCGGTGTCGCCCTGATCGGCGTTCTGGCCAATTCGATTTTCGCAGCACTTGAGGTTCCGACCGAGCGTGAGGCCGCGATGCTGACCTTTGCGATCACCGCATCGGGTATCTCGGTCTTTGGGCTGGGCGCGGCGGTCTGGGGCCTTCTGGTCGGCGGGCTGGCCTATCTGGTGAGCAACAGAATTCGGTAGCCGCTTTCGTATCCCGCCCTTACCGGGTATAGTTGCGCCATGTTCGGTTCACTTGGAAAACTGGTGGAGCGCCAGATCAAAAAGGCACAGGCCGAGGGGCAGTTGCAGGGCCTTGTCGGCGAAGGTCTCCCCCTGCCCGACCGGTCCGGCGAGGCGCAGGGCGATCCGGCCATCGCCGCCGGGCACCGGATCATGGCGCAAGCCGGGGTTCTTCCCGAAGAGTTCGACATCAAAAAGAAACTGGATGCGGCCCGCAAAGCGTATCCGGCCCTGACCGACCCCGCGGAACGCCGGGCCGCGATGTCGGAGATCGCTGATCTGGAAATGCGTTACAACATGGCCCGCGATGCGCGGCGGGCTTTCATGCGCTGATCACTTGAACTCGGGCTTGCGGCCCTGCATCTGCGCCATCACGACCTCCATCTGATGAGGCTTGCCGATCAGCTCCACCTGCTCGGCGGATTCCGCCTTGAGAACGTCTGCGCGGGGCTGGGTTTCGGCCACTTCGATCAGCCGCTTGGCCGCACGGATAGCCGAGGGGCTTTGACCGGCGATATTCTCGGCAATGGCCAGAGCTTCGGTCAGCGGGTCATCTGAAAGCTGCGTGACCAGTCCCCAATCCATCGCCTGCTGCGCGCCGATGGGCCGGGCCGTGTAGGTCAGCAGGCGCAGCACGTCCGAACGCACAAGCCGGGGCAGCAGAACCATGCCGCCCATATCGGGGATGATACCCCACTTCATCTCCATCACCGCCAGTTTCGCCTCGGGGTGCGCGATACGGATATCCGCGCCCAGAGCGATTTGCAGGCCACCGCCATAGGCGACACCCTGAATGGCGCAGATCACCGGCACCGGTACGCGACGCCAGATCAGCGCCAGCTCCTGCATTTCGTTGGCATCTTCGTGGCTGCGGGTCATCAGCCATTCGGTGGGGTCCATATGGGCCATCTTGGCAAAGCTCGCCATGTCGAGCCCAGCGCAGAAGCTTTTCCCCTCGCCCGACAAAACCACGGCGCGGGCGTCCGAGGCGGCGACCTCTTGCCCGGCAGAGAGCAATGCCTTGACCATCGCGTCATCCAGCGCATTCATCTTGTCACCTCTGGTCAGGGTGACATGGGCAACATGGTCTTGATAGGTGACGGATACACGTGACATGGGGGACCTCCCGAAATTCAGTTGCGGCGACCATGCCCGGACGGGACGCCGAATTCCACTGCGACGTCAGGGCAGATCGCTGACAGGCATCCGCCCGAACCAGGGGGAATCGAGCGTCATGACATAGAACTGATCGCCCACGATCCGGCCCCCTGTCGTGATGCCAATACGGCCTTGAGGGTCTTGAAGCGTGCGCAGGATCGTGCCTTCACCATCAAACTGCACCAGCATACCCCGATGGATCGGTGCCGGGCGTACAGCCGGACCCAGCCGCCAGACCACCTTGCGCAGGAAGGGGTACGGCATCAGTGCCTCGGACGGGACACGCGGGCTGGCGAAGGCCATCCAGTAGGTGCCATCACCCTGTGCTTCGAGATTGTCGGGATAGCCGGGCAGGTTGTCCAGCAAGACCTCTTGCTGACCGGCTTTCGGCCCGCTAAGCCACAGCTTGTGTACCCGTGCGCGGCCGGTTTCGGCGATCAACAGGAAATCTGCGTCAGGTGAGAGCGCAATGCCATTGGTATAGACGAACCCAGTGGCAATCTTTTCGGTGCGGCCATCGGGGTTGTGACGCGCGACATAGCCTGTATCGGATTGTTCCCAGATGGTCAGGACCGAGGTCGGCTTGGTTCCGCCCATGGTTTCGGGGTCGAACCGGTCAGAGGAGTTCGAAAAATAGATCGTGCCGTCCTGTGCCACGTCCAGTTGGTTTGCATAGACCACGGGTGCACCGTCGATATCTGCCACCACGGATTCAAGCGTGCCCGACCCGGTCCAGCGCATCACCCCGCGAAAGCTGTCGGCAATATATAGCGCGCCATCCGGCCCGGCCCTGAGGCCCAGAGGACGCCCGCCAAGCTGGTCGACCACAACAGGGTCGGCCCCGTCAATCCGATAGAGCGTGCCAGACCGGCTGGTCGTATAGACCGCGCCGTCGGGCAGGATGGCGATATCTTCGGGGCCGGTTTCCCCATCCGGCAGGCGGATCAGCTGCGCGGCGTCCAGCGCGGTGTTTTCTGCGAAATCTCCTGTGAAACCGGCATCTTCCGGTATCTCAACGGCGACGGGGATAACGGGAACGGGCCAGAACAGAAGATAGGCAAGGCCCAGAAGAACAATGGCAGACAGTATGCGCATCTGCGCTCCTTACTTTTGTTTCAATACGTTCTGACGCGCGGGATGAGGTGCGCGCTTGCCCGAAGCTCGGGCTTGGGGTTATCTGCAGGCATGACAGGACCTCGATACACCCCGCTTGCCCAATCCCTGCCCGCCACCGTGCCCTTTGTGGGCCCCGAAACGCAAGAGCGTCAGCGCGGCGCGGCGTTCATTGCCCGTCTTGGGGCCAATGAGAGCGTGTTTGGCCCCTCGCCCCGCGCGATCCGGGCCATGGAGCAGGCCGCGTCTGATATCTGGATGTATGGCGATCCCGAGAATCACGATCTGCGCCATGCTTTGGCCGAGTATCATGGGGTAACCCCCGAAAATATCGTCGTAGGCGAAGGGATTGACGGGCTTCTGGGTTATCTTGTGCGTCTGATTGTAGGGCCCGGGGATGCGGTTGTAACCTCGGACGGGGCGTATCCGACGTTCAATTATCATGTGGCCGGGTTCGGTGGCGTTCTGCACAAGGTTCCCTATGCCGGGGATCACGAGGACCCGGCGGCCCTGTTTGCGAAGGCGGCCGAGGTGGGGGCAAAACTGGTCTATCTGGCCAATCCGGACAATCCGATGGGCAGCTGGCATTCCGGCGCGGATATCGTGGCGGCGATGGATGCCCTGCCCGACGGTTGCCTGCTGATTCTGGATGAGGCTTATGTGGAATGCGCGCCAGATGGGACAGCGGCACCCGTCAGCGCAGACGACCCTCGCGTGATCCGGATGCGGACATTTTCCAAGGTCTATGGCATGGCGGGCGCACGGGTTGGCTATGCCATGGGAGCGCCCGACCTGATCGCAGCCTTTAACAAGGTGCGCAACCATTTCGGCATGAACCGCGCGGCGCAGGCCGGGGCGCTGGCCGCGTTGCAGGATGGCGCCTGGCTGGAGCACATTCAGACACAGATCGCAGAGGCGCGTGCGCGGATTGGAATGATTGCCCGCGAGAACGGATTGGAGCCCCTTCCCTCGGCCACCAATTTCGTGGCGATTGATTGCGGGCGGGAAGGCGAATTCGCAAGAGCGGTACTGGAGGCTTTGGTTGCGCGGGGTCTGTTTGTCCGGATGCCGTTTGCAGCGCCCCAGAACAGGTGCATCCGGGTAAGCTGTGGTGACACAGCAGATCTGGATGCTTTTGCGGTCGCCTTGCCCAAGGTGCTAGCAGAGGTGCGGTCAAATACTGCCTAGCGCTGGTCTGTCTTGCCATCGGGTCAAAGGGGGGCTGTCTGCCCCCCATCGCGCAAAGCGCGATCCCCCCGAGGATATTTTTAGCCAGATGAAGAGGTGGATCGGTGCTGTTCGTCTGAGGCGTGTCAGGCGGCCAGAACGGCAGCGGCGGCCTCGAGCGCGCCTTTGCCACGGGGGATATCAAGCGCGGTCATGGCCGTTTCCATACCGCCCAGCATCGCCATCACCATCTGCCCGTTGACATGACCCATATGCCCGAGGCGGAAACAGCTGTCGTAGTCCTCCATCCCAAGACCAATGCCCAATGTCAGGCCCAGTTGATGTTCGGTGAACGCGCGTAGGGCCGTGCCGCGCCCTCCGGTCAGGCGCAGGGCTGTAACGGCATGGCTGCGGTGGTCGCGGTCGGCAACGTTCAGATGCAGCGCGCCGCCTTCGGCCCATGTTTCGCAGGCCGCCCAGATGGCAGTAGCCAGACGCTCATGGCGGGCCCAGACCTGTTCGATCCCTTCCGCATGGATCAGGTCGAGCGCGGCGCGCAGACCATAGAGGTGATGCGTCGGCGCGGTACCGTCGAAATACTGGTAGAACAGGTCGGGATTGGCGCGCGGCTGCCAGTCCCAGTATCGCGACACACGCGGCATGGCGGCCCGCTTGGCCTGTGCTTTGTCGTTGAAAAAGACAAAGCCTGTGCCTGCGGGGGTCATCAGGCCTTTCTGGCAGGCGGTGACCGTGACATCGACGCCCCATTCATCCATCTCGAACCGGTCGCATCCCAGCGAGGCAATGCAATCGGCCATCAACAGCGCCGGATGGTCCAGATCGTCGAGCAGTTTGCGCAGTGCCGGGATATCGTTGCGGATCGAGCTTGATGTGTCCACATGAACCGCGAGAACGGCCTTGATCTGACGGCTTTTATCCGCGCGCAATGCGTCGGCAATTCGGTCGAGATCCCAGGCGGATGAGGTGCCGAAATCGATCAGCTGCACCTTTGCCCCGATGCCTTCGGCCATCTCGCCCCAGCCATGGGTGAACCGGCCCGAGGCAGGAGCCAGAACGGTTTCGCCGGGGGCGATCACGTTGGACAGAGCGGCCTCCCACGTGCCGTGACCATTGGCAATGTAGATGGCAACGTCATGGCCTGTGCGAGCAACCCGGCGCAGATCGCGGGTCAGGTCGGGCATCATGTCGATGAGCGCGCCATCGTAGATATTGGGCGACGGGCGATGCATCGCCTGCAGGACTGCGTCCGGCATCACCGAAGGGCCCGGGATCGCCAAATAAGTTCGCCCCTGGGAGAGGGCAGATGTCTGTGTCATGGGGTCAACCTGTCTGAGTTGACGCCCACATTACCGAGGGGCTTCGCGACGTCAATCCGCCAGCTTGGATGCCTCGCGCGCAAGTGTTTCGATCCCGGCCCAGTCACCGCTTTCGACCATCTGCTTGGGCGCGACCCAGCTGCCACCGGCGCAGATCACATTGGACAGGGACAGGTAGTCACGGGCGTTGGACGGCGACACCCCGCCTGTCGGGCAAAAGCTGATCTGCGGCAGGGGTGCGCCGATGGCTTTGAGTGCGGGCGCGCCGCCCGAGGCCTCGGCCGGGAAGAATTTCAGCATGTCATAGCCTTTTTCCAGCAATGCCATCGCTTCGCTGGCCGTGGCCGCGCCGGGCAACAGCGGCAGGCCCTCGGCCTCACACGCCGCGATGAGCGCGTCGGTTGCGCCCGGAGAGACGCCGAACTGCGCGCCCGCCTCTTTGGCGGCGCGGACATCTTCGGGTGTGACCAGCGTACCTGCGCCGACCACGCCGCCGGGCACCTTGGCCATCGCGCGGATCGCGTCGAGCGCGGCGGGCGTGCGCAAGGTGACCTCGAGCGCTGGCAGACCGCCGGCGACCAATGCCTCGGCCAGCGGGCGGGCCTGCGCAACGTCATCGACGACCAGAACCGGAACGATCGGGGCCAGTGCGCAGATTTCACGGGTGCGTTGGGATTTGGACATGAGGTTAAACTCCGAAAATGCTGGCACCGGTGTCGGCCGAGCCGACATTCTGGCGGAACGCACCAAAAAGATCGCGCCCTGCACCGTGTTGATTGGCGGACAGGTCGGTGGTGACGGGCGCGCGGTCCAGAACGCCTGCGGTGAGGATTTCCAGATCACCCCTGACCGCGTCAACGCGCAGGATGTCACCGTCCTGAAGGTATGCAATGGGGCCGCGGTCGAGCGCCTCGGGGACAACATGGATGGCGGCGGGTACCTTGCCGGACGCGCCAGACATGCGGCCATCGGTGACCAGCGCCACTTTCTGCCCCCGGCCCTGCAGGATCGACAGCATGGGCGTCAGCGAGTGCAGTTCCGGCATCCCGTTGGCCTTGGGGCCCTGGAAGCGCACGACGACGATGACGTCACCGGTGAACTCGCCAGCCTTGAAGGCTGCCTTGACCGCGTCCTGGTCGTGGAAAACGCGGACAGGAGCCTCGACCACCTGATGTTCTGGCGCGACGGCTGATACTTTCATGACCCCGGTGCCCAGATTGCCGGTCAGGCGCGACAGGCCGCCGGTGGGCTGGAACGGGTCGCGGGCGGGGCGGACAATCTTGTCATTCAGGCTGTGGCCCGCGCCGTCTTGCCAGGTCAGCTCACCATCGATCAGCTTGGGCTCGCGCGTGTAATTGCGCAGGCCCTGCCCGGCAACGGTCAACGTATCGGGGTGCAGCAAACCTTCTTCGAGCAACGTGCCAATGGTGAACCCAAGTCCGCCTGCGGCGTGGAAGTGATTCACGTCGGCCAGACCGTTGGGATAGACCCGCGCGACCAGCGGGACCACGGCGGAGATATCGGAAAAATCCTGCCAGTCCAGAACGATACCACCAGCGCGCGCCATGGCAATCAGGTGGATCAGCAGATTGGTCGAACCTCCGGTCGCCATAAGGCCGACGATACCGTTCACAAAGGCCCGTTCGTCGAGCACCTGATAAACAGGGGTATAGCTGTTTCCCAGCGCACTGAGCGACAGGGCGCGGCGCGCGCCCTCTTGTGTCAGCGCGTCGCGCAAGGGCGTGTTGGGATTGACGAAGCTGGAGCCCGGCAGGTGCAGGCCCATGAATTCCATCAGCATCTGGTTGGTGTTGGCGGTGCCGTAGAAAGTGCAGGTGCCGGGACCGTGATAGGCCGCCATTTCGGCGGCCATCAGTTCGTCGCGCCCGACCTCTCCGGCAGCGAATTTCTGGCGGACCTTGGCCTTTTCGTCATTGGGCAGACCGCTGGTCATTGGCCCTGCGGGCAGGAACACGGCAGGCAGATGCCCAAACGCCTGCGCGCCGATGATAAGACCGGGGACAATCTTGTCACAGACGCCGAGGAAGACTGCCGCGTCATAGGTGTTGTGGCTGAGTGCTACGCCAGTTGCCAGAGCGATCACGTCGCGTGAAAACAGCGACAATTCCATCCCTGCTTCGCCCTGGGTGACACCGTCGCACATGGCTGGCACGCCACCCGCGACCTGTGCGGTGCCTCCGGCGGCGCGGATCGCGTCGCGGATCAGGGCGGGGTACCGTTCAAAGGGCTGATGGGCAGACAGCATGTCGTTATAGGCGGTGACGATGCCCAGATTGCCCGCCGTGCCGGTGGCCATGGATTGCTGGTCTTCACCCGCACCCGCATAGGCATGGGCCTGACCGCTGCAAGACAGGTGCGCACGGGCGGGGCCCTTGGATCTGGCCTGTTCCATCCGGTCGATATGGGGGCCGCGCAGACCGGCGCTGCGGTCGATGATCCGTTTGGTGACGTCGGAAATGACAGAGTGAACCATGATTACCCTCCGATCTGACGCCAGCGACGCCCATCGCGATGCATCAGCATCAGTGCTTCTTCGGGGCCTGAACTGCCCTGATCGTACTTGGCGGGTTTGTCCCCGCGCTGTTCCCAGCCGTGAATGATGGGATCGACCCAGGCCCAGGCGGCCTCGGCCTCGTCCCCACGCATGAACAGGGTCTGATCGCCCCGGATGACATCCATGATCAGGCGTTCATATGCGTCCGGGGATTGCGAGTCATCACCCAGCGCGTCGGCAAAGCTCATGTCCAGAGCGACATCTGACAGGCGGAACCCGCCCTGCCCCGGTTCCTTTATCGTTGTGCGCAGGGTGATGCCTTCGTCAGGTTGCAGGCGGATCACCAGCACGTTGCCATGCAACGGGCCGACATTGGGAAAGATCGTGTGTGGCGGGTCGCGGAAGAACACCGCGATTTCAGAGGCACGGGCGCGCAGGCGTTTGCCTGTGCGCAAGTAGAACGGCACCCCGGCCCAGCGCCAGTTGCCGATATGGACCTTGAGCGCAATGAAGCTTTCGGTGCGGCTGGCCAGGTTGCCGACGTGGTCAAGGTATCCGTCACCGCCCTTGCCCGTGCGATACTGACCACGGGCGATGTCCCTGGGTTCGACCGGTTCCAGCGCCTCAATCACCTTGACCTTCTCGTCACGCACTGCGTTGGGAGAGAACTTTGACGGAGGTTCCATCGCGGTCAGGCACAGCAATTGCACCAGATGGTTCTGGATCATGTCCCGCATCGCGCCGGATTGATCGTAATAGGCCCCGCGCCCTTCGACCCCGACGGTTTCCGCCACTGTGATCTGCACATGATCGACATGGGTCGAGTTCCAAAGCGGTTCGAACAGGGAATTCGCAAAGCGCAGCGCCATCAGGTTCTGCACGGTTTCCTTGCCCAGATAATGGTCGATCCGGTAAATCTGGTGTTCCTTGAAACAGGCCCGCAAGCCTTCGTTCAGCGCCCTGGCCGAGGCCAGGTCATGGCCGAAAGGCTTTTCAACAACGATGCGGCTGTCCGGCGTGGCCAGACCGGCGTCATGCAGGCGCTGCGCAATGCCCGAAAACAGGCTGGGACCCACTGACAGGTAAAAGGCCCGCACCACGTCGGGGCGCAGCATCTTGGATAGATCGGACCATCCGGCATCGCCCAGCGCATCCACCGGCACGTATTCAACATGGGACAGAAACCGGTCCAATGTGTCTTTTTTGAACTTCGGTGCGAATTCCTGCATCGATGCACGGACCTGATCGCGAAACCCGTCGCTGTCGATATCCGAGCGCGCCGTGCCGATGATCCGCGCCCCATCGGGCATCTGGCCGACCTCAAACCGATGGTACAGGCCCGGCAGGATCTTACGTTGCGCCAGATCCCCGGTCGCGCCGAACAACACAAGATCGAACGGCTCTACCGGAATTACGCGTGAAACCATCACAGGCTCCTTCTCGAGTTTGCCGATATCAGTTCAGCACGGCATGAAACGGCTCTGCGGCACACTGTTACCGCTAACATTGCCTGCGTGATAAAAAGCCCGCGCGAAAAAATCAAGCATAGTTTCCCAAAAAGCGAGGTTTTGCGGGCTATACCTGACTGCGCAGCCATTCCATCACGGCCGGGCGCACGGATTGTTCGCCACGATGGCGTGCGTCCGCGATGATTTTGCGTACCTCCATCAGGTCACACCGCAGCAACAGGCTTTTGACCGGACCAATCGACGCCGGGCGCATCGACAGGGTGCGAATACCCATGGCCGCAAGGCACAGCGCCTCGACCGGGCGGCCCGCATCCTCGCCACAGAAACTGAGCGGGGTGTCCGAAAGCCCGCAGCGTTCGACAATGCGTTCCATCAGGCTCAGGAAACTGACATTCAACGTGTCATAGCGGCGGCGGACCAGTTCATTTTCGCGGTCAGCCGCAAAAAAGAACTGCTTGAGGTCATTCCCGCCGATCGAGATGAAATCGACCTCGTCAAAGAACTTTTGCGGCGCAAAGGCCAGCGATGGAGTTTCCAGCATCGCGCCGACTTCAAGCGTTTCGGGCAGAACATGGCCCAGTCGCTTTTCGCGTTCGATGGTTTTGTTCACCTCCCAGCGGGCTTCGCGATATTCCTCGGCCTGCGCGACAAAGGGGAACATGATGGTCAGTGGGCGGCCATTGGCGGCGCGCAGAAGGGCCTGCAACTGCATCCGCATCACGCCGCGTTTGTCCAGACCGACACGAATGGCGCGCCAACCCAGGGCCGGGTTGGGTTCGGCCACGTGTTTCATATAGGGCAGCACCTTGTCCGACCCGATATCCAGTGTGCGGAACACCACCCTTTTGTCGCCTGCCGCATCCAGAACCCGCTGATACTGAGTGACCAGCTCGGACCGTTTGGGCATCTGATTGCGGATCAGGAATTGCAGCTCGGTTCGGAACAGGCCAACACCTTCGGCACCTGATGTTCCCAGCGACGGCAGGTCGGCCATAAGGCCTGCGTTCATCACCAGATTGATGCGCGTCCCGTCGCGTGTGATACAGGGGGTTTCGCGGATCGAGGCATAGCGTTCCTGCGCTTTGGCCTGCATCGCGATCTTGTCGCGGAAGGCGCTGACCACGCTGTCTTCGGGGCGCAGGTGAACAACGCCCTGATCGCCGTCCACCAGCACATGGTCGCCATTCAGCGCTTCGGTCGTGATCCGGCCCACATGGACCACCAAAGGGATTGCCAGCGCACGGGCCACAATGGTGGCGTGACTGCCGACTGAACCCTCTTCGAGGATGATCCCCTTCAACGCCCGCCCGTATTCCAGCAGGTCACCGGGGCCGATATTGCGCGCGACCAGAATCGGATCGGGCGGCAGATCGGCGCTGTCGGTTTTTCCCTGCCCGGTCAGAATGCGCAGCAAACGGTTGCTGAGGTCGTCAAGATCCGCCAGCCGTTCGCGCAGATAGGGATCGGACACCTGCCCCATCCGGGCGCGCGCCTGAGATTGTTCTTTCTCGACCGCGGCCTCGGCACTGAGCCCCAGAGCAATGTCCTCTTCCATCCGGCGCATCCAGCCTTTGGAATTGGCAAACATCCGGTAGGCTTCCAGCACCTTGAGCTGTTCGGTGTCACCATCCCGGGAAATCTCGAGCATCTTGTCGACGCCGACGCGCAGCTCTTCCACCGCCTCATTCAGACGTTCGCGTTCCCGGTGCGGGTCTTCGGCGATCGGATTGGTGACAACCACACGGGGTTCATGCAGCCAGACATGGCCTTCGGCGGAGCCTTCCTGCGCCGGGCCGCCGCGCAGCAGGACCGATTGCTGGTGCCGTGGCGACAGTGCCGCGCCTTCGCCGACAAAGGCGCCCAGTTCGGTCATTTCGGCCAGCACCATGGCCACCACTTCCAGCGCATAGATTTCGTCGGCGGAAAATTCGCGCGCTTTGCGGGACTGGACAACCAGAACACCCAGCTTTTCCCCAAGGCGCTGCACCGGCACACCGAGAAAGGACGAAAACCGCTCTTCCCCGGTTTCCGGCATATACCGGAACCCTTTTTCAGACGGCGCATCCGGGGTGTTGACCACCTTGCCGGTCTTGGCGACCCTGCCCACCAGCCCCTCGCCCATGCGCATCCGGGTCTGGTGTACCGATTCAGGCGCAAGTCCCTGGGTCGCGCAGAGTTCCAGGGTCTCATCATCGCGGAACAGATAGATTGAGCACACTTCGCTGCGCATGCTGTCGGCGATCAGATGAGTGATCTGATCAAGACGCTCCTGTCCAGCGGCTTCGCTGGCCATCGCCTCGCGCAACCGCCCCAGCAGCTTGCGGGATTCTGTTTCCGTGCCGTCCGCCATGGCCCAACCAATTCAGTGTGTCAGGCGAAACCCTTGGCCGATCAGCTCAGGCCGCCTTGTCCAGTTCAAAGGCATCATGCAGTGCCTGAACGGCAAGTTCCATGTATTTCCTGTCGATAAGAACGGAAATTTTGATCTCGGAGGTTGTGATGACCTTGATGTTGATCCCCTCATCCGAGAGTATCTTGAACATTTTGGCCGCGACACCCGATTGCGAGCGCATACCGATTCCCACCACCGAGACCTTGCAGACACCGGTATCGGCGACCAGTTCGGCATAATTGAGCTCGCCCTTGTCCTTGATCGCCAGCAGCGCTTTTTCGGCACGGACCACCTGATCGGTGGGGCACGAGAAGGTCATGTCCGTGCGCCCCTCGTCCGAGATGTTCTGCACGATCATGTCGACATTGACGCCCTCATCGCTGAGCGCGGTGAAGATGGTCGAGGCGATACCGGGACGGTCCGCCACCGAAACGACGGTCATCTTGGCCTCGTCACGGGAATAGGCCACACCGGCCACAACATTGGATTCCATGATATCCTCCTCGTCAACGACCAGCGTACCGGCCTCGTCGGATTGTTCTTCGAAACTTGAAAGAACGCGCAGTTTCACCTTGTAGCGCATTGCCAGTTCGACCGAGCGGGTCTGTAGCACCTTGGCGCCCAGCGACGCCAGTTCGAGCATTTCCTCGAACGAGATCCTATGCAGCTTGCGCGCCTTTTCGCAGATGCGCGGATCGGTGGTATAGACGCCATCCACGTCGGTATAGATATCGCAGCGTTCCGCACCAAACGCGGCGGCAAAAGCCACGGCAGTGGTGTCCGAGCCACCCCGGCCCAGCGTGGTGATGCGGCCTTCGGGGCTGAGCCCCTGAAACCCGGCTACAACGGCCACTTTCATGCCTTCGTCAAATTTCTGGGTGATGTTCGTGGTCGGGATGTCTTCGATCCGCGCCTGGCTGTGCGCACTGGTTGTCAGCAACGGCACTTGCCAGCCCTGCCAGCTGCGCGCAGGAACATCCATTTCCTGCAATGTCAGCGCCATCAGGCCAGCGGTGACGTTTTCACCCGAAGATACAACAGCATCGTATTCGCGTGCATCAAACAGCGGCGAGGTCTCGTTCACCCAGCCCACCAGCTCGTTGGTCTTGCCCGACATGGCCGAAACGATGACAATCACGTCATAGCCCTTGGCAACTTCGACGCCAACACGCTTGGCTGCGCGGCGGATGCGGTCCAGGTTGGCAACCGAAGTGCCGCCGAATTTCATAACGAGTACGGGCATGGGGGCAAAAGTCTCCGCGCCTTGGATTAGAGGTCCCGAGCCTCATAAGCGAGGGGCACCCCAAGAGCAAGAGCGCAAACAGGACCCGCCTGTGGCACAGGGCCGCTTTACATTGCGCAGGTGCAGTGTCAGCCTGCGAGTAACAACCAAATCAAGAGGTTCCCCATGTTTCGCCTAGCCCTTGCCGTTACTTTGTTGTCGTCGCCTGCATTGGCGCAGGTTGCCAGTGTGGCAGGCACGGACGGAAAGAATGCACTGGGCAAGGTGCCCTGCGCCGCAAATGCCGGTGACCCGATGCAAAGCTGCAATGCAGAGCTGCGCCACCATGACGACGGCACCACGACGCTGGCCGTGGCTTTGGGTGATGGCAAGGTGCGCAACATCTATTTCAAGGATGGTGCGCCTGAGTCCAGCAGCTCGACCTCGAAGATGACATATGAAACGCTGGGTGACCTGCTTGTGGTCTATATTGAACCCGGTGAGGTCTATGAGATTCCCAAAGCGGCGCTGACCCGTCAGTAAACGTGCGCCTGACCGTCATAGGTTTCGAAACAGCCGGTTGAGCTGATCGACAGGGCCTCAAAGCGTTCCATCAGGCCGGAGGCGGCCTGATCGACATCAATATCAGCAGCGCCACCGCCCATGTCGGTTTGTACCCAGCCCGGATGATAGATGCCCACGGCGATCCCGTCGGCTTTCAGATCCGTCGCCAGGTTTCGCCCCAGATTCAGCGCCGCCGCCTTGGAAGCGCGGTAGATATAGCTGCCCCCCGGCGCCCGCGTATGGGATGCCATCTGAGACGAGATGATCGCGACCTTGCCGCCTGCAGCGCGCAGATTGGGCAACAACGCCTGCACGGTCAGGAAAACGCCGGTCACGTTGGTGGCAAAGCTTTGCGCCCACATATCGGCGGGGTAGTCGTTGAGCGTGTGCCCCTTGTCCAGATAGACCCCGGCATTGCAGATCAGCAGATCAACGGGCTGGTCTTGCAGCTGTTCGGCCATTGCCGCCTGTTGGGCCGGGTCCGACACGTCCAGACGCACCTGTGCACTGCCATCGCGTGCAGTTCCGGTGACCACGTCACCGCGGGTGCCGTAGCGCATGGCAAGGGCGCGACCGATACCGCGATTGGCACCGGTGATTACGACATGCATGGATCAGTTGGTCTTTCTGCTGGGCAGAAACGGCAGTGGCGCCACCGGCACGCCATCTTCGATCAGCGATTTCGCCTCATCCGGTCTGGCTTCACCGTAAATCGAGCGCTCTGGCGCCTCTCCCAGATGCATCTTGCGCGCTTCGCTGGCAAAATCCTTGCCGACGTAGTCCGAGTTCTTTTCTACATGGCGGCGCATCTCGGCCAGAACCTTCTCTATCTCGGGCGAAGGGGTGGCAACGTTGATCCGTTCGTTGGAAACAGGCGCGCTATCGGTTTTTCCCTTTGCGTTCCGGGCCGGACGGACACGCGGTGTCATGATCGCCTTGGCAACCTGCGCACATCCGCAGATCGCGCAGGTCACCATCCTTGCAGAAGCCAGCTTGTCAAAGGCTTCGGCAGATTGAAACCAGCTGTCGAATGTGTGGCCTTCACTGCATTTCAACGCGTATTGAATCATGTTCAGTCCAAAATTGCGATTGGCGAATAGATACCGACCAGACTGACAATATCAAGCCTCTCTGGTGCTATCTTAATGTGTATGGGTCTTAAAGTCGCGTAACAATTCGGCAAGCTCGGGTGATCTGACCTTTTGGGCCGCGTTTTCAGGCGCAAACCACTTGCGCCTGCGCTCATGCTTTTCGGGGAAGTCCTGCGACATTGTCTGTACATGCAGCGCAAAAACATCAACCAGAATCAAGGTCGGAGGCTGATTTGGGCGGTGCTTGACGTGCAGAAACTGCCCCAGCCCCGCTTTGCTGCATCGCCCTGTCACACCTGCTTCTTCCCAGGCTTCCTGCATTGCGGTTTCTGATGGGGTCAGCCCGGGGATAAGCCACCCTTTGGGGATAATCCAGCGCTGGGCCTGACGCGTTGTAATCAGCAAAACATCTGGCTGGCCATGCAGTATCCGGTAACACAGGGCAGAGGATTGCCGCAAAACAGGGTGTTCCGAAGTCTCAGGTAATTCACGCAGCACCGGCCTTGCATTCATCGCGTGACGCACCTTTTGTTCACGTAACGGGTTTGCCCGCCATATAGGCAGCATGACGCTCCTATTTAGCGGCAGTTGCTTTACAAACTACCACATGAAGTGGCACCCGCCAAGTCTGGTGCTTCCGTGCATCTGTTGGCTACATGCGGGTCGACAGCTGTTTCACCAGCTCGTCATGCGGGATATCGGCATCAACCGCCAATCTTCGCAGGCCGAAATGCACGCGCGCAATTTGCTGGTAATAGCGCGAATAGACATAGTTCGTGCCACCACCGGCCAACGCGCCGAGCACCGGGACGGACTGTGCCGCCAGTTTTTGCCCCAGCACGATTGAAAAGCGTGGTGCCACGGCAGCAATCAGACGCTGCATGGCCGGTCCGGTCAGTGTCAGGCGCACCGAGAAAAAGCCAAGATCCGCACCGTCATCATGCGACAGCGGGCCCGATGCGGACAAAACCCGCACACAGTCGAACTTTACGTTCTCGGCAGACGGATCGAAACCTTCGCGCGCGGCGGCCCCCTGAATGGCGCGCAACAGCATGGCGGTTGTTGCAGGCAGCTCCATCAGGGCTGTTGAAACACCGCCCAGCCCGCCGGCCGCGCCCATGGCCGTGGCAAGCGCGGTATTGACCCAGGGCTGCTGATCAGGGATCGCACGCCGGGACCCCTGAGCCGCGTGCATCGCAAGCCACAGCGCCTGCTCGGTAGCCCCTGTCAGGCCGTTCCGAACCGGATCGGGCAATTGCTCGAGCAGTGACTCGGCTGATCCGCCCAGCTTGTTCAGCAGTTTGACACCAGCCCCTCCGGCAGATCGGTAATAACCCGCCAAACGATCCAGTTCAGCCTCGGCATCCACGTTTTCGACAAGAACCACGTTCTGCATGTGCGTCCTCCTGCCTATCAACATTGGCGTTGAATCGTGTCGATTCAATAGGTCAGCGGGTCCAGCGGGTGACGGCCCCATGAACTCCGGACCAGACCCCGGGCGTCAGTTCCAGCCCCAGCACCCGGTCCGGGTTGGTGGGCGGCGGCATCTCGACACCTTGCAGCCGCGCAAAACCAAATCGCCTGTAATAGGGTTCGTCACCGACCAGCATGACCCGCTGCCATCCGAGTTTGCGCCCGGCTTCAACACCGGCATGGATCAGATACCCGCCCAGACCCTCGCCCTGGTGGGTAGGGTGCACGGCAACCGGGCCTAGCAGCAATGCATCGTGTTCGCCGACATGGACCGGCCAAAAGCGGATCGCCCCAGCCAAGATACTCTGACCGTCGCGCGCGACCAAAGACAAGCCCGCAACCGGCGGCACATCATCGCGCAACCGGTAGGACGACAACGCCTCACGGCCCGGCGCAAAGCACAGATCGTATAGGGCCTCGACCTCCCACCAATCGTCCGGCTCTTCCGGCCTGATCCCGAATTGCTGCACGTTTGCCCTCTTTTCCTTGCTGGAAATCGCCCTAGCACTTCGTTACGCCTTGGGCAAACGCTTGGAGATATGATGTTCTACCGCCCCGAAGACGGCCACGGCCTGCCGCACAACCCATTCAATGCCATTATCACGCCACGCCCGATCGGCTGGATCTCGACCCGTGATGCGGATGGGATCAACAATTTGGCACCCTATTCCTTTTTCAACGGGGTGGCTTACACACCACCGCAGGTGATGTTTGCCACAACCGGCACGAAACACGATCAGGTCGGCGGCAAGGACAGTATCGCCAATATCGAGGCGACTGGCGTGTTCTGTGTGAATGTCGTGGCCCATGCGCATCAGGATGCGATGAACGCCAGCTCGTCCAGTCTTCCGAAGGAGGTGGACGAGTTTGTCCATGCCGGATTAACCCCGGTCGAATGTGAAACCATCCCCTGCGCTCGCGTACAAGGCGCCCCGGCAGCACTGGAATGCAAGTTGACCCAGATCGTCACTCTGCCGGGCGCGGCCAACCGCGTCGTGTTCGGCGAAGTAACAGGCGTACATCTGCTCGACGACCACATCCGAGAGGGCAAGTTCGACGTAACCTCATTCAAACCTCTGGCGCGGCTTGGGTACCGGGACTATTCGGTCGTGTCCGAGTTGTTCTCGCTCAATCGCCCGGATGATTGAGGGTGTCGGGGGCTCTGCCCCCACCACCCGTTCCGGGCGGCTCCCCCGGGATATTTTTTGGCCAGATGAAGCAGGGATCCTTCATTCATCTGGCTTCAAATATCCCGGAGCGCGAGGCAGAGCCTCGCAAAAGGATCAGTGGCCGCCCAGAATGCCGGTACGGACCGAGTAATCGACGGCAAGTTCGTAATCCGGGTCATCGTCACTGTCGACCATCAGGTGGCCTGCCTTGTTCAACAGCTTGTGGCAATCCCGGCTCAGGTGGCGCAGCATGACGCGTTTACCCGCGGCCTCGTATTTGGCCGCGATGTTTTCGATGGCTTGCAACGCCGACTGGTCAACCACACGGCTTTCAGCGAAATCGACGATGACGGTTTCCGGGTCATTCGGCACATCGAAGAGTTCGATAAAGCCATCCGATGACCCAAAGAACAGCGGCCCCTGGATTTCATAGACCTTCGCCCCTTTTTCGGTCGCGGACTCACGGGTGACGGCGTGGATGCGCTTGGCGTTGTTCCAAGCGTAGGCCAGAGCCGACACGATGACACCGACCACAACAGCAACCGCGAGGTCTTCCATCACTGTCACGACGGTGACCAGAACGATGACAAAAGCGTCAGTCAGTGGAACCTTGCGCAGGATCTTGAACGAGTTCCAAGCAAAGGTGCCGATGACCACCATGAACATCACCCCAACCAGCGCGGCCAGCGGGATCTGCTCGATCAGCGGTGAGGCAAACAGGATGAAGGTCAGCAAAAACAGCGCCGCAGCGATCCCGGCGATACGGGTCCGGCCACCGGATTTCACGTTGATCATCGACTGACCGATCATCGCGCAGCCACCCATGCCTCCGAAAAAGCCGGTCACGATATTCGACGCACCCTGGGCGATACATTCCTGAGACGCCCCGCCGCGCTTGCCGGTAATCTCACCCACTAGGTTCAGGGTCAGAAGGGATTCAATCAGGCCAATCGCGGCCAGAATGACAGCGTAGGGCAGGATGACCTCAAGCGTGCCCCAGTTCAGCGGAACCATCGGGATGTGGAAGGCAGGCAGACCACCTTCGATCGAGGCCAGATCACCGACGCGCGGAACATCCAACCCCAGACCGATCACCAGCGCAGCGACAACCAGAATACCGGCCAGAGGCGCAGGAATGATGCGCGTGATGCGCGGCACCACCCAGATCACCGCCATGGTCAGTGCCACAAGGCCCAGCATGGTGTATAGCTGCGCACCCGAGAGCCATTCTCCTCCGCCCATGCCGTGACCGGTGTTTTCCATGGTACCCGGCACCTTGAACTGGCCCATCTGGGCCAGAAAGATCACGATGGCCAGGCCATTCACAAAACCCAGCATCACCGGGTGCGGCACCAGTCGGATGAAGCGGCCCCAGTGCATCGCCCCGGCGATAACCTGGAGGATCCCCATCAGCACCACCGTCGCGAACAGGTATTCGACACCATGTTCGGCCACCAAAGCCACCATGACGACCGCCAGCGCGCCCGTCGCTCCCGAGATCATGCCAGGTCGCCCGCCGATCAGCGCGGTGATGAGCCCCACAAGGAAAGCGGCATAAAGGCCCACCAGCGGGTGCACGCCTGCCACAAAGGCAAAGGCCACGGCCTCGGGCACCAGTGCGAGGGCCACGGTCAGGCCGGACAGCAGCTCGATCCGCAGGCGAGAGAAGGTCAGCCCCTCATCCGGCACCCAGCGCAGATCGGGTATGGCGATACGGTTGGCAAAACTTGCCAGCAAGGCTCGGGGCATTGGACAGTCCTATAGGATTTTATGTTCGCGCGAAGGGATCGTTGTAGCGGGCGCGCCGCTGTTAAGCCACCGCGGGAGGTGGGATGCAGCCATGCGCACAGCGCATAACTTGCCTCTCGGCAACGTGATTTGCGGCACCCGGATCAAGCACCCAAATGTGAGTTCATGCGCTGGATTGCCCTCATATTTCTATCAGCCCTGCCCGCCTTTGCACAGGACTTGGAAGGGAATGACACCGCCGGAAACTGGCGTGTCACGCACCATGAAATTTTCGGCATCTGGAATTCGATTTGTGACGAGCGTGAAGAAGCCGGTACTTTGGTGCAGCGCTGCTACATAAGGCGCGCCGAGGTGTTTTCCTTGCGTCCGAAATTTGCGGCGCAATTCATGTTCATCACACCTGAACCAGATGGTTTCAAAATCGAGTTCGGGATTGAGCCCGGCACCTTCTTCAGCCCTTCAGGATTCCGCATAGAGAAAGAACAGGATGTGATCTGGCGCACGCGCCGTCCCGGTTGCCTTACAGGGTTACGCTGTACGTTCGAGGATCATCGCGCCGACGGCCTGCTGGATGCCATGCTGAACGGGGATGCGTATCGTTTTGAGTTTCGTGACAGGCATGGTCAATCGCAGGACCTGACGTGGCCGCTGGATGAGTTTGGAGCCGCGTGGGCGGATTTCGATACGCAATCTCAACAGCGTAACCTGCTGGCGAAACAGGAATAGACCTCTTGTCAATTTCGGGCCGAACCCGCACAAATTCAATATCAGTATTTCAGGCGGAGCAGGACAGTGACCCAAACCAGGATTGCCGTTATCGGCGGATCAGGCATCTATGACATCGATGGGCTGGAAAATGCGGAATGGGTCAGTGTCGATACCCCTTGGGGGACGCCCTCGGATCAGATTCTGACCGGGTCGCTGGACGGTGTCGCAATGGCCTTTCTGCCGCGCCATGGGCGCGGGCATGTGCATTCGCCGACCGATGTACCCTATCGCGCCAATATCGACGCGCTGAAACGGCTTGGTGTGACGGATGTGATCTCGGTCTCGGCCTGCGGGTCGTTTCGCGAACACATGGCACCGGGTGACTTTGTCATCGTCGATCAGTTCATCGACCGGACATTTGCGCGCGACAAGAGCTTTTTCGGAACAGGCTGCGTGGCCCATGTCAGCGTTGCGCATCCGACCTGCCCGCGCCTGTCGGACGCTTGTGAAACCGCAGGCAAGGCTGCCGGTATCACGATCCATCGCGGCGGCACCTATCTGGCGATGGAAGGGCCGCAGTTTTCGTCTCTGGCGGAATCGAAGATGTATCGCGAGCAATGGGGCTGCGACGTGATCGGCATGACCAACATGCCCGAAGCCAAGCTCGCCCGCGAAGCCGAGCTTTGTTATGCCTCGATCGCGATGGTCACCGATTTTGACAGCTGGCACCCGGATCATGGTGAAGTGGATGTGACCACCATCATTGCGACCCTGACCGGCAATGCCGATAAGGGCCGTGCACTGGTCAAGGGCCTACCCGCCCTGTTGGGGTCCGACCGCGCGCCCTGCCCGCATGGCTGTGACCGGGCCTTGGAATACGCAATCCTGACTGCCCCTGAAAAACGCGACCCGGCGCTGTTGGCCAAGTTGGACGCGGTTGCGGGTCGGATTCTGTAGGTTCTGCGCGACGCGTCGGGCATTGCAGCCGACAGCAGATCGGTTTTCCGGATCACGTTGTTCAAGCGTCCAAGCATGGCATCGACCCTTGCGCTCGAAACTGTCCGGGCACAGGGGATGCGGGTACTTTCTGCCGGGATACTCGCCGCAAGAATGCGACGGTTGTGACGGATCGCACTCGTATCAGTTTTCGTGCAAGTCTCGGCCTGATCCGACCGATTTGAAGGGCCCGAAAGCTGGTCGCCATGAAAATTGTCAAGTACTGGTAGTTTGGCTATAGCGGTACCAAAGGAACGTATTGCGAGCAGACCCTTATGTCTCTGGAACTCTGGCTGGCCTTTGTTGCCGCATCCACCGCCTTGCTGCTGATCCCTGGCCCAACCGTGCTGTTGGTGCTGAGCTATGCGCTGTCCAAGGGGCGCAGCGTTGCCGTGGCCTCGGCCACAGGGGTCGCTGTGGGGGATCTTGTGGCAATGACCGCGTCTTTGTTGGGACTGGGCGCGCTTGTTCTGGCCTCGGCCACCTTGTTTTCCGTCCTCAAATGGGTCGGAGCGGCCTATCTGGTCTGGCTTGGGGTTAAACTGCTGCGCAGCGCCCCGGCAAGTGGTTTGGGAACGGTCGCGACCGGGCGGGATGTCACCCCCCGCAGCGTGTTTGGACATGCGGCCGCAGTCACGGCACTGAACCCGAAATCCATCGCCTTTTTCATCGCCTTTGTGCCGCAGTTCCTGCGCCCGGCTGAACCACTGGGGCCGCAATTTGCCATCCTGATCGCCACTTTTGTCGGGCTGGCCTGGCTGAATGCGCTGGCTTATGCGTTGCTGGCCGACCGGTTGCGGCGGCTGATTGGCCGCGCCAGCGTGATCACCGGCATGACGCGGTTTGGCGGGCTGACCTTGATCGGGATGGGTTTCGCCACGGCAGTTCTGCGCCGCCCGGCCTGACCCCTTTTTCAGTTTTCGGCGTTTTCCTTCATGAACCCGCGGATAAACCGGCGGATTTCGCGGGCAGCTGATGTATCCAGCTCCCTGCACAACTCGACAAACGCGTCGCGTTCATCCTTGTCCAGACGCAGAACCAGCTGGCTGTTTTTCTTCGTTGATCCCTTGCCGTCTTTCTTTGGCACGCGCGTTTCTCCTAGCAAATGCTCGTTAATTCAGGCGATGCATTGTGTATACATAGCATAGTGATTGTCGTTATCGGGCACTTAACAGCACCGGAACGGAAATGGCAATGAACCTTCAAACCGTCTGGGGCCTTTCTTTTGCGAGATCAACGCAAATGCGCAAGCCGCACCTGTCATGTTTGCCTGCCACGCTTTACCGGTATTACGGATTGCCCAAGGCTGTGGTTTCGTGCCGCTGGTGATCGCGTGAATGAATTGTTCCTTGCATGGCTAACCCTCTTGGGCCAAACACGTTTTGGTATTTGAAGCGGAAAAGGGTTGGTTCATGTCAAGGAACAAGACTGTCAAAGACTACATCCGGACGATTGTCGACTTTCCGCATGAAGGAATTCTGTTTCGCGATGTGACGACGCTGTTTGCCGATCCGCGCGGATTTCGGATGGCCATTGACCAGATGCTGCACCCCTATGCCGGGGAACGCATCGACAAGGTTGTCGGCCTCGAAGCGCGGGGCTTTATCCTTGGGGGGGCGATTGCGCATCAGCTGAGCCTGGGCTTCGTACCGATCCGCAAGAAAGGCAAGCTGCCCGGCACAACGATCAGCCAGGACTACAAGCTGGAATATGGTGAAGCGATCGTCGAGATCCACGATGACGCCATCCAGCCAGGCGAAAAAATCCTTGTCGTTGACGACCTTCTGGCCACAGGCGGCACTGCGGCGGCGGGCATCAAACTGATCGAGCGCTTGGGCGGTGAGATCGTCTCATGCGCGTTCATTATCGACTTGCCTGACCTCGGCGGGCGCAAAGTACTGGAAGATATGGGCATGGACGTGCATGTCCTGTGCGAATTCGAAGGGCTTTAACGCGGCAACCTTCGGATTTCTTAACAAGAGCCAGAGCCGGGTTCACGCCTTCAGCACCGCGCCGGGATTCATGATGCCCAAGGGGTCCAGCGCCGCCTTGATGGCCCGCATCGCATCCAGCTTTACCGGATCGCCATAGCGGTCCAGATCGTCCGTTTTCATGCGGCCCACGCCGTGTTCCGCGCTGACCGAACCGTCAAAGGCATGGACCAAATCATGCACGGCCCGCTTGACCACGGCGCTCTGATCCTCAAATTCCGCGCGGCGCTGCCCCTTGGGGGGAAAGACGTTGTAATGCAGATTGCCATCCCCGAGATGGCCAAAGCAATTGATCCGGAACGGCCCGAGACCGGAAACCACCTTTTCCCCTTGGCGCACAAATTCCGGAATTTCTGAGATCGGGATCGAGATATCATGGCTCGACACCGAGCCGATCAGGCGGTTGGCCTCGGGGATACGCTCGCGCACGGCCCACAACTCATCACGCTGCGCCTCGCTTTGTGCAATCACGCCATCCTGCACCAACCCAAGCGCTTGCGCGCGGACAAAGATATCCTCCAGCACGTCGGACGGAGACTGCCCCGTGGCCAGCCCCAATTCGATCAGAACGCTCCACTCTGGCGGTGTTTCAAACGGTTGCCGGACATCCGGCAGAACCTCGGACAAGAACTTCAGCCCCTGCCGGTGGATCAGTTCGAAAGTGCTGACAGCCTCGCCCACGCGATCACGCGCCTGGGCCAGCAGGGAAATGGCAGCCTCGGGTGACGCTACCTGAAACATCGCCGTCCCGATCGCGGCAGGCCGGGGAAACAGCTTGAGCGCGGCTGCGGTGATGATCCCCAGCGTGCCCTCGGCCCCGATCAGCAGATTGCGCAGGTCATAGCCTGTGTTGTCCTTTCGCAACCGGCTGAGACCCTGCCAGATTTGACCATTGGGCAGAACGGCCTCGAGCCCAAGGCACAGGTCGCGCGCATTGCCATAGCGCAAGACATTGACGCCCCCGGCATTCGTGGACAGGTTGCCCCCGATCCGACAGGATCCCTGCGCCGCCAGCGTCAAGGGAAACAGGCGGTCTTGCGCCTCGGCCGCGGCTTGGACGTCCTGCAAGATGGCGCCGGCCTCGGCAATCAGCACGTTTTCGGTGGGATAGACGGACCGGATGGCCGTCATCCGCTCCAGCGAAATCACAAGGGGCGCTGGCCCATGCGGCATCACCTGCCCCCCGACCAGACCGGTTCCGCCGCCATAGGGCACCACCGGAACACGCATTTCGGACGCCACCTGCACCAGTACCGAGACCTCCTCGGTTGTGCGGGGCAAGGCCAGCAGGCCAGCCTGTCCGGCATATCGCCCGCGCGGCTCTTCCAGATACCGGTCGGTCACCGGGCGCAGCACGTGATTGCCCAGTTTCGAGCGGATCAGCGTGGCAATGCGGTCATCAGCGGGGTTCAGACTCATACGCTTTCAATGCCCAACCGATCCCGCCACGGCAAGCCTTATTCCAGATCAATCAGATAACGCGGCTCCAGCACGACAACCGTTGGACGGTCCGGCAAGTCACGCAGAGAGACGGTGATCTCGGACACGCCGTCACGTTCAACCGGGAACTCATCCCGGATATCCACGAGGAAGCGATCCAGCGAAAACTCCGAGAACCAGTGCATCGGAATGATCACCGAGCTTTTCAGCCGCTTCAGAACCGAGATCATGTCAGGCAAGGGCATGGTTGTTCCGCCATCGACGGCGGCCATGACCACATCCAACCGACCCAGCGCAGCAAACTGTTCGTCTGAAGGTACATGATGCAAATGTCCCAGATGACCGATGCACAGACCTTCGACCTCGAACACGAAGATCGAGTTGCCGCGTTCCTCTACCCCGCCATAGGCCGAGCGGATATCGGTCGGGACATTGCGTATCAGCATCTCGCCCAGATCCAGGTGGTGTTCGATCCCCTGCCCGAACTCTCCCCATCCCGGCAGGACATGCGGGATCGCCGGGTCGGGATGCGCCGTCCAATGGGTGTCGTGAGCATGATTCATTGTCACCACATCGGGAATCAGATCTGCACCCCCGATGAACCCGGTAAAATCGGTCACCACATTCAACCCGCCACGGGTCTGGATCATAAAGGCGGCATGCGCGACATAGATGATGCGCACCGAAAACTCCGGTACCGGGTCCTGCCACGCAGCTTTGTGCAAGTATTCGATCCCCGGCGCCGCCTCGGCGATGGCGATACAATGGCTCGGCCGTCGCTCCTGCGCCACGGCCCCGCCCGAAATCACCATCAATGCTGCAACCAACCAGCGCATACCCGAAGTGTAGCGCAGATCGCCACCAAGTCATGCCCCTTGTTCATCTGGCCAAAAATATCCCGGGGGAGGCGCGGCTTGCTGCGGCGGGCGCAGAGCCCTAGCCCGCGTCTGTCTTGCCGCGCCGGTCGGACCGCAGGCTGGCATAGAGAACATGCGTCCGCCATCGCCCGTTGATCTGTAGATATGACTGCGCCACGCCTTCATATTTGAAGCCTGAGCTTTCCAGCAAACCGCGCGACGCGCGGTTTTCCGGCAGGCACGCGGCTTCGATCCGGCTCAGATCCAGACGGGTAAAGGCGTGATGCACCATCGCGCCGATCGCTTCGCGCATGTATCCCTGACGGGCAAAGGATTCACCGGTCCAGTAACCCAGGGTTCCGGCCTGCGCAGGGCCGCGCCGAATATTGTCCAGCGTGATCGCCCCGACCAACACATTGTCTTCACGGCGAAACAGGAAAAGCGGGATTGCTGTGCCACTCGCGACCGAGCGCTGAGCCCAGTAGACCCGATTGGTAAAGGATTTGCGGCTCAGGTGATCCTTGGCCCAGATCGGCTCCCACGGGGTCAGGTAACCTTTTGAGGCGCGCCGCAACGCTGCCCAATCATTGAAATCGGAATGTACAGGCGGGCGCAAGCTGAGCCGCGCGGTCTCGAGTTTCAGCTTGCGTCTGCCCAACAGCATCACGCTGCACGCCTCTCCTGCAAGTCCGCCAATGTCGGTGCGTCTGCGACCGGTCCGTAAAGCGCCAGCGCCGCCGGGGCCTGAACAGCCATGGTTTCGGCAAAGGCGCGCACGTCTTCGGTGCTGACCGCATCGATCTTGGCGACCGTGTCTTCCAGCGAAGGTACCCGTCCCCAGATCTGCACCAGCCGCGCCAGACGCTCAGCCCGATTCGACGGGCTTTCCAGCCCCATCAGCATCCCGGCCTTCATCTGGGCGCGGGCACGGGCGACCTCTTCGGGGCTCATGTCCTCGGCGGCGCGCTTCATCTCATCGATCGTGATCGTCGCCAGCTCGGCCACCTGATTGGCCGAAGTTCCGGCATAGATCGTGGTTGTTCCGGTATCGGCATAGGCACCGGTCTGCGCAAAGATCGTGTAGCACAGCCCACGTGTTTCACGCACTTCCTGAAACAGGCGCGAAGACATGCCACCGCCCAATGCGGTCGAATAGATCTGCGCCGTATAGATCGCATCGTCGCGATAGCCGGGGCTTTCCAGCGCCAGAGCGAAATGCGCCTGTTCCAGCTCTTTTACCTGCCGGGCTTCGCCACCGGTAAAGCGTGCAACCTCGGGGATCAGACCCTTACGGGATTGCAGATGGCCAAACATCTCTTCGGCCAGTTTCATCAGCATATCGTGATCCACAGCACCTGCTGCAGACAGGATCATCTGTTCGGGGCCATAATGTTCCGTCACAAAGCCCGACAGATCCTCACGCGAGAAGGCACTCACCCGCTCCGTTGGGCCCAGGATCGTCCGGCCCAGGGGCTGGTCGTGATAGCTCTGCTCCTGCAGCCAGTCAAAGATCACATCGTCGGGCGTGTCATGGGCCTGACCGATTTCCTGAAGGATCACGCCCCGCTCGACCTCGATCTCGCGCGGATCGAAAACCGGGTTCAGAACGATGTCGCCGATGACATCCATCGCCAGCGCTACGTCGTCCTTCAGAACGCGTGCATAATACGCCGTCACCTCGCGCGAGGTATAGGCGTTGATATAGCCGCCCACATCCTCGATCGCCTCGGCAATCTGCAAGGCCGAACGGCGCTCGGTTCCCTTGAACGCCATATGCTCAAGGAAATGCGCGATGCCGTTCTGCTCGATCCGCTCATGCCGCCCACCGGCGGTTACCCAGATGCCGATGGCCGCTGATTGCAGCCCCGGCATGTGCTCACTGACGATACGAAACCCGTTCTTCAGTTGGTCTTGTCTGACAGTCACTCAGCGATGTGCCTTTTTATATGATCCTCAAGGGCAACCAGATCATTGGCGATGCGGGTCACCCGTTCCGGACGTTCATACAGATCAGACATGCGGGAGGGAAGAGGCGGATGTTCGCCACTCGCCTTCTCGACCGCGGCCGGGAATTTCGCCGGGTGCGCGGTGGCCAGCGTGATCATCGGAACGTCTGCCGCGCGGTGCTCTTCGGCAACCTTGATGCCCACGGCGGTGTGCGGGCAGACCAGTTCGGCACTGTGCGCCAGCGTGGATTTGATCGTGGCCAACGTTTCCTCTTCGGACACACGGCCCGAATCGAAATTCTCACGCAGCGCTTCCATCGCACCCTGGCTGATATTGAAACCACCCTTTTTCAGCTCATCCATCAATTGTGCGACGGCCCCGCCATCTTCGCCATAGGCATAATAGAGCGCGCGTTCGAAATTCGAGCTGACCTGAATGTCCATCGACGGACTGATCGAGGGGATAGTCTCGCCCTTGAAATACCCCTCGCCCGAGAGGCAGCGATGCAGAATGTCGTTCTGGTTGGTCGCCACCACAAGGCGGTCAATCGGCAGCCCCATACGCTTGGCCAGATAGCCAGCGAAGATGTCGCCAAAGTTGCCGGTTGGCACCGTGAAGCTGACCTTGCGATGCGGCGCACCAAGGCTGACGGCAGCCGAGAAGTAATAGACGATCTGCGCCAAAACGCGGGCAAAGTTGATCGAGTTCACACCCGCCAGTTTCACGCCGTCGCGGAAGTCGAAATCGTTGAACATGTCTTTCAGCGCGGCCTGACAATCGTCGAAATCACCATCAACGGCCAAAGCATGCACGTTGCTGTCCGCAGGCGTGGTCATCTGTCGACGCTGTACTTCGGACACGCGGCCATGCGGGAACAGGATGAACACATCCACCGCGTCCAGCCCGCGGAACGCCTCGATCGCGGCTGAACCGGTATCCCCGCTGGTCGCGCCGACGATGGTCACACGGTCACCACGGCGTTTCAGCGCTACCTGGAACAACTGGCCGATCAGCTGCATGGCAAAGTCCTTGAAGGCCAGTGTGGGGCCGTGGAACAGTTCCAGCAGGAAGTGGTTCTCGTTCAGCTGCTTCAATGGCGCGCGGGCATCGTGGCCGAAACCTTCGTAAGCGCGGGCGATGATCGCCTTGAACTCATCCTCGGCGAATGAGCCGCTGACATAGGGCCACATCACACGGAATGCGATTTCTTCGTAGGGCAATCCGGCCAGCGCCGCGATCTCGTCCTGCGACATCACCGGGATTTCGGCGGGCAGATACAGGCCACCATCGCGGGCAAGTCCGGTCAACATCGCCTCTTCAAACGTCAATTCGGGCGCCTGCCCGCGGGTCGAGATATATTTCATGTCGCGTCACTTTCAGAATTGGCACGGCTGCGCCACAGGAAGTATCCGGTCATCGCGGCCCAGACCAGAGCCAGACCAAACCAGGTTATTGCATATTGCAGGTGATCGTTTGGTATGCCCGCCGTGTCCACCGGCAGCGGCGTCACATTCGGATCGGTTTGCGAACGGGCGATCAGCAGAACCGGTTCCGCGCCCAGTGCACCCGCAAGCGCGGGCACATCGCGGGCGAACCAGATGTTGGCGTCGAGATCAGGTGCGGGCGTGTAACTGTCGATTTCATCTGGCCAGTGCAGATTGCCGGTAATCTCCATCGGACCGTTGCGTCGCCCGGCCTGTTTGGCCGTGGTCGGGATGAACCCCCGGTCAATCAGAATGGTCCGGCCCCCGGTAATGAACGGCTGAATGATGCGATACCCCGCACCGACCTGTTTGAGCGAAACAAGAACGTGAACTTCCGCAGGCTCCGTCTCGCCCGACACCGTTACCGGCAGGTATTTGTCCTGATCCACCGAAACCTGCAGCGGGAGGGAAACCGGCGCAGCCGAGATCCGATCTTCGATCTCGGCCAGCACGTCCTGCTTCCACGCCAGACGCTGCACCTGCCAGATGCCCAGCGACAGCAGCACGCCCAAACCGGCGAGGCCGAAGATTAGCAGGAACAGGATACGGCGCATGTCAGGACCAATCTTCTTTGCAGGAACCGGCGTCTTGTTAAGGGGCGCGCGGGCTGAATTGCAACCACGCAATTGTATGGGGCGCAATCTTGCGCCCCACATAGAGAAAAAGCCGCCCCTTGGGGCGGCTTTTGCAACTGATCAGCCTGACCGGCGTTACATCAGCGGAGCCTGGCCCCAGATGTAGACGGCAAAGAACAAGAACAGCCAGACCACGTCGACGAAGTGCCAGTACCAAGCGGCAGCCTCAAAACCGACGTGTTTTTCGGGGGTGAAGTCACCCTTAAGCGCGCGGATCAGGCAGACGGTCAGGAAGATCGTCCCAATGATCACGTGCGCACCGTGGAACCCGGTCGCCATGAAGAAGTTGGAATAGAACTGGTCGCCGCCAAATTCCCAGCCTTCATGCTTGAGAAGTTCAGCGTATTCATAGCCCTGCAGGAAGGTAAAGGCGATGCCCAGAACGATACCAATGGCCAGACCATTGATCAGCGCCTTGCGGTCGTTGTCATGCACCAGCGCATGGTGCGCCCAGGTGATCGCACAGCCTGACAGTAACAGGACCAGAGTGTTGATCAGCGGCAGGTGGAACGGGTCAACCGCATGAATATCCGGCTGAATGTATTCGGTGCCAGCATAGTCGTACATCGGGTACATGCGATGTTTGAAGAACGACCAGAACCAGGCGAAGAAGAACATCACCTCGGACATGACAAACAGGATGAAGCCGTAACGCAGACCGATGCGGACAACAGGCGTGTGATCACCCTGACGGCTTTCCGCAACCACATCCGACCACCAGGCGAACATCGTGTAAAGCACAGCTGCCAGACCGGCCCAGAACATGAAGGGCGTGATGCCTTGCATCCAGAGAACGGCTCCGAACAGCATGACAAAGCCGCCGACGGCGCCGATCAGAGGCCAGATCGACGGGGCCAGAATGTGGTAATCGTGGTTTTTAGCGTGTGCCATCAGCGTCCCTCACCTACAGGCGTTAGTTCGTGTTTGTATCTGCCTGCGCATCGAGGGCGGCATAGCCCTCGGGCAGGTCAATTTCGTAGAATGTATACGACAGCGTGATCGTATGAACATACTTGGCTTCAAGATCCTCGACCATTTCCGGGTCGACGAAGAAAGTCACCGGCATCTCAACGCGCTCGCCGGGTTGCAGCACCTGCTCTTCAAAGCAGAAACAGGCAATCTTCTGGAAATACCCACCCGCAGAATAGGGCGCCACGTTGTAAGACGCCTGCCCGGCAATGGGGCGGTCGGTCGGATTAAAGGCCTCGTAAAACGCGAGACCGGTTTCGCCGATGCGCACATCCATCTCGCGCACGACCGGCTTGAATTCCCATTCCATATCCTTGGCCTTGGACGCGTCAAAGCGGATGGTAACGGTGCGATCCAGAATGGTATCGGGGGCGGTTTCGGCAACACCGGTGGTGCCGCCAAATCCGGTCACCCGGCAGAACCAGTTGTAGAACGGCACCGACGCCCAGGCCAGACTGCCCATCAGGACAACCACGCCAACGGTCTGGACAACCGTTTTCTGAGGACCGGACAACGCCATCAGTTCTGAACCTCTTGCGTCGCCCTGTTGAAATCAGTGCCCGAGACCTTGACGATGGTCAGGCCAAAGATGATCACGATAAAGGCGGCCAGCGTCAGGCCGACACCCAGATTGCGGCTGAACCGGCGCTGATGCAGCTCGTGGTCTTTGCGAAGGCTCATGACCATCCCCCCAGACCATAGGGTTTCAGCAGGGCTTCGGCCAGAACGGCACCGAAATGCAGGAACAGATACAGCAGCGACAGCTTGAAGAAACCGCGCTCGACCTTGAAGTTATCTGCCTCGGAATCGTCTTCGGTCCGGCGCGAGATTTTCCACGCGCCCCGCAGGAACAGGATGTTCAGTACCAGTGCAACGGTCAGATAGATCGGGCCGCCAATGCCCGAAAATGCAGTTCCGATGGCCAGCAGGGCCAGCAGAGCTGTATAGACAAGAATATGGACACGTGTCGCGCGGCGACCATGGGTGACGGTCAGCATCGGCACGCCCGCGTCGTCATAGTCCGAGCGCATGAACAGGGCCAGCGCCCAGAAATGCGGTGGCGTCCACATGAAGGTCAGTGCAAACATCAGCCAGGGCTCGACCGACATCGATCCTGTGGCGGCCACCCAGCCGATCACGGGAGGGAACGCGCCCGCTGCGCCACCGATCACGATGTTCTGCGGCGTCGAACGCTTCAGCCACATCGTGTAGACGACAACGTAGAAGAAAATGGTGAAGGCCAGAAACGCGCCTGCAAACCAGTTGGTCGCAAGGCCCAGCATGATCACCGACAGGCCCGACAGAGCCAGACCAACTGCCAGCGCCTCGCCTTCCTCGACCTTGCCCGAAGGGATCGGGCGGGATTTGGTGCGTTTCATGACACGGTCGATATCCGCGTCCCACCACATGTTCAGCGCACCTGATGCTCCGCCTCCGATGGCGATGAACAGGATGGCGCAGAATCCGACGAAGGGATGGACGGGAACAGGGGCCGCCAACAGGCCGACCAATGCCGTGAACACGACCAACGACATCACGCGCGGCTTCAGCAGGGCGAAGTAATCGCCAAAGCCGGCCTCGTCCGCCCGGGCGGTCGCAGTGCTGGCATTGATGCTTGCGTCAGTCATTTCCGGTCCTTTTGGGGCGAAAACTGCGCGGATCGCCCGCGCAGCCCGAAATTTGTGTCAGGCGGGGTTGAACCCGCCCCTATCGTACTCAGTTCGAGGCGACCTGATAGCTTTGCGGCAGGCCCGCATATTCTTCGATCGCACCTTGCAGCCATTCGTCATAGACTTCCTGGCTTACGACCTTGACGGTAATCGGCATATAGGCGTGGTCCTTGCCACACAGTTCCGAACACTGGCCAAAATAGATGCCTTCCTTGTCGGCCTGGAACCACAGTTCGGCCAGACGTCCGGGCACACCGTCCTGCTTTACGCCAAAGGCCGGGATTGTCCACGAGTGAATCACGTCGGATGCAGTCACCTGCATCACGATGACCTTGCCGACCGGAACGACAACAGCGGTGTCGGTGGCCAACAGCCATTCATCATCGCTGTAGCCTGCATCGATCAGCTTGGCGCGCATTGCGTCATCCAGAACAAACGGCGTCACGTCCGCGTCCGCAGGGCGTGCGCCCTCGTCCAGGGTCGCCGGGTGGCCCAGCAGATAGCTGTCGAATGCGAAATCGTGATCAACATACTCGTAGGTCCAGTACCACTGGTTGCCGACGACTTTGATGGTGATGTCACCTTCCGGGATTTCCTGCTGTTTGAAAAGAACTGGCAACGAGAACGCGCCAATAAACACCAGAATCAAGATCGGACCCAGGGTCCAGGCGATTTCAACAGGGGTATAGTGCGAGAAACGTGCCGGGGTCGGGTTTGCGCGCTGATTGTAGCGCACGATGCAATAGACCAGCAGAGCTGCAACCAGCAGACAGACTGCGGTGATGATCACGAGAATCATGCCGTCCAGCTTCTGGATTCCTGTGGCAAGGCTGGTGGCCGCGGGCTGGAAGCCCATGCCGCCGTCTACCGGCTTGCCGATAATCTCAAGCTCCTGAGCCATGGCGGGTAGGCTGGAGAGGGCTGTCATAAACCCTGAAAGCATCAAAGCATTCTTCATGTTCTGTCCTGATCGTTTGATCTTTGCGTCCCTGACGGAAAGGTGTGAATCGGTCGCACCTCTCCCGTTGTCTTTGGCCGCGTTAAAAACCATATTCCAGCGGGTAGATAAAGCAAAATGCTTGCGTCAAACAGACGCTATTTTTGATCTGGATCAAACCCGAAAGGTCGCAACCCATGCCTGAAGCCCCGTTTCGCCCCTTTGAGAGCGCCCTGCCGCAAGATGAAGCACTGGCCATATTGCGCTCGGCAACGGACGGGGCCGAGGATGGAGAGCTGTTTGTCGAGCGTCGGAAATCCGAATCTCTGGTGTTTGACGACGGGCGGCTTCGTACCGCGTCTTATGACGCATCCGAAGGGTTTGGCCTGCGTGCCGTTCAGGGCGAAGTGGCCGGGTACGCGCATTCCACTGACGTATCGATTGCCGCGCTGAAACGTGCTGCCGAGACCGCGCGACTGGCGGTTGGCGATGGAGGCGGAACGCTCGCCGAAGCCCCCCGCCCCACGAATACGCGCCTGTACACGGACGAAGACCCAATCGAATCTGCTGCCTTCCCGGTGAAAATCGAAACCCTGCGGGAGATTGACGCCTTTGCCCGTGATTTGGATTCGCGGGTGGTTCAGGTCAGCGCAATGATCGCCGCCGCCGTTCAGGAGGTGGAAATTCTGCGACCCGATGGTGTGATTGTGCGTGACGTGCGCCCCATGACGCGCGTGAATGTCTCGGTCATTGTTGAACAGGACGGGCGGCGTGAAAGCGGATCGGCCGGCGGCGGCGGGCGGGTTGGCCTGAGCGGGCTGATCGACCCTGCCGACTGGCAGGCCAAGGCGCGCGAAGCCCTGCGCATCGCATTGGTCAATCTGGACGCGGTTCCCGCCCCTGCCGGCGTGATGGAGGTTGCACTTGGCCCCGGCTGGCCCGGTATTTTGCTGCACGAAGCCATCGGTCACGGGCTTGAGGGCGATTTCAACCGCAAGGGAAGCTCGGCCTTTGCCGGGCTGATGGGACAACAGATTGCATCCAAGGGCGTGACCGTGGTGGATGACGGCACGATTGCTGACCGTCGCGGCTCGATCACTGTGGATGATGAAGGCACGCCCAGCTCGCGCACGGTGTTGATCGAAGACGGCATATTGACCGGCTACATGCAGGACCGGCAAAACGCCCGGCTGATGGGCGTTGCGCCCACGGGCAACGGGCGGCGGCAAAGCTATGCGCACAAGCCAATGCCACGCATGACAAATACGATCATGTTGGGAGGCGACGCTGATCCGGCAGCATTGGTGGCAGATATTAAAGACGGCATCTGGGCGGTTGGATTCGGAGGCGGCCAGGTCGACATCACCAACGGCAAATTTGTTTTCTCGTGCACCGAGGCGTATCGGGTCGAAAACGGCAAGATCGGAGCGCCTGTCAAAGGGGCCACGCTGATCGGCGACGGGCCTTCGGCGTTGAAGCGCATCCGCGGCCTTGGCAATGATATGGCTTTGGATCCGGGTATGGGCACCTGCGGCAAGGACGGTCAATGGGTGCCCGTGGGTGTGGGTCAACCGACAGTGCTGATGGACGGGTTGACTGTCGGCGGGTCTGCAGCCTGAGTCGGAAGAGAAGCGCAAAGGCAGGCGCAGGGTTAACCATGCGCCACTTTGATTCGACAGCATTCCAACCAGCGCCATTAATTTGAGCGCCGGCTGAAAAAATAATACTTTATTTATTTTCAGATACTTAACCGTAAAATTCCACAAGAAGTACAGATAAGTCTCTAATAATTATCTGCGATTCAGAGGCTGTTAACCCCCTGTCCCGTAAACCAGTTCTGCAATCAGGCGGAGCAACGGATGACCGAAGAGCAGCTTTCTTCCAATCACCCCCCACTCCCACCCACCACGGAAGAGGACCGGTTTTCGTGGCTTCGCCTGTTGCGCTCGCGCAAGGTCGGCCCGGCGACGTTTCGTCGGCTGCTGCGCGAACATGGCTCGGCGCAGAACGCGCTGGCCGCGCTGCCTGAAATGGCACGCGCCGCCGGAATAGATGGGTATGAAACCTGTCCCCCCGGCGTGATCGAGGCGGAACTCAGGGCCGCAGAAGCCGCCAAAGCGCGGCTTTTGTGCCTTGGGTCCGCAGATTTCCCCGACGCATTGAACGACCTATCCGATGCCCCGCCCTTGCTTTGGGCCATCGGGGATGTGTCGCTGTTGCAGAAACCGGCGATTGCGATGGTGGGCGCGCGCAACTGTTCCTCGCTGGGCGCACGGATGGCGCGTGGTCTGGCGCGCGCCTTGGGTGAAAAGGGACATGTGATTGTCTCGGGTCTGGCGCGCGGCATTGATACGGCAGCGCATATGGCGTCGTTGGACACCGGCACTGTTGCCGTCATGGCGGGCGGTGTCGATGTCATTTACCCGGCCGAGAACACGGAACTGGCGCATAAAATCGCGACCAAGGGACTGCGGCTGTCGGAACAACCGATGGGCGTGACGCCTCAGGCCAGGCATTTTCCGCGCCGCAACCGGATCATCTCGGGCCTGGCCCAAGCTGTTGTGGTGGTCGAGGCCGCAGCAAAATCCGGCAGCCTGATCACGGCGCGTGACGCCCTGGATCAGGGGCGCGAGGTTCTGGCCGTGCCTGGCCACCCGTTTGACGCCCGCGCTGCCGGGTGCAACCTTTTGATTCGGGATGGTGCGACGCTGGTCCGTTCGGCAGACGACGTTGTCGAGGCGCTGCCACAACAAGGCGATCTGATCTTTGCAAAACCCGAGGAGCCGCCCGCCAAGCAACCACGGCCCGCCGCACTGGATTTGCAGGCGCAAATCCTTGAGCGGTTGGGACCTTCCCCCATCGCCGAAGACCAGTTGCTGCGCGACATTGCGGCCTCGGCCGGGGATCTGGGGCCAGCGCTTGTCGACCTTGAACTGGACGGACGAATCCAGCGCCAGCCGGGCGGGTTGTTGTCTCTGGCAAGCTGATTAGGATGGAAGGCAAGATTGCATAGTCGAATGCTCTGCCTGCAATCCGGCGCGGGTATCACGCTGAAATCACGTCGCTTTTCCGCCTGCCAAAGGAACGCATTGACAATCCCCGCTTGCCCCACACATTTTGCACCACCATAAAAGGCGCCAAATTCGTCGAGCGAGGTTTCCCCTTAAATGCCTGTAGTTGTTGTAGAATCTCCGGCCAAAGCAAAAACAATCAATAAATATCTCGGCCCTGACTACACCGTTCTGGCCTCTTACGGCCATGTGCGGGACCTGCCACCAAAGGACGGATCGGTCGATCCGGACCATGGATTTTCCATGACATGGGAAGTGGGCAATGACAGCCGCAAACATGTAAAGGCCATCGCCGACGCGCTGAAAGAAGACAACGCGCTGATCCTCGCCACTGACCCTGATCGTGAGGGCGAGGCGATCAGCTGGCATTTGCAGGAAGCCCTGACCAAGCGCCGCTCGATCAAGAAAGATACACCGGTCAGCCGGGTGACCTTCAACGCCATCACCAAAGAGGCGGTGACCGAGGCGATGAAGAACCCGCGCGACGTCGATATGCCCCTGGTCGAAGCGTATCTGGCACGCCGCGCCTTGGATTACCTTGTTGGCTTCAACCTGTCACCGGTTCTGTGGCGCAAACTGCCCGGTGCAAAATCCGCAGGTCGGGTGCAATCGGTCTGTCTGCGCCTGATCGTCGAGCGCGAGATGGAGATCGAAGCGTTCAAGCCGGTCGAGTACTGGTCGGTTCGGGCCCTGTTCGAGACACCGCGTGGTCAGACCTATGAGGCGCGGCTGGTCACGTTGGCGGGCAAGAAACTGGACAAGCACGATCTGGCCAACGCAACACAAGCCGAACTGGCGGTTCAGGCCGTCACCAGCCGCGCGCTGCGTGTGACTTCGGTCGAAGCCAAGCCCGCCGCGCGCAACCCAAGCGCGCCGTTCATGACCTCGACTCTGCAACAGGAGGCCAGCCGCAAATTCGGCATGGGCGCGCGCCATGCAATGCAGGTTGCGCAGCGCCTCTATGAGGCCGGCTACATTACCTATATGCGAACCGACGGGATCGACATGGCGCCCGAGGCCGTGACGGCAACGCGCGACACCATCGCGGATCGGTACGGTGCAGAATATGTGCCGGACAGCCCGCGTATGTACAAGAACAAGGCCAAGAACGCGCAGGAAGCACACGAATGTATCCGCCCCACGGATATGACGCGCGATGCCAAGGCGCTGAAGGTCACGGATGAAGATCAGCGCAAGCTTTATGATCTGATCTGGAAACGGACCATTGCCTGCCAGATGGCGGCAGCACGATTGGAGCGCACTACGGTCGAGATTGGCAGTGATGACGGTCAGGTCGGTCTGCGTGCCACCGGTCAGGTGGTATTGTTCGACGGGTTCATGCGCGTCTATGAGGAAGGCCGCGATGATGTCGCCGATGATGACGAAAAGCGCCTGCCACAGATCATGCAGGGCGACCCTGCGCGCTTTTCCAAAACTACGTTGCGTGACCAGTTTGCCAAGGCCACCAGCGAGTCGGACAAAGCCGCAATCATGGCTGATAACGAAGCCGTTCTGGCGTTGCAGCATCACACGCAACCGCCCCCGCGCTATACCGAGGCCACTTTGGTCAAGCGGATGGAGGAGTTGGGGATCGGACGTCCTTCGACCTATGCCTCAATCGTGACCACGATTCAGGACCGCGAATATGTGCGCAAAGACAAGAACCGGCTGATCCCCGAGGAAAAGGGCCGGATCGTCACCATCTTTCTGCTGAACTTTTTCCGTCAATACGTTGGATACGAGTTCACCGCGAATCTGGAAGAGCAACTGGATGACGTCAGCGCCGGTGATCGTGACTACAAGGATCTGCTGGGCAAGTTCTGGCGCGATTTCTCGGCAGCGATTGGCGAAACATCCGAACTGCGCATCTCGGAAGTGCTGGACAAGCTGGACGAGGCGTTGGCGCCACAGCTTTACCACCCGCGTGAGGACGGGTCCGACCCGCGCATCTGCCCGAAATGCGGTCTGGGGCAATTGCACCTGAAAACCTCGCGCACTGGCGGCTTCGTGGGCTGCGGCAACTATCCGGAGTGCAACTATACACGGCCCATCGCCGGTGAAGGCGCGGAAGGTGACGAACAATTGCTGGGCGAAGACGCCGGGGATGAGATCTGGCTGAAGTCCGGCCGCTTTGGACCGTATGTCCAGCGGGGTGAACCCACGCCCGAGAACAAGAAGCCGCCGCGCGCCTCGCTTCCACGCGGCTGGAGCAAGGATGACATGGATCTGGACAAGGCGCTGACGCTTCTGTCCCTGCCCCGTCAGATCGGTGAACACCCCGAAGGCGGCATGATCACCTCGAACTTCGGGCGTTTTGGCCCCTATCTGATGCATCAGCTGGCCGATGAAGCCAAGCCGGTCTATGCTAATCTCAAAGACCCTAATGATGTGTTCGAGATCGGTATGAACCGCGCCGTAGAGCTTTTGGCGGAAAAACGAGCCAATCCCGGTGGGCGCGGGCGCGCAGCGGCAAAACCCTTGAAAGACCTGGGCGAGCATCCAGACGGCGGCGCGATGCAGGTTCTGGACGGACGGTACGGGCCATATGTAAAATGGGAAAAGGTCAACGCGACCATCCCGAAAGACATCAAGCCCGAAGACGTGACGCAGGAAATGGCCATCGAACTGGTCAATGAGCGCGCATCCAAGAAGGGCACCAAGAAAAAGGCTGCGCCCAAAAAGAAGGCTGCCGCCAAGAAAACAGCAAAGAAGGCGGCTGAATAAACCGGACGTTTGACCGGGACATGTCACTAAGCGCGCGGGCCGGTTTCTGAATAAAGGAACCGGCCTGCGTGTTTACAGTCTGACGCGATACAGGATTGCGTTGTTCAGTAAAGGAGTTGAGACATGTTCAGAACCGCCATTCTTGTTGCGGCGATAAGCGTTGCGGCTGCCACGCAGGGCCAGGCCGCGCATCACGTCAAATCCGCCACAGCCGAAATCATCAACGCGCAAGGCGACGTCATTGGTCAGGCGAAGGCGACGCAAGGGCCCAATGGTGTTCTGCTGCACGTGCGCGTCACAGACCTGCCGCCGGGAAAACACGGGTTGCACCTGCACAGCCATGGTGTCTGCGAGGCTGGCGAAGGGTTCAAGACGGCCCAAGGCCATGTTGGCAAAGTTGAAGGCGCACATGGTCTGCTGAACTCAGAAGGCCCCGAGCCCGGCGATCTGCCCAATCTATATGTGGGACAGGATGGTGTGGGCGAGATGGAGGCCTTTACAAACCTGGTTTCGCTTGAGGGTGACGGGAATGCATTGCTGGATGCGGACGGGTCAACTTTCATCATCCACGAAGCTGGCGACGATCACATTAGCCAGCCCATTGGCGGTGCTGGCGGGCGCATCGCCTGTGGGATCCTGATCGCCGACTGACACTATTGTCAGCTGAACTACCGTAGAAATACCTGAACCTTCTGGTTTTATTGACTTCCCCATGACGTGGCGGCACAACCTGCCCATCACCATGTCATTGGGGGAGTTTTCCATGAAGAAAGTCTATGCCAATGCCGCCGAGGCACTCGATGGGGTGCTGACGGATGGCATGCTGATTGCCGCGGGCGGGTTTGGCCTGTGCGGCATTCCCGAATTGTTGCTTGCTGCCATCAGGGATTCGGGCGTCAAGGACCTGAGCTTTGCGTCGAACAACGCCGGAGTGGACGATTTCGGCATCGGCATCCTGTTGCAGACCAGGCAGGTCAGAAAGATGATCAGCTCGTATGTCGGCGAAAACGCCGAATTCATGCGCCAGTACCTGAGCGGTGAGCTGGAACTGGAATTCAACCCGCAAGGAACACTGGCCGAACGGATGCGCGCCGGTGGTGCCGGTATTCCCGGGTTCTACACCAAGACGGGCGTCGGCACCGTGATTGCGGAAGGCAAGGAGCACAAGGATTTCAACGGCGAGACCTATATCCTTGAGGAAGGAATCTTCGCCGATCTGGCCATCGTCAAGGCCTGGAAGGCTGACGACACCGGCAATCTGGTATTCCGCAAGACCGCCCGCAACTTTAATGTGCCCGCTGCAACCTGCGGCAAGATCTGCGTGGCCGAAGTGGAAGAGATTGTTCCGCGCGGCTCACTGGATCCGGACAAGATCCACCTGCCCGGCATCTATGTGCATCGCATCATTCAGGGCGATCACGAAAAGCGCATCGAACAGCGCACCACCCGAAAGAAGGAGGACGCATAATGCCCTGGGACCGCAATCAGATGGCCGCACGCGCGGCAGAGGAACTGGACGACGGCATGTATGTGAACCTCGGCATCGGGATTCCGACGCTGGTGGCGAACTATGTGGGCGACAAGGACATCACTCTGCAATCCGAAAACGGAATGCTGGGTATGGGCCCTTTCCCGTATGAGGGCGAAGAAGACCCGGACCTGATCAACGCGGGCAAACAAACGATCACCGAACTGTCCCGCACTGCCTATTTCGACAGCGCCACATCCTTTGCGATGATCCGGGGCGGCAAGATTGCTGCTGCGATTCTGGGTGCTATGGAAGTGGATGAGAAAGGCGACCTGGCAAACTGGATGATTCCCGGCAAGCTGGTGAAAGGCATGGGTGGCGCCATGGACCTGGTTGCAGGCGTTGGGCGCGTGATCGTGGTTATGGACCACACTAACAAGCACGGTGAAAGCAAAGTCCTGAAGGAATGCACTCTGCCACTGACCGGCAAGGGCGTCGTGGATCGCATCATCACCAATCTCGGCGTTCTGGACGTGGTCGAGGGCGGATTGAGGATCGTTGAACTGGCAGAGGGTGTCAGTGAAGACGAAATGCGCGCCGCGACCGAAGCTACAATCGTCGGCTGAACAAAAGAAAAGGCCCGCCGGATCGAGGCGGGCCTTTTCAGTTTGAGGTCTGGAACACGCATCCATCTGAAATCAGATCCGGCGGCGTCGCGCACAAAGCCCGCGCGATCTGGAAAGCGGCCAGAACCTTGGGGACATAGTCTCGGGTTTCGGCATAAGGCGGCACGCCGCTGTGTTTGCGTACAGCCCCCTCACCCGCGTTGTAACCGGCCAGAACCAGAATCGGATCATTCCCGAACTCTTCCATCAGCCAGTTGAGGTATTTCACGCCCCCGGCGATGTTCTGCGAGGGTTGCAGACTGTCCTTAACGCCAAAGCGGGCAGCTGTGGCGGGCATCAACTGCATAAGCCCCTGCGCGCCGGCCGAACTGACGGCATCCGCGCGACCGGCCGATTCAACCGAAATGACAGCCAGCACCAGCGCTGGCGACACATTGGTTCCCACGGTTGACCGCAAAATCTCGATCCCGCGTTCTTTTGCTATGTTTTGCAGAGCTTGCAGCCGGGGCGATCTTACATTCGTCGCCGCCAGCGCGTTTATCGCAGCATCAAGCCGCCCGGCCCCGCTTTCATCAATGTGTGGTGAAATGCGGTCCCAGAATGCCTTGTACGACCCTTTAGGGTCAGGCGCGGCACCGATTCCGGGCACTGTTGGCTGAACCACTTTGGTTCTTGCTATGATTTCTGGAACCACCAGCTCCACCCCTGTGCTGGGGGCTGAGGGCTTGGCCGCGTGTTCCTCGGGTGTGATCTGAATGGTCACGCGAGGACGCTCACCCGGCTTGGGGGCTTTGATCCGCTTGTAAACTCCACGCGGCTCAACCTCGGTCGCATACCCGGGTGCGACACCAGATAGTAGAAACGCCAGTACACCGGCGCATTGAAGTGCGTTCCGGAGAGTCATGTGCCTGCCTCATGTATTCTTTTTACGCGATTTGAACCGCGAATCTTCGCCCAAAGCCAGAAAAACAAAGCGAATTGGGGCAATTTCGCCCCATTTGGCGTAAATTTGCACCGCTGCGGAGCTCTTGGCGCGGAGCGAAGAATTTTTTTCTCGTTTATTTGCAATAGCTTACGCATCTAGTGACCAAAAAGTTAAGCCGCACGAAAAAAAATCTGTGTTTGGCCCAATTCCTGCCACGCACAACAGGCAAACATTAATCCATACCGAGACGGACATGAGCGGACTGAGAGAGAAAGCTCTGAAGAACGCCGAGGTTTGTTAAACTCTTTTTGATCCTTTAGGAGGGACGTAACATGATCAAGTTCATCAAGAACTTCCGCAAAGACGAAGACGGCGCAGTAACAGTTGACTGGGTTGTTCTGACCGCAGCAGTCATCGGCCTGGCAGCCGTTGCATACCAGCAGATCTCGGCTGGCGCGACCGGCCTGGCGGGCGACGTGAACGCTGCGCTGACCACATCGACAATCAGCACCGGCAGCAACACCGCAACCGGTGGTATCACAAATCCAGGCACCAACTAAGCCTCTGGTTTAGCAAGATTTTGAGACCGCGCCTTTCAGGCGCGGTCTTTTTTGTTTCAGCAGCTCCGGTACCTTCTAAGGCAAAGATTCAGGCTAATAGACATGACCCCGCGCGCCACACCAAGAGCGCTCCCGAATTAGTCACGCCCTTTTTTTCAGGTCTCACCGCAACAAGGAACACGTGAAAAAGTGCGGAATCTTAGATATTTCCACCGAAATCAACTTTTGGCCTGAATTCCGCCATCCGAACGAACCACTGTTAGGCGACGTTACGGGAAACACTGAATTGTCGTATTGGAGATAAGTAGATGCTAAAGTTCCTTAATCGGTTCAAATCGGACGAAGCAGGAGCGGTGACCGTTGACTGGGTGGTTTTGACCGCAGTGCTGATCGGTCTGTCTGGCGCGACCTACCTCGTCATCAGCTCAAGTGTTGATGGTATCGGCGGTAACATCAACCAAGCCATGAGTTCCTCTGTTGTCAGCACTGGCTCGAACACCGCTCCCGGTGGCCTTGTAACAGCGGGAACCAACTGACCCACAGCGAGTTTTCGCATCCACCGGCTTTCCTGAGCTTGTTGGTGAACGTGTCGGGCAAATAAACGCGGCGACTTTTTTGGGCGCGGCGTTTGTTTCGTCGTTCTTCGTCTGGCCTGCCGCAGGGAGATGACAGCAGTTGTTTTGCGGAATTGTGCGAAAGCTGACGCAGAATCTAACAAGCAGACATTTTTGTCCCACATTTCGACACAATTTACATTTAACACTTGGGCTGTTTCAAAGTGGCCCTTTGGCCGCTTAGTATTCGACTAAATAAGAAAGAGGTGCATGTATGCGAGCGGTATTCGGACTTGTCCTGATTGTCGGCGTTGCTCTGGCTGGGGGCGCCGTTTACATGGCGCGCAACTATATTGCGGCTTATCAAAGCGAACTGGCGCGGCAGAAACAAGCGGCAGAAGAAGCGCTGGCCAATGCCAAAGTCGATGTCATCCCGACGGTAACTGTTTACGTTTCAAATCGTCCTCTGAAATACGGTGAACGCCTGACGCAGGAAGACGTGCGCGCTGTAGACTGGCCGGAAAACGCGATTCCCGAAGGTACGTTCTCTGATCTCACTGCCTTGTTTCCCGAAAGTGGCGCCAATGAGCGTTATATTCTGAGGACCATGGAAAAAGACGAGGCGATTATGGAGGTCAAGATCACACGGCCAGGCGAATCGGCCGGGCTGACCTCTCGTCTTGAAAAAGGTATGCGCGCCTTTGCGATCAGCGTCGACGTGGCCTCTGGTGTTTCAGGCTTCCTGCGCCCCGGCGACAATGTCGACATCTACTGGACCGGATCAAGCGGCACAGTAGAGGGCAACACCGGCGGCATCACCAAACTGATCGAAACCAATGTTCAACTCATCGCGGTCGACCAGACCGCTGGTTCGGACGTCGCAAGCGCAACGATTGCACGCACAGTCACGGTCGCAGCCACGCCGGAACAGGTCGCAGCACTCGCGCAGGCCCAGAACACCGGGCGGCTGTCACTGGCCCTTGTTGGGGTACAGGATGACTCTGTTGCGTCGGCAATCGAGGTGGATCAGCGCAAACTGCTTGGAATAACGGCAGCCGCTCCGGAACCGAAGGAAGAGGTTGAACAGGTCTGCACGACGCGCATCAGACGCGGCGGAGAGATAGTCAACGTGCCTATCCCCTGTACAAATTGACGCCAATTCAGAGTGTTACAAGATCGGAGCCGCATCTCAGATGCGGCTCTTTTCTTGTTGTTGTTGCCAATTCTCCACATAAGGAAAATTCCAGAAACCATTGATTATTGCAATAAATTCGGATTTCGCGCAGTCTCTTTGCACATAGGGCATAAGACCCGAAAAACGAGGCGTGATCGGAGAGGCAGGTCACATGACAATACGTTCCTGGATCAGCGCAACCCTGCTGGGGTTGTCGCTTGTTATGAGCCCGGTCGGCGATGCCGCCTGGGCTGAAACCCTTCGCGTGGTGAAAAAGGGCACAGTGGAAACGCTGGAAGTTCCGATGAATCGCGCGATTGTTGTGGAAAGCGAACAACCGTTTGCAGAGCTCAGCATTGCCAACGCAGGCATTGCGGATATCTCTTCGCTTTCGGATCGCACAATCTATGTTTTGGGCAAGGCCCCTGGCCTGACCACGCTAACACTGTTTGATGGCGCAGGAAATCTGCTTGCCAACGTACGTGTCCGGGTCTCGCCCGATGTAACCGAATTTAAAGAGCGTCTGCGTCAGATCCTGCCAAGCGAGCAGATTGAAGTGCGCACCGCCAATGATGGCATCGTACTCTCCGGCACGGTTTCAAGCGCCGCCAAACTGGCCCGCGCACTTGAATTGGCTGAACGCTACGCGCCCGAACGTGTATCGAACCTGATGTCTGTAGGTGGCGTGCAGCAAGTGATGCTGAAAGTACGCTTTGCCGAGATGAATCGCTCAGTCGCAAAAGAGCTTTCTTCAACACTTTCAGTTGCGGGCACTGATTTTGTCGGTGGCTTCAATCCGCAGAACCTTGTTCCCCCTATCACCGTGGAAAATGGTGTCTTGTTGTTTGGCTTCGGGGTCGGATCAGCCCAGGTCAACTTGCTGCTGCAAGCCCTCGAGTCGAAGGGCCTTGTTCGCAACCTTGCCGAACCAAACCTTTCGGCCCTGTCCGGACAGGAAGCAACGTTCCTGGCTGGCGGTGAGGTTCCGATTCCGGTGCCGCAAGACGACGGTGTCGTGGCAATCGAGTACAAACCCTTCGGTGTGAATATGAACTTCATCCCGCGGGTTGTGGACGGCGACCTGATCAATCTGGAAATGGGCACCTCGGTTTCGAGCATCGACACCAGCACGAACTTCACGATCAATGGAGACACCGTTCCCAGCTTTATCGTGCGGGAAGCCAAGACCACTATAGAGTTGCGCGACGGGGAAAGCTTTGCCATCGCAGGGCTGCTTCAGGACAACTTTGTAGACCAGGTCAACCAAGTACCGTGGCTGGGAGATGTGCCGGTTCTGGGGGCCTTGTTCCGCAGCGCTGACTATCAGCGTGAACAAAGTGAACTTGTCATCATCATAACGGCGCATCTGGTGACGCCGACGCGTGGCGAGGCGCTAGCCCTTCCCACCGATCGTGTCAAACCACCCAGCGAATTTGACCTGTTCGCGAATGGTCGGGTTGCTCGTACACAGCGTCCCGGAGCCGGCGGAGCATCCGAAGTTGCCAAACAGAATTTTGGCAGCTCGTACGGCTACGTCCTAGATTGATCAGGAGGATTGGACCAATGCAGAAGTGGATCATCACACTGGGTCTTACGGTCGCCGTTGCCGCATGTACGCGCGAGGTCGGATATGAGATCGATGCCGGAACCTTTGGAAACGCGACATTGAACAATATCCAGGTTCAAAACGGCGAGTTGACCTATGCTCAGATTCTTGGGCGCAGATTTGCCGCGGATGTGCCCAGCCAAGTGAACTTTGCCTTCAACAGTTCGCAACTGGACGCATCAGCGCAAAGCATACTGTTGCAGCAGGCTGACTGGATCAAACAGTTCCCCGAAGCCAGGTTCCGGGTTTACGGACACACAGATGCTGTAGGATCAACCAGTTACAACAAGAGCCTTGGTCTACGCCGCGCACAGGCAGTAGTCGCATTCCTTGAACGGCAAGGAATCTCGCGTTCACGTCTTGAAGCCGTTGTATCCTTTGGAAAAACGCAGCCGTTGATCGCGACACCGAATCGGGATCGCCGCAACCGCCGGACGGTAACGGAAGTTTCTGGCTTTGTTGACCGTCACCCGCAGCTGCTGGACGGCAAATACGCCAACATCATCTATCGCGAATACGTTGAAAGTGCGACGTGGAAGAGCGTGATCGAAGATGTATCAACAACAGATACGGCCAACTAGTGCCGCTGGCATTGGTGGATAATACAAGCAGAATGGGCGACATCGTCGCCCATTTCCCTACAATTGGTTCTTTTGCGCCCAATTCTTGCCCAACTTCAAAGCAACATTGTGAAAAATAGGGTGACCTGCGGCCAAATTTGACCGTATTGGGGCGACAGCACATCAATCTGGCGGAATTCGTTCATATGACATGCTGAGCCCTCACGACGAGGATAGTGTTTATGACCAGCGCAACGCCGCAAGACGAAAATTCTGCAATCCTGGCCTGCACCATAAGCCGGGATGTCCAGAATTTCGACCTTCTGATTGAAGACATGGAAACCATTCTGGGCGAACGCTGGGGCGACCTGGGCTTTGCCGAAGCGCTGGCCTTTTTTAGCCAACCAGAAGCCGAAGCACTTGAATTCGTTGCATTGGCAATCGACGGGGAAGATGAAGACAACCTGTCATTGATGGGTGAAATCATCACGCGGGCCAAGGAAAAGAAGATCAAGGTCGTCTTGATCGCAGAGGACGTCACACCTGCTTCGCTCCACCAATTGCTGCGCAAGGGTGCGGACGAGTTTGTCCCCTACCCGCTTCCGGAAGGTGAATTGCAGGAAGCGGTAGAACGCATGAAGCAGCCCGATCCGGTTGTCATGGCGCAAGCCGCAGCTGTTCCATTGGCAAGTGGCGAATCAAAGGAAGGCGCGTTGTTCGTCGTTCAGGGACTTGCTGGTGGCGTGGGATCCACGACTTTGGCGGTAAACCTGGCCTGGGAACTGGCCTGTGCCTCGGACAAGGATGCCCCGTCTGTCTGTCTGATCGATTTGGATCTGCAATACGGCACGGTTTCAACCTATCTGGACCTGGCACGCCGCGAGACGGTGTTCGAAATGCTGTCGGATACGGATTCGATGGACAGCGAGGTTTTCTCACAAGCTCTTCAAACTTATGAAGAAAAACTGCAGGTCCTGACTGCACCATCCGACATGGTGCCATTGGACCTGATTACCCCCGAAGACATCCAGCGCGTGATTGACGTGGCGCGCACGCATTTCGACTATGTGGTTGTGGATATGCCCAAAACGCTGGTCTTGTGGTCGGAAACGGTCTTGCAGGCGGCGCATGTATATTTTGCAATGATCGAGCTTGATATGCGCTCGGCTCAGAACGCCCTGCGCCTCAAGCGCGCGTTGCAGGCCGAAGAACTGCCCTTCAACAAGCTGCGCTTTGCGCTGAACCGGGCCCCAAAATTCACCGACCTGAATGGAAAAAGCCGCGTGAAACGTATGGGGGAAAGCCTTGGCATCTCTATTGATCTGCTGCTGCCTGATGGGGGCAAACCTGTCATGCAAAGTGGCGACCATGGTTTGCCGCTGGCCAATTCAGCCGCCAAGAACCCGCTTCGCCGGGAAATCGCGAAGCTCGCCAAATCACTTCACAGCCTTGGCAGCAGCAGCGCTGAAGCTGCGTAACATCATCCCAAGGGGGGATCGCCGTGTTTTCAAGATATAAAAAACAGCCAGCAGCGCAGCCCGTCAAAGCGGCAGCGCAGCCGGTCGAAACGGCGGCACCTGCCGCACAAGCTGCCCCCAGCCCCGCTGCAACGGCCGTCGTACGCAAACCTCAGAAAAAAACGGCCGAGGTTGCCGGGGCAGATCGTGATCGAAAACGCAAAGAGCGGCTGAGTGAGATCAAGATCGAACTTCACCGCGAGTTGCTGGAGAACCTGAACCTGGCAGCTTTGGAAACTGCCGCCGAAGCGGAGCTACGAGCCGAAATCAGCGCAATCGCCAGCGAAGTTCTGGAAACCAGGAACATCGTTCTGAATCGCGACGACCGATCGCAGCTGAACAAAGAACTTTATGACGAAGTAACAGGCCTTGGCCCGCTTGAGACGCTTCTGCAGGACGATACGGTCAACGATATTCTGGTCAACGGACCGCATCAGATTTTCGTCGAACGTGCCGGTAAGCTGGAAATCAGCGACATCACCTTCAAGGATGAAAAGCACCTGATGCGGATCATCGATAAGATCGTGTCCGCGGTAGGCCGTCGTGTCGATGAATCCAACCCCTATGTTGACGCCCGACTGGCCGATGGATCGCGATTCAACGCCATGGTGCCCCCTATCGCGGTTGATGGGTCTCTGGTTTCGATTCGTAAATTCAAAAAAGACAAGCTGGGTATCGATGATCTGGTCAATTTTGGTGCGTTCACCGAGGAAATGGCTGCCTATTTGCAAGCTGCCGTGTCGACCCGACTGAACGTTATCGTGTCGGGCGGTACCGGTTCCGGTAAAACGACTACGCTCAACGCTCTGTCCAGCTTTATCGACGATGCCGAACGCATCCTGACCATCGAGGATACAGCGGAACTTCAGCTGCAACAGACGCATGTGGGCCGGATGGAAAGCCGACCGCCCAACGTGGAAGGCAAAGGTGAGGTCAGTCCGCGCGACTGTCTGAAGAACGCCTTGCGTATGCGACCTGACCGCATCATCGTCGGCGAGACACGCGGCGCCGAGGTGATCGATATGTTGCAGGCCATGAACACTGGCCACGACGGTTCGATGACCACGATCCACGCGAACTCGGCCCGGGATGGGATTTCACGTCTGGAAAACATGATCGCGATGGCCGGCATCGAAATGCCCATTAAGGCCGTCCGCAGCCAGATCGCAAGCGCTGTGAACCTGATCGTTCAGGCCAGCCGATTGCAGGACGGTTCGCGCCGCATGACCTCGATCACCGAGATTACCGGTATGGAAGGTGACGTGATTTCAATGCAAGAAATCTTTCGTTTTCAACGTGTTGGCCTGACACCTGACAACAAGATCATCGGTCACTTTACGGCAACTGGTGTGCGCAGCCACTATTCGGAACGCTTCCGTCTGTGGGGGTTTGATCTGCCCGCATCCATCTACGACCCAACCACAATGTAGGAGAACCGGGTATGCAATTGCCTATGGAGGCGATCATCTATGTCGCCATCTTTGTGGGGGTTCTTGCCCTGGTCGAGGGCATCTATCTGGTTGCGTTCGGCAAATCCATCAGCCTGAACAGCCGGGTCAACCGGCGTCTGGACATGCTGGAAAAGGGTGCCGGGCGCGAACAGGTTCTGGAGCAGCTGCGCAAGGAAATGCAGCAGCACATGAAATCACAGAGCATTCCTCTGTATTCGCTGCTTGCTGACAAGGCTCAAAAAGCCGCGATTGCGTTTTCACCCCGTCAGCTGATCATGATCATGGCTCTGGTCTCGGCCATGGCATTTGTCGGTCTGAGCATTGGTACCGCGACGGATACGGCGCTGCGCATCGCGATTTCAATCGCCATCGGTATTGGCGGTGTTTACGCGTGGGTAAACCACAAGGCCAAGAAACGTATGGGCATGATCGAAGAGCAACTGCCTGACGCGGTTGAGCTGATGGTGCGTTCGCTTCGTGTGGGTAATCCTTTCGTTTCGACAATTCAGGTTGTTTCCAACGAAGTTCAGGATCCGCTGGGAACCGAGTTTGGTATTATCGCGGATGAATGCGCCTATGGACGCGATGTGGGCGAGGCGCTCAAAGATATGGCCGAACGTCTGGACATGCAGGATCTTCGGTTCCTCGCGGTTGCTGTGGGTATTCAGCAGCAGTCCGGTGGTAACCTGGCTGAAATTCTGGCTGGATTGGCACAGGTGATCCGCGCGCGGTTCCGCCTGTTCCGGCGCGTCAAGGCGATCACGGCCGAAGCCCAATGGTCAGGTAAGTTCCTGTCTGGCTTCCCAATTGCGTGTCTGATTTTCATCCTGGTCAAGGATCCGGGGTATTATGACGAAGTGTTGGATCACCCCTGGTTCATCCCTGCGTGTTTCGTTGTCGGCATTTTGCTGACACTGAACCTGATCGTCATGAAGATCATCACCAACATCAAGGTCTGAGGGCAGCACAATGGAATTTCTGACCAACATCAATGACCTGCTGACCCAACACCTGGGTGAGTTCGGCCCCCTGATCGTAGTGGGTGTACTTGGCCTGATCATGGTTCTTGTCGCTGTCTCACTGATCATGAGCCAGCCGGAAGATCCTCTGAAAAAGCTTCAGCGGTCGAATGCGGCGCCCCGGGCGACGAAAAAAAGCAAGAAAGAGCAACTGCGTAACTCCAGCCGCAATGAGCAGCTTGAGAAATTCGCGACTTTCCTGGAACCGAAAAACGAAGAAGAGTATTCGGCGGTTGAGCTGAAGCTGCGTCAGGCGGGATACCGGTCAAAAGATGCGGTCCGGTTCTTTCACTTTGCGCAGTTTTCGCTGGGTATCATTGGTATCGTTGTCGGTGTTCTGCTGATTACGGTCCTGTCAAACGGTCAGGAGTTCACCGGCCAGCAGATGATGATCCGGGTATTCGTGCCAGCCGCAATCGGTTATTTCGCGCCGAAATACTGGATCACGCGCCGGGTCGAAGCACGCAAAGAGGCGATTACCGCAGGCTTTCCAGATACGCTTGACCTGATGCTGGTCTGTGTTGAGGCCGGACAATCACTGGACCAGGCCATCGTGCGCGTGTCCGGTGAAATGAAATCCTCCTACCCAGATATTGCTCAGGAATTCGAAACCGTCGCACACGAGATGAAAGCCGGTAAGGACAAAGACACTGTTTTGCGCGATTTCGGAGTGCGCTGCGGCGTACAGGACGTGAACTCATTCGTCACCGTGATGATCCAGTCGGCGACTTTCGGTACATCCATTGCCGAGGCATTGCGGGTTTACGCCTCAGAGATGCGTGACAAACGCGTGATGCGCGCCGAAGAGGCTGCGAACAAGTTGCCTACCAAGATGACTCTTGTCACAATGATGCTGACAGTTCCGCCACTGCTGATCATTCTGGTCGGCCCGTCGGCGAATGTCATTTCGACTTTCGGGCGCGCAGGATGATAAACCCCTATGAAAGCTGAATTCTGGTGCTTCCCTTCCGGGTTTCGCCGAATACTTAAGGCCACCGTGGTTTGCACCATGGTGGCTTCTTGCACAGAAGGCCTGTCGCCGAACGGCCTGGATGCGCCGGGAGTTGATCCCAGGGGACAAGCAGAAGACAATATCGAGGTCGGAAACCGGCTGATGGCTGCCGGTGAATACGAACTGGCGCTTGATACCTTTACGCGCGCCGCGCTGGACCAAGGTATGACGACACAGGTCCTGACCTCTCTGGGTACGGCCAATCTTGGGTTGCGGCGTTTAGGGCAGGCTGAGAAATTGCTGCGCCGCGCCGTGGAAGGCGATCCGGATTGGCCTGTTGCATGGAATAATCTGGGCGTTCTGCTGATGGAGAAACAGGAGTACCCCGAAGCGGCGCAGGTCTTTCAACGGGCTTACGCGCTGGACAATGGCGAAAGTGACGCAATCCGCGACAATCTGCGCTTAGCACTCGCAAAAATGGAAAATCCTGTTAATAATATCCCGCAAGAACAACAAGAATTTACACTGGAGCAGCTTGGCGACGGGCAATTCGCGCTACGCAAAATCCAGTAATCGAGGCAAGAGCAGTAAAGGACGCAAAAAATGCGCCAGCAATTCTTGATTCCGGCAGTTATTGTCAGCGGTCTGATCCTTTCGGCCTGTGCAAAGGAAACCGAAGAGGAAAAGGTGGAACGAACGTTTCAGGAAGTGAACGTCATTGACGAAACCAACCTGAACGATGTGTTGTTGAGTGCCGCCGACCCGAATGAGGCGGTGACGTATTTCCACGGTGCCACACTCAAGAACCCTGATCGCATCGACCTTCAGCGCGGATTGGCAATATCCTTGGGACGCGCAAAACGCACCACCGAAGCGGCAGCAGCGTGGAAGCGCGTGACGACAATGAAGGGTACGAACGCCGCAGACAAGGTCGAGTATGCCGATGCGCTGGTGCGAAATGGCGACTGGTCTCAGGCTAAAACCGTTCTGGATTCGGTTCCCCCAACGTTCGAAACCTTCAAACGCTACCGTCTTGAGGCGGTGGTCGCGGATTCCCGGAAAGAGTGGAAGCGGGCTGATCATTTCTATGAAACGGCCGTTGGGCTGACCACCCGCCCGGGCAGCGTGATGAACAATTGGGGGTATTCGAAACTAACCCGTGGCCAGTATGCCGAGGCCGAACGCCTGTTTACCGACGCAGTCCGTCAGGACAGCTCTTTGTTCACTGCCAAGAACAATCTGGTTCTGGCCCGGTCAGCGCAGGGCAACTATAGCCTTCCTGTGGTGCCGATGACCCAGGTTGAACGGGCGCTACTGCTGAATACGATGGGTATTTCCGCAGTCAAACAAGGCGACGTAGAAACCGCGAAAAACCTGTTCCGCGAGGCTATTGCCACTCATCCGCAGCATTTCGATGAAGCGGTTCGCTCGCTTCGTGCGCTTGAAGAGGCCTGACACATGCAAATCCCCGCTGCGGCGGCGGCATGGTTCCTGCCCTTCGTGCTGCCGATCTGCTTTTACGTGGCCTTCACGGATATGCGTGAGATGCGGATCAAGAACCATGCAGTTGTTGCCCTGGCGCTGATTTATGTCGTGGTCGGGCTGATTGCCATCCCGCCCTGGTCCACCGGTGCGGTCAGCGGTCATCTGTTGCTGATCAATGTGTCGATGCCAATCTACTTCTGGCATCTTCTGCATATCCCTGTTGTGTTGATTTTCGGCATTCTTCTGAACGCGTCAGGAGCAATGGGCGCGGGTGACGCGAAGTTTCTTGCCGCGTCCGCGCCATTTGTCTGGCTTGGCGATCTAAAGCTGGTGCTTCTTATTCTGACCGCCTGTATTCTGGCCGCCGTGGTCACGCACCGTTTGGCGAAAATCACAAGGTTGCGCACCATTGCGCCACATTGGGAAAGCTGGGATCGGGGCAAACAGTTCCCCATGGGTTTCGCACTGGGTGGCTCGTTGGCCATGTATCTGATTCTGGGTACTGTTCTCGGTTCGTAAACTATCATCAGCGCGCCTTGCCGCTGCCTTTGTCCCGCCACAAAGCTGGGTCACTTTTCCTTCAAGTCGCCCTTATTCGGGCAGTTGGCGTTACAATTTGACGAACGAGCACCGCGCATGAATATGCAGACTTCCTCTGTTATGGCCCCCCCTGCCCCGAAGGGGTTAGGCGAAATGAAGCTTCCGCTGGTGATGATGCGGGATATTTTGCTGAAGACCATATTTCGCAAGAATGCGAGCACAGTGTCAGAAGTTTCAGCAGCCATATGTCTGCCCGGTGCTGTCACGCAGGAACTGATCGATATCGCGCGCGAACAAAAATTGCTTGAGGCTACGGGGACGCTGAACGCCAACAGTGGCAACGAGATGGGATATCAGCTGACTGATGCCGGCAAGGCCCGCGCACTGGATGCCCTCAGCCAGTCCGAGTATTTCGGTGCGATGCCCGTGCCGCTGGATGTCTATCGCGAGCAGGTCAAGCGCCAGTCGATCCGCAACATTCAGGTCACGCGCGACCAGTTGACCAATGCCATGGGCCATCTGGTTCTGCCCGACAGCCTGCTGGATCATCTGGGCCCGGCGGTCAGCGCAGGCCGGTCGATCCTGATGTATGGCCCGCCGGGCAACGGTAAATCGTCCATCTCGAACGGCATTCGCGATGCGTTGGGGGACAATGTCTATGTACCCTATGCCATCGAATATGCGGGGCAGGTGATCACAGTCTACGACCCGATCGTGCATACCGCGATCGAGCAGGAGGCCGACGACCCGAACAGCCTGCGCCGCCGCAAACGGTTCGACTCACGCTATGTACAGTGTGAACGCCCGACCGTAGTCACCGGCGGTGAACTGTCGCTTAGTATGCTGGACCTGGTCTACAACCCCACGGCAAGAACCTATCAGGCACCGCTTCAGCTGAAATCCACCGGCGGCATCTTTATCGTGGACGACCTTGGCCGTCAGGCCGAACCGCCGCAGGCGCTGGTCAACCGCTGGATTGTTCCACTGGAAGAAAACAAGGATATCCTGGGCCTGCAATCGGGTGAGAAATTCGAAGTTCCTTTTGATACGCTGGTCATCTTCTCGACCAACTTCCACCCGAACGAGATCTTTGACCAGGCAGCCCTGCGCCGGATTTTCTTCAAGATCAAGATCGACGGTCCGAATCAGGAGAACTTCCTGAAGATTTTCGCCATGGTTGCGCGTAAACGCGGGATGCCACTGGATGAGGCGGCGCTGGTGCATCTGCTGAAGGTCAAATACCCGACCATCAACAACATCTACGCCAACTATCAACCGATCTTTCTGATCGACCAGATGATCTCGATCTGCGAGTTCGAAGGCATCCCCTATCAGATGAGCCCCGAACTGATCGACCGGGCCTGGGCCAACATGTTCGTCAAAGACGAGAAAATCGTCAAATAACGCCGTGCCATTACCACTCCGGGGCAGGTAGTCTGCGTTCATGACGCAGATTCCCGCACGGATTGCCGCGTGGTTTTCCACCAAAGGCTGGTCCATCCACCCGCATCAGCAAGAGATGTTCGACCGCGCATGCAGCCCGGCGACACTGCTGATTGCGCCCACCGGTGGCGGCAAGACCATGGCCGGGTTTCTGCCGTCGCTGGCTGAACTTGCGGATGCTGATCACAATGGATTGCACACAATCTATGTCTCGCCGCTCAAGGCGCTGGCAGCGGATATCAAGCGTAACCTGCGCACCCCGGTGGATGAGATCGGTCTGCCTATTCGGATCGAGGATCGCACCGGCGATACCTCAGCCACGCAGAAGAAACGCCAACGGGCCGATCCGCCCCACATCCTGCTGACCACACCGGAAAGTCTGGCGTTGCTGACCTCGTACGAGGATGCGCCGCGTATGTTTGAAGGGGTGCAGCGGATCATCGTCGATGAAATCCACGCACTGGCTGAAAGCAAGCGCGGGGATCAGCTGATTCTGGCGCTGGCGCGTCTGCAACGCCTCAATCCCGATCTGCGCCGCGTCGGGTTGTCGGCGACGGTGGAAGATCCTGCTGCGGTTGCCCGCTTTCTGGCCCGCCACCCTGATCCCTGCCAGATTGTACAGGCCGACCCCGGCCCGGACCCGGATATCCGAATGCTGGAAACGTCACAGATGCCACCCTGGTCTGGTGGTGGCGCGGCTTATGCCATCCCAGCTGTGCTGGAGCAGATCAAGCATCACAAGACCACGTTGATCTTTCACAATACGCGCGCCCAGGCCGAGATATTCTTTCACAATCTTTGGCTGGCCAATGATGACGGTCTGCCCATCGGCATCCATCACGGCAGTCTGGACCGGCAGCAGCGCGAGCGGGTCGAGGCGGCAATGGTTCGAGGTGACTTGCGCGCGATCGTCTGCACCGGTTCGCTGGATCTGGGCATCGATTGGGGGGATGTCGATCTGGTGATCCAGATCGGCGCGCCCAAGAATGTCAAACGGCTGGTGCAAAGGATAGGACGGGCCAACCACCGCTATAACGCACCTTCCAAGGCGCTTTTGGTGCCTGCCAATCGCTTCGAAGTGGTCGAATGCGTCGCCGCGCTAGAGGCCGCCAAAGCCCATGAATTGGATGGGGAACCCCGCGGTCGCGGCCCGCGCGATGTTTTGTGCCAGCATATCCTGATTGCCGCCTGCGCCGGGCCATTTAACGCAGATGATCTATATGCCGAGATGACATCCGCCGGGCCTTACGCTCAGCTGAAGCGGGCAGAGTTTGACGCCTGCCTGAATTTCTGCGCCACCGGCGGCTATGCTCTGCAAGCCTATGATCGCTGGCAAAGGTTGCAGCAGCGTACCGACGGGCAATGGCAGTTGCGCGACCCACGCGCCGCATCGCGCATTCGTATGAATCTAGGCACTATTCAGGACACGGATACGCTCAAAGTTCGTCTGAAACGTAACCGGGGCGGCAAACCTCTGGGTGAGGTTGAAGAAGCATTCGCTGCCTCGCTGACGCCCGGCGACACCTTCCTGATCGGCGGGCAAATCGTGCGGTATGAGGGACTGCGCGAGATGGTGGTCGAAGTCACGCGGCGCGCTGACCGAAAGCCAAAGATTGCGACCTTTTCGGGCACGAAATTCGCAACCTCCACGCAACTCAGCGACCGCATTCTGCGCATGTTTGCCCAAACTGACTGGCCACAGCTTCCCCCTCATACGGCTGAATGGCTGGATTTGCAGCGCCAGATGTCCCGCCTGCCCCAGCGTGATCGTCTGCTGATCGAGAGCTTTCCCAGCGATGGGCGTGAACATCTGTGCGTCTACGGATTTGCTGGTCGCAACGCGCAACAAACACTGGGCCTGCTGCTGACCAAACGGATGGAGGAAACCGGACTGGCCCCGCTGGGGTTTGTCGCCACGGACTATGCCACGCTGATCTGGGGTCTGGACGCGGTTACCGATCCCCGCCCGTTGCTTCAACCCGATGCGCTGCGCGACGGACTGGACACCTGGCTGGCAGGTAACGCCGTTATGAAGCGCACGTTTCGTGCATCGGCCACCATTGCGGGTCTGATCGAACGCAACATGGCAGGGCAACGCAAAAGCGGGCGGCAGGCTACGTTTTCGTCAGATATCCTGTATGACACCTTGCTGAAATACGATCCCGATCACCTATTGATGCAGATCACCCGCGAAGAAGCCATGCGCGGGCTTGTCGATTTCGGTCGGATCGAAACAATGTTGGCCCGAATTGGCGACAGAATCGATCTGGTGCGGCTCGAGCGTGTCTCGCCCTTGTCAGCACCACTGTTTCTTGAGGTTGGCAAAGTGCCGGTGAAAGGCAGTGCCGAAGAAAGGCTTCTGGCGGAGGAAAGCGCACGGCTGCTGCAAGCGGCGGGGTTGGAACAGCTTTGATCTGCTTGCGCCGGGCTCTGAAACAGGCCAAGAACGTATCATGAACGAATTTGGGTTTCCGTTTGCTGGTCAGTGCTTGTGTGCTTTGCCGTCCGGTGCGCTTTGGTGGCCAGACGAAAGCTTGCTGTGCGTGTCGGACCTGCATCTGGGCAAATCCGAGCGCGTGGCGCGGCGTGGTGGGCCTTCGCTTCCGCCTTATGACAGCCGTGAAACGCTGGACCGCCTGAAGGATGATCTGGCGCGCACGAACGCCAAAACCGTTGTATGTCTGGGCGACAGCTTCGATGATCTTGAGGCTGCCCGGGCGCTGCCAAAATCAGAAATGCTAAGGATCGCGACCTTACAGTCCGGACGTCAGTGGATCTGGATTGAGGGGAACCACGATCCCGGTCCTATTGAGATGGGTGGAACCCATCTGTTCGAATGGCACCGTGGCCCGCTTGTTTTCCGTCATATCGCGCAGGATCCCGCGCGAGGAGAAGTTTCCGGCCATTACCATCCAAAAGTCCGGATCAGGGTCAAGGGACGTCATATTTCACGCCCCGCCTTTCTGCTGAACGATCATCGCCTGATACTTCCGGCATATGGCACCTTTACCGGGGGGCTGCGCAGTTCGGATCATGTGCTGTCGGCACTCATGGGATCGCAGGCGATAGCGATTCTCACAGGTCCGCATCCGCATATGATGCCAATGCCACAATAGGTTCAAATCAGGCCGTCCTGTTCCAGCAACGGCTTGTATTTCCGGCTGACCGGAACCAGATCTCCATTGACCAGTTTCAGAAAGGTTTTGCTGCCTTCTCTTTCGACACTTGCAATGGATGCGTCGGTGACCCAATGCGAACGGTGCGAACAATGACCCGGGACAGGCTCCATCTCGGCGATTGCATCTGTGAAACGCGACCGAAGCGTGAAGGTGCCTTCTGAGGTGACAACATCTACGTTGTGATCCCGAACAGTCAGGCGATAGATCTGCCCGTTGAACCTGGGCGGCAAGCGTTTGACAAGGCGTGGTTTTTCAGGATCGGATTCAGTATTGGCCGAGGCATTCAGGTCGTTACGCTGAACAAGCATCAAGCCTGTCGCGAACAAAGCGCCGTACACGACAACCCGTTCGGTATCTGGCACCATACTTCCACCAAGGATGTAAAGTGCCCAGGCTAGCATCCACAAAGAAGGCGTGAACAAAGCCACGGTCAAGACAACATATGTCAGGTCCCGCGCCAGAAGGTTCAGAAGGGCAAAATTCTTCTGCATCAGCTTTCGGACCAGCCCGGTCACCGTCAGAGCAAGGAGTATTACCCCGGCCCAGAATACAAGCCGCAATCCAAATGAAAGGTCAGAGTCAAGAAAGGGTGGAAACGCATATGCAAGTAAAGGAAGAAAGGCCAAACCCGCTGCCACACGCTGCGGTGAAAATGCCTTCTGGATTGTACTTATTTTAGACGTCATACCGCTTTTGTGCATGAATTAGCATAGCTCAACCCGAATGCCTCAGACACAATAGTGTCTTCACCTGTAACCAATTGGGAATACAGGGATATCATGAATTATTCAGCTGTCAAACCCATTCAGGCTGCTTTGCCCATGCTCTCATGGGGCGGTCTGGGGGCGGTTTGGCTGGAACCTTGCCTGCCAAAAAAAGGGGACCGGTCCGACGGATACGCTCCGGCCCCCGTGTTTATCAGGCGGTCAGGCCTTCTGGTTCTGGGAGTTTGTTTGCGCGGCAGCAGGCGGTGAGGGTGTTGGCCAGCA